>NZ_JBHTVZ010000004.1:21599-257777 GCF_042792715.1 Isoptericola sp. NPDC056618 | reverse complement strand
GCCCCGTTCCGCGTCGGAACGGTGCCACGAGCCCACCCACGACGGTCCACCGAGGTCAGCGGGCGGTCCGGCGGCGGTACAGCACGCCGCCCACGACGACGCTCGCCGCGAGGAAGCCCACCAGCCACACGCACGCCGTGACGATCGTGGCGGCGTCGGGCGCTCCGCCGAGGAGGCCCCGCACCGACTCGATGATCGGGGTGAACGGCTGGTGCTCGGCGAAGCCGTGCAGCCAGTCCGGCATGGTGTCGACCGGCACGAAGCCGGAGCTGAGGTACGGGACGAAGAGGAAGATCATGCTCACGGACATGGACGCCTCGACACTGAGCACCAGCCCGAACACGACGCACAGCCAGGTGAACGTCACCACGGCGAGCACCGCGAACCCCACGAACCCGAGCCACTGGCCCAGGTCGGCCTCGGGCCGGAACCCGTACGCGATCGCCACCAGCAGCACCACGACCACCGAGGCAAGGTTGCGCACGACGCTCGCGATGACGTGCCCCCACAGCGCCGACGACGAGAAGATGGGTAGCGTCTTGAAACGGTCGATGGTCCCGGTGGTCATGTCCTGGGCGACGCCCGTGGCTGCCGTGGCCGAGTTCATGCCCAGGCACATGACGAGCACGCCGGGCACGACGTAGTCGATGTACTCGCCCCCGGTGCCGCCCGAGATGGCGCCGCCGAAGACGATCACGAACGCCGACATGATCAGCACGGGCAGCGCGAACGCGGTGATGAGCCCGTCGATCGAGCGCAAGGAGCGGCGCGCCTCGCGCCGGGTCATGGTGGCGACGTCGCGCAGGGGAGCGCGCACGGACGCGGGGCGGACCGTGCCGTGCACGGTGGGCGCGGACGGGGCCAGGGTGGTGGTCATCGCAGGGCCTCCTCGGGAGCGGTCTGGTCGGTGGTGCCGGAGGTGCGTCCGGCGGCCTGCGCGGAGTGGCCGGTGAGCGCCAGGAAGACGTCGTCGAGGGTGGGCTTGACCACGCTCACGCCCGCGACGGCGAGGCCGCGGGACTCGGCCCGGTCGAGGACGTCGCGGATGGCGCGGACGGGCTCGGCGCTCGGGAAGGTCAGCGCGAGCGCCCGGAGGTCCTCCTCCGCGACGTCGAGGCCCGCGACGCCGAGCTCGCGCGCGGTGGCGAGGCTCGCGGCGTCGTCGAACGTCACGCGCACGTGGTCGCCGGCGACGAGGGCCTTGAGCTCCTCGGCGGTGCCGCGCGCGGCGATGGTGCCCTCGGCGAGCACGGCGATCGTGTCGGCCAGCCGGTCGGCCTCCTCCAGGTACTGCGTGGTGAGCAGGATGGTGGTGCCGTCGGCCGCGAGCCCGCGCACCACCTCCCAGAGCTGGGAGCGCGACGCCGGGTCGAGCCCCGTGGTGGGCTCGTCGAGCACGAGCACGGCCGGGTCGGCGACGAGGCTGATGGCCAGGTCGAGGCGGCGGCGCATGCCGCCGGAGTAGGTGCCGACCCGGCGGCGGGCGGCGTCGGTCAGGTCGAAGCGCTCCAGGAGCTCGTGGGCCCGCCGGCGCACGACGCGCTTCGGCAGGTGGGCGAGGTCCGCCATCATGACGAGGTTCTCCTCCCCCGTCTGGAACTCGTCGACGCTCGCGTACTGGCCGGTCAGCGCGATGCTGCGGCGCACCGCGGCGGGCTGCTTCACGACGTCGGCGCCGGCGATGGTCGCCGTGCCGCCGTCCGGCTGCACCAGCGTGGTGAGGATGTTGACGGTGGTGGTCTTGCCCGCGCCGTTCGGCCCGAGCAGCGCGAAGATCTCGCCGCGTCGGACGGCGAGGTCGACGCCGCGCAGGACGGCGGTGCGTCCGTAGGACTTGCGCAGCCCCCGCACCACGATCATCGGGTCGTTCATGGCCGTTCCCCTCGGTCGGTCTGTGTATGGCATACACGAGCGTACGGCATACACGTCGTGTTGGCTATACACGCCGTGTCTCCGATACACGAGAGCGCTGCACGAGCGCCGCGACGCCGCCGCGGCTACGGTCGGACCGTGCGCGTCGTCGTCGTGGGAGCCAGCGGGAACGTCGGGACGGCCGTGCTGGGCGCACTCGCCCGCGAACCCGCCGTGACCTCGGTCGTCGGGGTCGCCCGGCGCGTGCCGCGCGCCGACGGCAGCAGCACCGTGGCGTTCCCCCACTCCGCCGCCGAGTGGGTCCGTGTCGACCTCACCGACACGGCGGACGCCGTCGTGCGCGGCCTCGACCGGGCCTTCCTCGGGGCCGACGCCGTCATCCACCTCGCCTGGGCGCCGCCGTCCGCCCGCGACTCCGGGCAGGCCCGACGCCTCAACCTCGACGGCTCGCAGGCCGTCGCCGACGCCGTCGTGCGCGGCGGCGTGCCGCACCTCGTGTTCGGCTCGACCTCCGGCGTCTACTCCCCCGGCCCCTCGGGCGGCGGCCTCGTGCGCGAGGACTGGCCGCGGCGCGGCGTGCGCACGTCGTCGTACTCCGTGCAGAAGGCCGCCGTGGAGCGGATGCTCGACGGCGTCGCCGAGCGGCACCCGCGGCTGGTCGTGACCCGCGTGCGCCCTGCGCTCATGCTGCAGCGCGAGGCCGGCGCCGAGCTCGGGCGCTACTTCCTGGGGCCGCTCGGCACCCGCGCGCTGCGGCTCGCCGCGAAGCGCGCCCCCGAGGGCGCGCTGCTGCCCGCCGTCCCCGCGCTCGCAGGGCTCCGCCTGCAGGTGATGCACGTCGACGACGCCGCCGACGCGTACCGCTCCGTCGTCGTCGGCCGCCACCCCGGGCCGTTCAACCTCGCCCCCGAGGGCTGGCTGACGTCGGCCGACCTCGCCGACACGCTCTCCGGCGGCCGCAGCATCGAGGTCTCGCCCGACGTCGCGCGGACCGGGTTGACGGTCGCCTCTCGGCTGCGGCTCGCGCCGATCGACGTGGGCTGGTTCGACATGGCCCGCGCCGACGTGGTCCTCGACGCGACGCGCGCCCGCGAGCTGCTGCGCTGGGAGCCCGCCCACGACCCGCGCGACGTGCTCCGCGAGACCGTCGAGGGCGTCATCGCCGGCACCGGCGCCGGCTCACCGCCCCTGCTCGGCTGACGGCTCGGCGCAGCCGCGGACGCGCTCGCCGCGCGCCAGCGCCGGGTCGATCGTGCGGACCACGACGTCGGCGGCCGCGCCGAACGCCGCGAGCTGGTCGTCGTCGAGCGCGTCGACCACGAGGCGCCGCACCTCGGCGACGTGCCCGGGGGCGGACGCCACGAGCTTGTCCCATCCCGCGTCCGTGAGCCGGGCCTCCATCCGCCGCCGCCCCACCGAGCACGGCGTGCGCTCGACGAACCCGGAGCGCTCCAGCCGCCCGACGGCGTGCGACAGCCGCGACAGGGAGCCGCGGGAGAGCGCGGCGAGGTCGGACATGCTCAGGGTGCGCTCCGGCGCGTCGCCGAGCGCCACCAGCACGTGGTACTCGAACAGGTTGAGACCCGCGTCGGCGCGCAGCTGCGCGTCGAGCGTCGCGGGCAGGGTCATGAGGAGCGCGGCCACCGAGGACCAGCTCCGCTGCTGGTCGTCGTCGAGCCAGGCCGGGGCGTCGGTCGCTGCGGTCGGCATGCCTCATGGTAGGCCGACTTGAACGGTCAATCCGCCCGTGGTTACCGTCGGGTTGATTCCTCAAGCAACAGTCGCCCCCGCGTGCCGTCGGGCGACGGACCCGTACGGAGGACCCCCACCGCATGACGCTTCTTCGCCTCGACGCCAGCATCCAGGGCGACCGCTCCGCCAGCTCCGCGCTGGCGGACACCGTGGTCACCGAGCTCACCGCCGCCCGCCCCGGGACGACGGTCGTCACGCGGCACCTGGGCCAGGACCCGCTGCCCGCCGACGCGTGGGCGCTGGCGACCTCGGCCGGCTTCGTGGCGGAGGCGGAGCGCTCCGCCGAGCAGCGCGCCGCCCTCGACCTCGCCGCCGCCCTGGCCGACGAGGTCCGTGCTGCCGACGCGCTCGTGCTCGCCCTCCCGCTGTACAACTACGGCGTCTCCCAGCACGCGAAGGCGTGGATCGACCTCGTGACCGTCGGGTTCGGCACCGGCGTGCCCGCGCTCGAGGGCAAGCCCACCGTGCTCGTCACCACGCGCGGCGGCGCCTTCGGCGAGGGCACCCCGCGCGAGGGCTGGGACCACAACACCGACTACCTGCGCCGCATCCTCGCCGACCTCTGGCTGGCGGACCTCACCGTCGTCGAGCGCGAGTTCACCCTGGTCGGCGTCAACCCCGCGCTCGACCGGTTCGCCGAGCTCGCCGCCGTCATGGCCAAGCAGGCCGAGGAAGACGCCGTCGCGGCCGGCAAGGCCCTCGCCGCCCGCTGAGGCCGAGGTAGTACCGGACCCCACGAGGTAGTACGCCAGACGGCGAGGTAGTACGAGCTCTCGTACTACCTCGCCGTCTGGGCTACTAGGTCGGCGATCGCGGCACTTCCTCGCCGCGGCGCGTACTCCCTCGAGGTCAGCCCTCGAAGGTCACGTCCAGCGTGATCTCGCCGACTCCCGCGAGCGCCTTCGAGACCGGGCAGCCGGCCTTGGCAGCCTCGGCGGCGGCGCGGTACGCGTCGGCGTCGATGCCGGCGGCCGAGCCCACCACGGTGAGGTTGATCTTCGAGATCTCGAGGCCGCCGCCCGCGGCCGGGGTCAGGGTGACGTCGGCGGTCACGTCGGTCTTGCCGGGCGTGCCGCCTGCGTTCGCGACCTCGAGCGAGAACGCCATGGCGAAGCACGACGAGTGCGCGGCCGCGATGAGCTCCTCCGGGCTGGTGACACCCTCCGCGGCGTCCGCCGTCCGGCGGGGGAACGAGACGTCGAACGTCCCGACGCCGGAGCTGGCGAGCTCGACCCGGCCGGAGCCCTTCTGGATGTCGCCGTTCCAGGCGGTGCGTGCGGTACGGGTGGACATAGGAGATCTCCTTCGTGCTCCGGGACAGGTCACGACGACCGTAGCGCGCACCCGCACCTCACGTCAGGGAGCGCCCGCGTGGTGGCGGTCACTCCCGCGCGTCGGCGTCCGCCACGGGTCTCACCGCGGGGCCGAGAAGTCCATCGCCTCGTCCGCGACGGCGACGACGGACCACGCGTTGCCGTCGGCGTCGGACAGCTCGTACGCCGGGACGAGCACGACCGAGCCGTCGTCCTGCGACTGCTGCGCCAGGCCGAGCCGGGCGTCGGTGATCTCGACGTCGGACACCGGCCAGTCCACCGGGTCGCCGGCCGCGGGTGGTGCCGGGGCCTCGGTCGGCTCGTTCCCGTCGGGCTCGGCAGCCCACATCGCCTCCTCGTCGGCGTACGCGACGGGCCAGGCCGCGCCGGAGAACCGGGGGTCGCCCAGGCGCCGCACGGCCTCGGCCGGGCTGATGACGGGGTACTCGCCGAGGTCCTCGGTGGTGGCGAGGAAGCCGTCGAGCCAGGCGACGCCCTCCTCCCCGACGGTGGCGCTCCACTGGGCGCCGGTGCGGCTGCCGTCGACCACCTGGGAGGCGGTGACCCAGCGGCTGGGGTCGCCGTCGGTCTTCTCGCCCACCTCGATCTCGAACGTGTCGGGGTCCACGCCGAGGCTCCGCATGACGTCGGTGAGCGCGTCGCGCGCCTCCCGGTCGCCGACGGACGACGTCGCCGGCTCGTCGCACGCAGGCTCGGTGTCCCCCCCGTCGTCTCCTCCGTCGCTGCGGGCGACGACGTCCTCGCACTGCCACGGGTCGGCGCCGGGGTCGTTGTAGCCGAACGTCGCGCTGCCGTCGGCGGACAGCCAGACGTGCGGGCCGCTGCCGTCCTGGGGGCCCACGGACCAGCCGTACTCCCACCGCGGCTTCCCCTCGACCCCGAGCGTCTGCGCGAGCCGCGCGGCCCCCTCGCGGGTGGCGACGCCCGTCGCGTCGAAAGCGAATGCCGACGCCGTCCCGCCCTCGGTGGACAGCCCCTCCGCGCGGAACAGGGCCCGACCGGAGGTGGCCCAGCTCGGCATGGTGGAGGCGGTGTCCGACGACCCGGCGGCGTCGCCCGCGCCCGCGCTGTCCTCCGCGGCACCCACCGCCGCGCCGCCGGCCGCGGCGTCGTCGCCGGCCGCCCCGGCGGCCCGGCCGCCGCCGTTCAGCACGACCGGGGCGTCGGCGGACGCGGACGCACCGGGCGCGGCCGCGCCGCCGAGGGCGTACCCGCCCGTTCCCACCGCCACGAGCACCACGATGCCCGCGGCGGCCAGCCACGGCGTGCGGCGCCGCCCGCGGCGGGGGGCGAGCTCGTCGCCCTCCTCGTCACCGGTCAGGTCGTCCCCCGGCCTGTCGGCGGCGGCGGCGTCGCCGTCACCGGCCAGCCGGGCGTCGACCTTCGCCCGCAGCCCCGCACCGACCGCCCCCGCCCCCGCGGCCGGGTCGGCCGCCCGGAGGCGGGCGAACGCCTCGTCGTCGCCGTCCTCGCGTACCTCGTCGCGGCTCATGCTGTCCTCCCGGCCCCGCGGCCCGCCGGCCCGGCGGGCGTCTCGCACCCCGTCTGTGTCGTCATCGCGCGCCCGCTTGCGCCGCGGCGCCGTCCTCGCCCGCCCCGTCGTCGACCGCCGCCTCGGCGTCCCACGCGGCGCGCAGCCGCACCCGCGCGCGGGACAGCGCAGCGTCGGCTCCCCCGCGCGAGACGCCCAGCACCTGCGCCAGCCCCTCGCCGCCGACGCCGTCCCACGCGACGAGGAGGAGCACCTGCCGGTCGCGCGGCGAGAGGCGCGCGAGGACCGCGCGCACGCGGTCGTCGTCGACGGCGAGCGCCGCCGGGTCGACGTCGTCGGGCACCTCCGGCACGACCGCGACGGGCGTCGGCCGGGCCTTGCGCCGATGGTTGGCCAGCACGAACCCGGCCGTCCGGTAGAGCCACGGCAGCTCGGCCCCGCGCGGCACGTCCGCCCGGCGGCGCCAGGCGGTGGCGAGGACGTCGGCGGCCAGGTCCTCCGCCTCCGCGCCGCCCGCGGGCAGGCGCCGCACGAGGTAGCGGTGCACCGCCCCCGCGTGCGCGGCGAAGAGGTCGTCGAACCACGCCGTGTCGTCGTCGACACGCGCCGTCTCGTCCGGGTCCACCGGGCCTCCTGCGGTCCTGGGGCGCGCGAGGGCGCGCGCCACCCCTCGACGCGACTGTGTCGCCGCGCCCCCTGGTCTTGCACCCGCGCGCGCCGACATCACCCGCAGATTCATCCCTCCGCCGGGCTCGGGCGGACCTACGGTGCGGGCATGACCGTCGACACGGGCGCGGCGCCCGCCAGCACGGAGCCCGCGGCGCCGGCGCCCCGCCGACGGCGCGCCGTGCGCTGGGTGCTGCTCGGCACGGTCGCGGCCCTGCTGGTCGTCGCCGTCTGCGCGGTGCTCCTGGTCCGCGACGCGCTCGCCGCGCGCGGCGCCCTCACCCGCGCCGCCGCGGAGGTGCCCTCCGTGGCGGAGGAGCTGCGCGCCGGCGCCCGGTCGGAGGCGGACGGCGGCGCCCCGGCGACGCTCGCCTCCTCCCCGGCCCTGGCGGAGCTGCGCGCGCAGACCACGATCGCGCGCGAGGCGACCGACGGCCCGCTGTGGTGGCTCGCCGCCCGCCTGCCCGTGGTCGGCCCGTCGGCGGGGGCGGCCGTCGACGTCGCCGTCGTGCTCGACGACGTGACCGACGACGTGCTGCCCGCCCTGGCCGACCTGGCCGACGCCGTGGCCGCCACGGGCCGCACCCCGGACGGCGGGCTCGACCTCGCCCCCCTGCGGTCGGCCGCCCCGGGGATGGTCGCGGCGCGGGCCTCGATCGACGCGTCGCGTGCCCGGCTCGACACGGTCGACCCGGAGGCCCTGCTGCCGCAGCTCGTCGACCCGGTCACGTCGCTGCGCGACCGGGTCGACGAGCTCGCCGGCGCCGTCGCGACCGGCGACCGCGCGGCCGCTCTCGCGCCGGCGATGCTCGGCGCGGACGGACCGCGCACCTATCTCGTCCTGGGCATGAACAGCGCGGAGTTGCGGCCGGGCGGCGGGATCCCGGGAGCGCTCATCCTGGTGCGGGTCGACGACGGGCGCGTCGAGGTGGTGCGGCAGGTGGGCTCCTCCGAGGTCGGCCCGTTCCGCTCCCCCGTGCTCCCCCTGTCCGCGGACGACGAGGACGCCTACACGGGCCGCCTCGGCACGTTCGTGCAGGACGTGACCGCCACCCCGGACTTCCCGACGTCGGCCACGCTGGCCGCCGAGATGTGGGCGCGGGCGCAGGGCGAACAGGTCGACGGCGTCCTCGCGACCGACCCCGTCGCGCTCTCGCACCTCCTCGCGGAGACCGGCCCCGTGCGGGTGCCCGTGTCCCGCCCGGTGGCGGAGGCCCTGGGCCGCGACTCCGTGGAGCTGACGGCCGAGAACGCCGTCGACGTGCTGCTGCGGCGCGTCTACGACGTGCTGGACCCCGAGACGGCCGACCGCTTCTTCGCCGACGCCGCTGCCGCGGTCCTCGCCCGCGCGACGTCCGAAAGCGTCTCCCCGGGCGCGCTGCTCTCCGGCCTGCAGCGCGCCGCCGGGGAGCACCGGGTCCGCGTCTGGTCGGCCGACCCGGCCGAGGAGGCCCGGCTCGAGGGCACGCTGATCGCCGGCTCGTACGCCGCCGCCCCGCGCGCCGCGGACGCCGTCGGCGTGTTCCTCGGCGACCACGTGGCCGGGAAGATGTCCGCCTACCTCGAGTCGTCGCTGCAGGTCGTCGACAGCGAGTGCACGGCGGGCGGGCGGGTGGACACGCTCGAGCTGACCCTCGCGTCGACGGCCCCCGCCGACGCCGCCACGTCGCTGCCCTGGTACGTCGCCGGGCTGCCCGGGCGAGCACGTCCGCCGGGCACCCTCAGCCTTGCCGTGACCGTCGCGGGGCCGCGCGACGCCGAGGCCCCGCGCGTCGAGCGCGACGGGACCGCCGTCGGCGGCGAGGCCCGCACCACGCACGGACGGCCCACCCAGACGGTCACGGTCGTCCTCGCCCCGGGCGAGAGCACCACACTGCGGCTGGTCGTGCCGGCGGCGCCGGGCACCGCGACGAACGACGCGGGCGGCACGCCGCCCGGCCGGCTGGAGGTCTGGTCGACCCCGACGACGACGACCGGCGGGCTGCTCGACGTCGAGGCCCCGACCTGCGGGTGAAGATGCCCCGCTGCCTGCGGTTTCACCCGGGTGAGACAGGGTCCGCGGAACGCCCGCGCGGCTAGCGTGAGGGCCCCGGGCAGCACCCAGGCAGCACGGAGAGCACCGCCCCCGAGGAGTCGAGATGGCCCACGCACGCACCGCCGCCGGCGCCGCCGTCGGCCTGGTCCTGAGCGGCGCGATCGCGGTCGCCGCCGCCGCGCCGGCGCTCGCCGACACGGTGCCCAGCCCGAGCAGCAGCCCGAGCAGCACGGACTACCCGCCGCCCGAGGTCCCGACGCTCACCGCACAGATCTTCCAGCCCGAGTGCGACGGCGACGTGCCCTACCTCCGCTACGCCGTCACCGCCACGGGCACCGAGAACACCACCGTGACCATCACGTGGCTCAACCCGGGCGGCGACGACGTCGTGCAGGCGGACCTCCCGATGAGCGGCCGGGTCCTGTGGCCGGGCGCCGTGGTGGACGCGTCGGGCGCGCCGCTCGACTGGCCCGGCTGGCGCCTCGAGAACGGCGTCTGGGTGGAGGGCGACGAGTTCGACTGGGTGCGCCCGTCCGTGGACGTGAAGCTCGAGGTGAACCCCGAGCTCACCATGACCGCCGCCTACCCGCCGTCGTCGCCGAGCTGCGCGACCAACCCGCCCGGCACGGTGCCGCCCGGCGAGCCCGGCGAGCCGACCCCCGGCACGACCGTCCCCGCCGCCGTGCCCGCGGACGGTGCCCCGCCCGCGGCCGCCCCGCCCGCGTCGGGCTTCCTGCCGCAGACCGGCGCCGGCGTCGCCGGGCTGGTCGCCGCGGCCGCCGCGCTCGTGGCCGCGGGCGGCGTCGCCGTCGGCGTCGCGCGTCGGCATCGCACCGACCACTGACACCGCCCTCCTGATGTGCACGGACAGGTCGGGTCAGGTCGGCGTCACGACGCGGGCCGCAGCGCGACCACGGTGAGCTCGGCGCGCGAGCTCACGCCGACCTTCCGGAACACGCGCCCCAGGTGCACCTCGACGGTGCGCACGGACACGCACAGCCGGTCGGCCACCTGCTTGTTCGCCAGGCCGTCCGCGACGAGGCGCGCGACGTCGAGCTCCCGCGCCGTGAGCACGTCCGCCCAGCGCGCCCACACGTCGGCGAGCCCGTCCGGGCCGCCCCGGCACGTCCGCACCGCGCTCACCACCAGCGACGGCACGGCGGCCGGGCGCAGGCACCCGAGGTCGCGGCAGGCGGCGACCGCCGCGGGCACCGGGTCCGGGCCGACGGCGCGCAGCCCGGCGGCGAGGGTGTCGGAGCCCCCGGTGCGGCGTGCCACCTCGGCCGCGAGCCCGCCGACGACGTGCGACAGCGGCAGCCGCGCCGCGGCGTCGTCGAGCACCCGGGCCGCCTGCTCGGCGTCGCCGCCGCGCAGGAGCACCAGCGCCTGCACCACCCGCAGGTGCGCCTCCGCCAACGGGGAGAGCCCGTCGGCTCCCGCCCAGGCGGCGGTCTCGCGGTACGGCACCGCGGTCACGACGGCCCGCGCCAGGACCTCGTCGGCCTCGCGGGGGTAGCGGTCGAGGCGGGCGAGCGCCTCGACCACGGCGGCGAGCACGGCGCGGTCCGCCGAGGACACCGTGGCGCGGGCGACCGGCACGACGAGGCGCGCGAGCCGGACGCCCGGAGGGTCGTCGTCGTCCGCGTCGAGCGGCGCGGTGCTGCCCCGACGCGGGGCGGATGCTCCCGCGGCGCGGTCGAGCGGCCGGGCGTCGACCAGCGCGAGCACCGCGTCGCGGGCCCGCTCGGCGTCCTCCTGCACCGTCGCCACCCCGGTGCTCGCGACCCGCTCGAGCCACCCGGCGGCGTCGCGCAGGTGCCCGGCGAGCAGCGCCGCGCGCCCCGCGACGAGGAACGCCCGCGCCCGCACGTCTCCGGTGCCGTGGCTGGCCGCCTCGCGCGCGATCGCGTGCGCCGCGACCGCGCACCCCTGCCCCAGCCGCTGCCGGGCGAGGCGCACCAGGCCGTCGGCCAGGGCCGGGTCGCCGGCGAGGGTGGCGAGCGCGGCGTGCCACCGCGCCGCGCCGGGCTCGCCCACCCGCTCCAGCTCGGTCGCCAGGGCGGCGTGCACGGCCGTGCGCTCGGTGAGGTCGGCGTCCTCGTGCACGACGGCGCGCAGCCTCGGGTCCGCGACCCGGAACCGGCCGTCGGCGAGCTGGAGGTGCCCGGCCAGCGGCGGCGCGAGCAGTCGTTCGACGGGAGCGCCGGTCGCGCCGAGCAGGACGTCGACGCGGTCCAGGACGAGCACCCCGGCGGTCAGCAGCAGGCGCCGGTCCTCGGGGTCGAGCGCGCCGGCGGTCCCGTCGAGGGCGGCCGCCCGCACCGCGGCCGTCACCGGGAGCGGGTCGGGCAGCGCGGCGACGCCGGCGAGCTGGTGGGGGGTGAGCAGGCCGAGCGTCTGGGCGAGGGCCTCGGGGTCGGCGCCGACGAGCTCCGAGACCCGTCGCACGACCTGCGGCGCGACCGGGCGCGCACGCGCGCCGGACGGGGACTGCCAGGGCGGCGCAGTGTCGCGGATCGAGGTCATCGTCGGCCTCCCGTCTCGTGCCGGGCCTCGGTGCTCGGCGGCACCACTCTGCCGCATCGCCCCGAGAATTGCGCGAAGACGCAGGTCAGCGATTTGTCAGGTCTCCACCAATATCGTCACGGGGCCGTCGTTCACCAGGGCGACATCCATGTCCGCGCCGAACCTCCCGGTGGCCACCTCGAGGCCGCGCGACCGCAGGTCGGCCACGACCGCGTCCACCAGCGGCTCCGCCACCGGGCCGGGTGCAGCCGCGTTCCAGGTGGGCCGGCGGCCCTTGCGCGCGTCCCCGTACAGGGTGAACTGGCTGACCACCAGCACCGGCGCGCCCGCGTCCGTCACGGAGCGCTCGTCGCGCAGGATCCGCAGCTCCGCGATCTTGCGGGCGACGGTCGCCACCTCGGCGGCGCCGTCGTCGTGCGTCACGCCGACCAGCGCGAGCAGGCCGGGCCGGTCGATCGCGCCCACCACCTCGCCGGCGACCGTGACGGACGCGCTCGACACGCGCTGCAGCACGGCCCTCATGCGACGTCCGCCACGAAGGCCGGGCGCACCGCACCGACCGGGGCGCCACCGCCCAGCACCGGCGTGACGCCGACGGCGTCGAGCGCGGCGGCGTCCGCCCCCGCGACGCCGGCCGCCCCCGCCGCGCGCATCGCCGCGGCGAGGATGGCCGGGCGCGGCCGGTCGCCGCCGTCGAGGATCTTGAAAGCCACCGCCGACCCGTCGGGCAGGCCCGCCGCGCACACGCCGTCCGCGCCGATCTTGGCGATCGCGCCGGGCACGGCGGTCATGACGAGGGTGTCCTCGCGCCCGCGGCCCGCCACCATCTCGGGGTGCCGCGCCATCGCGCGCGCGATCCGCCCGCCGTCGGCGGAGGTGCCGTCGGCGGCCGCCGACGCGAGCCGGCCGAACGAGCGGGCCAGCCCGAGCACGCTCGTGGAGAACAGCGGCGCGCCGCAGCCGTCGACGGTGACGTGCGGGTCCGGGTCGCCCGTCAGCCCGACGACGGCCTCGCGCACCGCGCGCTGCAGCGGGTGGTCGACGTCGAGGTAGGTCGCGGCGTCCCAGCCGGCCGCGACGCAGGTCGCGAGCATCGCGGCGTGCTTGCCCGAGCAGTTCTGCGCGATCTGCTCCGGGCCGTGCCCGGCCTCCTGCCAGGCGAGCGCCTCCGCGCGGCCCAGCGGCAGGTCGGGCGCGTTGCGCAGCGCGGACTCGTCGAGCCCGGCGCCGGCGAGGATCTCGCGGACCCCGGCCAGGTGCTCCGGGGCACCGCTGTGGCTGGCGGCCGCGAGCGCCAGGAGGCGGTCCGGCAGGTCGAGGCCGGAGCGCAGCATGGCCACGGCCTGCAGCGGCTTGACCGACGAGCGCGGCCAGATCGTCGTCGTCGGGTCGCCCAGGGCGAGCCGGACGACGCCGTCCGGGCCCAGCACCACCAGGTGCCCCAGGTGCACCGACTCCACGAGGTCCCCCCGCACGACCTCGGCCAGCGGGGCCGCGCCACGCGCCACGGGCGCGCTCGGGCCCGGCGTCGTCACCTCGACCACGTCACCAGCCGCCCGTCGGGCCCTGAGGACGACGCCCCCCGCCCGT
The DNA here is from genome assembly GCF_042792715.1 of Isoptericola sp. NPDC056618. Classification (NCBI taxonomy): domain Bacteria; kingdom Bacillati; phylum Actinomycetota; class Actinomycetes; order Micrococcales; family Promicromonosporaceae; genus Isoptericola; species Isoptericola sp. NPDC056618. Next base: position 244,510 of record NZ_JBHTVZ010000004.1, on the reverse strand, counting down.
GCCGTAGGGCAGGATCCGCGGGCGCACGTCGACCCAGTAGATGATCGCGGGCGTCACGGCGATGACGTTGAAGAACGACCCGGCCGTCATGAGCATCGGCGGCAGCCCGAACAGCCCGATGAGGGCCGCGATGCCGAGGATGATCAGCCAGATGTTCTTCTTCAGCTTCCCCTCGGACACGTAGGCGTTGGCCGGCCGGCGGGCGGCGTCGAGGAACGCGACGAGCTGCACGACGAACACCACGACGGCGAGCACGACGAGCACGATGTACTGGAAGGATCCGAAGGCGGCGGAGATCACCCGCCGAGCCTACGGGAGGACGCGGAGGCGCCGGGAGCGGGCGGCGCCCGCGACGTGCTCGTCCCACGCCGCGACGACGGTGTCCTCGTGCGCGACGGCGAGCGCGCTCGCCACGTGCAGGGCGTCGGCGCCGCGCAGCGGCACGGGGCACGACGCGACCAGCTCGGCCGCGCGCTCGGAGACCTCGGGCGTCACCTCGAGCGTGTGCAGCCCGACGCTCAGCTCGTCCCAGATCGCCGTCCCGCGCCGGCGCGCGAGCGGGTCGAGGACGCCGGCCCGCTCGCCGGCGGCGAGCGCGGCCCGCACCTCGGCGTCGGCGATGCGCGACGAGACGACGACGTCGGCGCGGTTCCACAGTGCGCTCGCCAGCGCCGAGCCGGGCTCGTGCACGCACAGCTTCACCAGCGCGCTGGCGTCGAAGTAGACGAGGGCCATCCTGCTCCGTTCTCCGTGACGGCGGTCGGGCGGGGCGGGAACGGCGTCAGCGCCGGATGCGCCGCACGAGGTCGGACATGCGCGACGCCGGCCGTGCCGCGGGGCGCGGGGCCGGCCGCGCGACGGCGTCGTCGTCGGGCACCGCGTGCACCGGCCGCTCGGTCGCGGCGGGCGTGAGCAGGCCGTCGCGCACCAGCCCGGCGACGAGGTCGGCGGTCTGCACCCCCGACAGGCGGGCGACCGGCACCCCCCGCTCGGTGATGACGACCTCCTCGCCCGCCCGCGCCTTCTCGATCCACGACTTGAGCTCGGCGCGCAGCGCGCTGACGGAGACCTCCATGACCGACGACCGTACCGTCCCGCAGGGTCGCGGAACAGGGAAGCCCACGCCGAGGTATTTCGAGATCCGCCGAGGTCGCACTACCTCGGCGGATCTCGTGCTGCCTCGGCGTCAGATGGCGCGGCGGTAGGCGCGGAACGCCGACGACGCGAGCGCGCCCATGACCGCGACGGCGGCGGCGAGCAGGCCCAGGTGCAGCCACAGGGTGCCGGGGTCGGCAAAGCCCTGGAGCGCGTCCCGGGCCACGACCACCGCCCAGTCGAACGGGTTGTACCGCGCGGCGGTGGCGATCCAGTCCGGCGCGAGGCCCGGGTCCATCACCGCCGACGAGAGGAACATCAGCGGGATCGTCAGCAGCTGCGAGACGCCGATCAGCGCCTCCTGCTGCCGCGTGAGCAGGGCGACCGCCCCCGACAGCGCCGCGAACAGGCAGCTCAGCAGCGCGACGGCGACCAGCATGACGAGCACGCCGGCCCAGCCGCCCGGGAACCGCGCCCCGCCGAGCCACGCGACACCCACGACGACCAGCGCCTGCGCGCAGCCGAGCAGCGCGTACCAGGCCATCGACGCGGACAGCAGCGCGCCGCGGCTGGTCGGCGAGGCGAGGAAGCGATCCATGACGCCGCGGTCCATGTCCTGCACGAACGTGGTGCCCGCCCAGGCCGCGCCGCCCATCGCCGTCATCATGACGACGCCCGGCGTGAGGTACTCGAGGTAGCTGACGTCCGCTCCCCCGGCGAACCCGGGGATCTCGATGACGGACCGGAAGAGCTGCCCGAACAGCAGCAGCCAGATCATCGGCTGCAGCAGGTTCATCACCATGAAGACGGGGATGCGCACGCCTTGCCGGGCCTGCCGCCCCGTGAGGAGCGCGGCCTGGGCCAGTGCGCTCGTGCGGCGGGCCGGACGGCGCGTCGTGGTCGGGTCGATCGTCGCGGTGCTCATGCCGCCACCTCCGTGGCCTCGGCGCCGGCGCTGCCGGCGGTCCCGCTCGCGGCCCGGTGGGCCGCCTCCAGGCTGCGGCCGGTGTGCCGCAGGTAGACGTCGTCGAGCGTGGGCCGGGACAGACCCGCCGCCCGCACGTCGACGCCCGCGGCGTCGAGCGCCGCGAGCAGCGCCGGGAGCGCCGTGGCCCCCGCGTCGGCCCGTGCGCGCAGCGTCCGCCCGTCGGGGGCGACGTCGACGATGCCGGGCACGCGCGCGGCGACCGGTGCGGCGGCGGCCGCGGCCGCGACGTCGTCGAGCTCGACGGTGACGCCGTCGCCGCGCAGCTCGTCCTTCAGCGCGTCGGGGGTGCCCGCGGTGACGACGCGGCCCGCGTCCACGATGACGACCCGGTCGGCGAGGCGGTCGGCCTCGTCGAGGTAGTGGGTGGTGAGCAGGATCGTCATGCCGTCGCCGGCCGCCATGTGCTCGATCTCGGCCCACATCGCGGCGCGCGCCTCGGGGTCGAGGCCCGTGGTGGGCTCGTCGAGGAACAGCACCTGCGGCCGGTGCACGAGGCCGACGGCGACGTCCAGCTTGCGCGCCATCCCGCCGGACCAGGTCTTCACCAGCCGGTCGGCGGCGTGCGCGACGCCGAACCGCTCGAGCAGCTCGCCGGCCCGCGACCGGGCGTCGCGGGCGCCGAGGCCCTGCAGCCGGCCGGCCAGGACGAGGTTCTCGCGGCCCGTGCCCATCGGGTCGGTGACGGGACGCTGCGCGACGTAGCCGATGGCGCGCCGGACGGCGGCCGGGTCGCGCACGACGTCGTGGCCCGCGACGCGCGCGGTCCCGCCGTCCGGGGCCGAGAGGGTCGCGAGGATCTTCACGGTGGTGGACTTGCCGGCGCCGTTCGGGCCGAGCAGCCCCAGCACGCTGCCGGGAGCGGCGGCGAGGTCGAGGCCGTCGAGCGCGCGCACGGTGCGTGCGCCTCGACCGGCGGTGCGGCCGGAGCCGTAGGTCTTGGTCAGGCCGGCGACCTCGATCGCCGGCGCCGACAGGGTCGGGGTGGACATGCTTCCTCCTTGCTGGATGGTCCAGGGGTCGGAGGGTCCGGTGCACGCCCTAGGGTGGGAGTGCGTCTCGTGGTGCGGTCGTGCACCGGACCCGAGCCACCGGTCCCGGGCGATGGCAGTCGCCCGGGACCGTTCTGCTGCTACTGCTTCTGCTGCTCCTCCGTCGACCGGAAGAGCATCCGGGCGAGGACGAGCATCATCACCGCGAGGGCGACGACGAAAGTCAGCCAGGACCACGCCCAGCCGACGGTGAGGCCGAGGACGACGAACACGACGAACGCCGCCAGCCAGATGACGACCGTGTAGACGCCGAACCGCGCGGCAGCGGCCGGGTCGTGGTCGAAGCGGTCGAAGTGGTGCCCGGAGGCGTGGGCCCGCGCGACGTCCCGCACCCACGCCTTCTTCCGGTTGGTCTGCGTGACGCCGAGCATCGTGAACAGGACGCCGCCCACGACGAGGGCGGCCCCCGCGACGACATACATCCACGGGTCGAACGCCCCGAGCAGCACGAAGACGGCCAGGAGCAGCGCGAGGACCGTGAGCCCGGTGGCCAGGTAGTAGCCGCCCGCGCGGCTCGACGGCATCGGGTGGTTGGTCGACGTCTCCTGCGAGAGCGAGGAGCCGACGACGAAGCCAGCCGCGCTGGACGCCGTCAGCAGGAGCGCGGCGACGACAAGGGCGGGCAGGGCGAAGACGTCGAGCGCCGCCAGCACGCAGACGGCGACGAGCGCCGCGAACACGAGGGACGCGAGCACGATGCCCAGCACGAAGCGCGGCCGGGGCCGGACGCGGTGCTGCTGGGCGGCCGCGAAGGCCTCCTGCATCGGGGTGCGAGGGGCGCCGCCGGTCTCGGCGGCCACGTCCGCCTGCGCGTCGGCGACGAGCGCGCGGACGTCGCCGAGCTCGTCGAACGCGCGCCGGGCGGCGTGGTCGGGCGACGCGCCGCCGGCCTGCAGCTCGGCGGCCCGGGCCTCGAGGTTCGCCCGGATCTCCTCCTTGAGGTCCTGGACCTCGGGGGACGGCTCGACGCCCGCGAACGCGTCGTCGAGGAGGCGGTGGACGGTGGTCATCGGGAGGTGTCCTTGTCTGTGCTGGTGCCCGTGCTGGTACCGGTGCTGAGGAGGGAGTCGATGACGTCGCGGGTGGCGACCCACGCGGCGACGTTGCTCCGGAACACGGCCCGCCCGGCGTCCGTGATCCGGTAGTACTTGCGGCGCCCGCCCTGGGACTCGTCGCCCCAGTAGGCCTCGACCAGGCCGTCCTTGGTGAGACGGCGGTACGTCGCGTAGAGCGTGGCCTCCTTGATCTCGTGCGCACCGCCCGTGGCGTCGCGGATCGTCTTGTAGATCTCGAAGCCGTAGCGGTCCCCGCGACGGAGCGTCGCGAGCACGATCGTGTCGGTGTGACCACGCAGCAGGTCGGCGGAGAACGCGTCGTCCGCCGTCGAAGGTTCAGCTCGCTGCATCACACCAATTACTGTATCTCATCAACTACTCGACGACAACAGGTGCTGCACGAGCCCCACCTCCTGCCGAGGGAGTACCCGGGCTGCCGAGGGAGTACGCGATCCGTCGGGGTAGTTCGCCGTGCCCTCCGACGAAGACCGTGCGAGCCTGCCAAGCGGGGACCTGCTCACCGTGCGGACGCCGTCGTCCGCCCGACAGGAAGGGCACGCGATGGCCACAGCACCGAGCGCACCACCCGCCGAGCCGGAGGCCCTGCCGCAGCGCAGGGTGCTGGCCATCTTCGGCGGGCTCATGCTCGCGATGCTGCTCGCCGCGCTCGACCAGACGATCGTCGCCACCGCGCTGCCCACCATCGTGTCCGACCTGGGCGGCGCGGAGCACCTGTCCTGGGTCGTGACGGCCTACATGCTCGCGAGCACGGCCACCACGGTGCTGTGGGGCAAGCTCGGCGACCTCTACGGGCGCAAGGCGCTGTTCATCGCCTGCATCCTCATCTTCCTCGTCGGGTCGATCCTGTCGGGCACGTCCCAGACGATGGGCCAGCTCATCGCGTGGCGTGCCGTCCAGGGCGTGGGCGGCGGCGGGCTCATGGTGCTGTCGCAGGCGATCATCGGCGACGTCGTCCCGCCGCGCGAGCGCGGCAGGTACCAGGGCTTCTTCGGCGCCGTCTTCGGCGTCTCGTCGGTCGCCGGCCCGCTGCTCGGCGGCTTCTTCGTGGACAACCTCGACTGGCGCTGGGTCTTCTACATCAACATCCCCATCGGCGTGGTCGCGCTGCTCGTGGTCGCCTCCGTGCTCCCTCACATCGAGGCCGGCCGGAAGCCCAAGGTCGACTACGCCGGCATCATCCTGCTCGCCACGGTCTCGACGGCGATCGTGCTGGTCACGAGCCTGGGCGGCAGCACCTGGGCGTGGGACTCCGTCGCCGTGTGGGCGATGATCGCGGCCGCCGTGCTCGGGATCGTCGCGTTCGTCGTGGTCGAGCGGCGAGCCCCCGAGCCGGTGCTGCCGCTGCACCTGTTCCGCAGCAGGGTGTTCACCGTGGCCGCGGTCGTCGGATTCGTCGTCGGGTTCGCGATGTTCGGCGCGATCACCTATCTGCCGCTGTACCTGCAGACCGTCAAGGGCTCCACACCCACGGAGTCCGGCCTCGAGATGACGCCGATGATGCTCGGCATGCTGCTCACGTCCATCGGGTCCGGGCAGCTCATCTCCCGCACCGGGCGGTACAAGATCTACCCGATCCTCGGGACCGCGATCACCTCCGTCGGCCTCTACCTGCTCTCGCTCATGGGCCCGGACACGAGCACGCTCCAGGCCGGCTTGAGCATGTTCGTGCTCGGCGCCGGACTGGGCATGGTCACGCAGGTCCTGGTGATCGCGGTGCAGAACGCCGTCGACTACAAGGACCTCGGCACCGCCACGTCGGGCGCCACCTACTTCCGGACCATCGGGTCGTCCGTGGGCGTCGCGGTGTTCGGCACCGTCTTCGCGAACCGGCTCGGCACCGAGCTCACCACCGCCGTCCCGGCGACCGCCCAGGGCCCCTGCTCACCGGCCGCCCTGTCCGCCTCGTCGCAGACGCTCGCGCAGTGCCCGCCCGAGGTGCAGAGCTGGTTCGTCGACGCCTACGCGGGCGCGCTGCACGTCGTCTTCCTCTGGGCCGTACCGGTGGCGGCGCTCGCCTTCGTCCTCACGTGGCTGTTGCCCGAGGTCGAGCTGCGCAGCGCCACCCGCGGTGACGGGCCCGGCAGCGCGGGGCAGGCCGCCGGTGAGTCGTTCGGGCTGGGGTCCGCCCGCACGTCGCTCGACGAGCTGCGGCTCATCCTGTGGCGCCGGGTGGGCAAGCTCGACCCGCTCAAGGTGTACGAGACGATCTCGCGCGACGACGACCTCACCGCCGAGGAGGCGTGGATGGTCACGCGCGTCTCCCTCAAGCGGAAGCGCTCCGTGCAGCTCATGGCCGAGCGCACGGAGGTCTCGCCCGAGACGGTGCGGCGGGTCGCGGAGGCGCTGGAGGCGCGCGGCCTCGTCGAGGTCGACGGCGACGCGGTCCTCGCCACCCCCGACGGCGACGTCGTGGCCGAGTCGATCCGCGAGGCGGAGCGGCAGCGGCTGCGGCGGTACGTCGCCGAGTGGCCCGGCGGCGACGAGCCCGAGGTCGACGAGCTCGTGGAACAGCTCGCTCACCAGCTCCTCGCCGACGACACGGACGCCGTCGAGCGCCGCTGACAGGTACTACCTCGGCGGGTTCGGTACTACCTCGGCACGGTCCGTCCTCCCCGGGCGTCACATCTCCGGGAGGGCGTCCCGCGCCTCCTCGGGCGGCAGACCCGCCGCCTCCAGCAGGTCGACGACGGGCGAGCGCAGCAGCAGCACCAGCGACTGCACCTGCCAGTGCCCCTCGCCCACGGTGCGCGGGTCGACGTCGCGCGCGACGTCGAGCAGCGCGTCGCGCGCCTGCCCCAGGCCCGTGCCCGAGCCGAGGGCGGCGGCGAGCAGCCGCACGCCGTGGGCGAGGCGCACGACGAGGTCGGCCACCGGGTCGGCGGTCGGGTCGACCTCCGGCGGGGGCGGGAGCCCGCCCGAGAGGGGCGCCGCCGTCACGCGGTGGCTCCCCTCCTCCCCCAGCTCTCCCAGCGAGCGGAGCGTCGCCGGGACACGCCGGGCGAGCACCCGCACGCTGCGCATGGCCCGGTCGACCAGCACCGCCTGGCCGGTGAGCCGCGTGATCTCCGCCCTGAGCACGCGGTTGACGCTCACCCGGGCGATCTCGTCCGACTTGGTCGCGACGTCGTGCCACTCCTCGAGCGACTTCTCGGCGGCCCGGCCGCGCACCAGCGCCGCGGCGAGCTCGTCGGCGTCGCCGTCGCGCAGGCCGAGCGCGACGGACTCCAGCGTCAGGGCCAGCTCCCGGGTCGCGCTCTGCGCCAGGTCACGGATGCGCCGCCGCGGGTCGCCGGGCGTGAGGAGCGCGACGAGCAGCGCGACGCCGCCCCCGACCAGGGCGTCCGTCCACCGACCGAACGCGCCGTTGGTCGCGACCGACGCCGGCAGGCCCACGACGACGCCCGCCTGGACCCCCGCCTGGATCGTCACCAGCGGGCCCCGGTCGACGAACCGGGCGAGGAGCGCCGAGACCGCCATCACCAGCGCGATCTGCCACCAGCCCGACCCGATGAGGTGGACCATGAGGTCGCCCAGGCCGACGCCGAGGGCCACGCCCGCGGCCACCTCCGCCACCTTCCGCAGCTCGCGATCGAAGCTGAAGCCGAGGCAGACCCACGCGGCGACGGCGGCGAAGAAGGGCTGGGTGTGCCCGAGCACGACGACCGCGATCCCGTACGCGACGCCCGCGGCCAGCGCCGCCTGGACGATCGGCCAGAACGCGACCCGGACCCGCGAGATGCCCTGCCGGAGCCGGATGCGCCGGGGCAGGGACCGCAGCGCGGCGCGCGCCGCGGCGCCCGCGCGGCGGGACATGTCGCCCGCGGGACGGGCCGCCGGCTCGTCGCTCACGGGCGCCTGCTCACAGCAGGCTCTGCGGGGCGTCGGGCCCGCGCGGGGTGAGGCCGCGGGTCAGCGGCCCGTGCGCCTCGGGGCGGTCGGCCGAGACGCCGTCGCCCGGCACCACGACCTCCTGCGCGGCCGCGACCTGCAGCTCCTGCCCACCGACGTCGCCCACCACGGTGAGCTCGGCGTCCTCGGGGGCGGACCGCTTGATCACGGCGAGCGCGACCGGTCCGAGCTCGTGGTGCCGCGCCACCGTGGTCACGGTGCCGACCGCACGCCCGTCGGGCCCGCCGACGAACACCTGGGCGCCCGCCTCGGGGACCACGTGCTGCGAGCCGTCGAGGTGGAGCAGCACCAGACGCCGCGGCGGGCGGCCGAGGTTGTGCACGCGCGCGATCGTCTCCTGCCCGCGGTAGCAGCCCTTGTGCAGGTGGACTGCGGTGCGCAGCCAGTCGAGCTCGTGCGGCACGCTCCGGTGGTCGACCTCGTGGGCCAGCCGCGGGCGCCACGCCTCGACGCGCAGCGCCTCGGTGGCCCAGGTGCCGGCCAGGCGCCACCCGGCGGCCTCGCGCTCGGCGACGGCGGCCTCCAGGTCGGCGCGCGGCACGAGGACGAGGCGCCACGGACGGTCCAGGCCCGGGTGCTCCGTCTCGGGCGGCCCGTACCGGGTGCCGCCCTGCGCGACGCGCGGCCAGGTGTCCCACCAGGTCACGGGCTCGCCCTCGACGCCCTCGGCGGCGACGGGCTCCCCCAGCGCCGCGTACTCGGCGGAGAGGTCGTCGATCTCGACCCGCATCATGAACTTCATGCGCTCGAGCCAGGCGGTGAGCGGCGCGGCGTGGTCGCCCTCGGTGACCAGCCAGGTGGCCTCGCCGTCGTCGACGACGCCGGCGGCGTGCTCGACGTGGCCCTGCGGCGACAGCACGAACAGCTCGGTGGAGGTGCGCGGCGGCAGCGCCTGCACGTCCTGCGACGTGATCGAGTGCAGCCACGACAGGCGGTCGGGCCCGGCGACGCGCACGACGCCCAGGTGCGACTGGTCGACCACGGCACCGCCGCGGGCGAGCGCGCGCTGCTCGGCCACCGGGTCTCCGTAGTGCCAGGCGACGCCCTCGTCGGCACCCGTGGCGGCCACGGCGCCCTGTCGGGCCAGGAGCGGCGAGTCCATCGGGGTCCCCTCAGTCGTTCTCGACGCGGTCGAGCTGGGCGGAGGCGTACGAGCCGAGCGGGTGCCCGAACGCGGCGAGCTCCTCGACCCACATCAGGCGCCCCTCGACCAGGCCGTACAGGCGCTTCGCCGCGGTGACCTCCGCGGCCGTCGAGGTGCGGGCCACGAAGTCCGTGGCCAGGTCGATGCGGCCGTTGCCCGCGACGCCGAGGAACAGGGAGAGGCGGCCGGACGCGTCGGTGACGAGCACCTCCAGCGCGTGCCGGTCGTCCTCCAGCCCCTCCGGTCGGTCGCTCGACACGCGCCAGTAGCCGGTCTCCGTCGACCAGACCGTGTCGGGCTCGTCGTCGCCCGGAGCGTCACCGCCCTCGCCGTCGGCCGCCGCGGCGGAGCGCACCCGCAACGTGGACTCGAACCGCAGGTAGGGGCCGCCGTCGTGGTCGAAGACGAGGTCGTGCACGAACGGCGTCTCGTCGATGCCGGTGTACTCGATCACGCCCTCGCCCCGCCAGCGGCCCACGAGCCACGCGAGCGGGTAGACCTCGGGCGCGAGTCCCTCGGGGAAGGCGAAGGGCATCAGCGCTGGCCCTGGAACAGCTTGTAGACGACGTAGCCGGCGAACCAGATGATCGTGATCGAGACGACGACCAGCAGACCGGTGAACACTGCCTCGAGAGCGTGGATCGACATGCCGCGATCCTACCCAGCCGTCGCCGGGTCGGTCAGCGTGAGTAAGGTCGCCGCCCATGAGCACCCCCACCGCTGCGACGCCCGCGCGCTCGCTCGTGATCAAGACCACGTCGGGGACGGACCGGCCGGAGGCCGCCAACCAGGCGCTCACCGTGGCGGCCGCGGCCGTCGCCGCCGGCGCGGAGGTGAGCCTGTGGCTCACCGGCGAGGCGGCGTGGTTCGCCGTCCCGGGCCGTTTGGCGGACCTCGAGCTCGAGCACGCGGCACCCGCCGCCGACCTGCTCGACGCCGTCCTCACCTCCGGCTCGGTCACCCTCTGCACGCAGTGCGCCGCCCGCCGCGACCTCGGGCCCGACGACGTCCTGCCGGGCGTCCGCATCGCCGGGGCGGCGGTCTTCGCCGAGGAGGTGCTCCGACCGGGGGCCCAGGCGCTCGTCTACTGACGCCCCGCACCGTCGTGTGAGGCGCACCACCCGGTCGGCGGACGCACTCCCGCCGGGCACCCCCCGTACCGTAGATTGAACGTTGAAGCATCGAGTGACGCCCCGCCGTCGAGCCGGCTGGCGGGCGCACGTGCCCCACGGGCCCGCCCCCCGGCGCCGGCCGACGTCGCGACCACGGAGAACCATCCATGACCTCGTCCACCAGGACCTGGAACGACCTCGTCATCCCCGCCGCCGGCGACTACGTGCTCGACAAGGAGCACCGGCGGCTCGGCTTCCTCGCGATGCACATGATGGTGAGCCCGGTGCGCGGCGAGTTCTCGTCGGGGAGCGCGACCATCCGTGTGGCCGAGGACCCGCTGCAGTCGTCGGTCGCCGCCAGCCTGGACGCCGCGTCGATCAGCACCCACCTGCCGGACCGGGACGCGCACCTGCTCAGCCCCGACTTCCTCGACGTGGAGAACTACCCCACGATCGACTTCCGCAGCACGGGCCTCGAGTGGCGCACCGAGGTCGACCCGATCTTCTCCTGGGCCCGGCTCAAGGGCCGCACCCCGGGGCGCGCCGACACGGCCCCCAGCACGCTGAAGACGTCGGCGAAGTTCGTGCTGCACGGCGACCTGACGATCCGCGGCATCACGCACCCCATCGCGCTCGACGCCGAGTTCGGCGGGGCCGGGCGCGACCCGTACGGCCGCGACATCTTCGGCTTCAGCGCGTCGGCCGACTTCGAGCGCGAGAGGTACGGGCTGGTGTGGAACGTGCCGCTCGAGGCCGGCGGCGTGCTCGTGAGCAAGAAGGTCCGCATCGAGCTGGCCGGCGAGGCCATCAACATGGCGGGCGTGGTCGAGCGCCCGGCGTGACGCCGGGCCGGGCCCGCCGCCGCGGGGCGGCGCGCCGGCTCAGGCGACGACGAGTCGCCCCACGACGAACACCAGGATGCCGCTCACGGCGACCGGCGCCGTGACCGCGGCCAGCATCGCCCGGCGGCCGGTCAGCGCGGGCTGACGCTCGAAGAGCAGGCGCAGCACGGCGACCACCAGGCCGGTCACGGCTCCCGCGACCAAGCCGCTCACCGGGTCGATCGAGGGCAGGAGCGTCGCCACCCCGCCCGCCGCGCCGGCGCCCAGCACCACACCCACGAGCGAGCCCGCCCAGCCGCGCGCGACCGGCGTCGCCGACACCCCTGCGGCGACCGCGAGGCCGAGCGCGCTCACGACCACGAGCGACGCGCCCGCCTCGGAGCGCCCGGCGGCCACCCAGCCGGAGCAGCACACCGCGACGACCGCGCCCGTCACCGTGCCGCTCACCGACTCCACGAGCCGGGGCCGCCCGCCGCGGCGCAGCATCTCCGCGACGAACGCCAGCACCAGCGCCATCGCGAGCACCAGCGGCACGTTCCGCAGCACCGGCTCGCCCTGGGTGGCCCACGCCACGGCGACGGCGCCGAGCCCTGCGACCGCCACGACGACCGTCGTCCCGCCCTGGGCGGGCAGCCGCAGCAGCGGGCCCCAGCCGGTCGCGAGGAGCAGCACGAGGACCCCGGCCACCGCCGTCAGTGGCAGGATCCCGTAGTCGTCGAGGGCGGCGGCCGCCGCGACGACGGCGGAGAGGACGGCCGTCCAGACGGCACGGGTGGTCACGGTCACGACGACGAGTGTCGCAGACGGCGGCCGGCGTCCCGCTGCTCGCGGCCCGGGCCGGGAGCCGCCGCCGACACGTCGCGGCACCCTCGCGGCCACGCCCGTCACAGTCCGGTCGTCGATCGGAAACGCGCCCGCAACACGGTTCGGGGCACACTGCGGGAACCGGTCACACGACCGGGACGGGTGCGGTGTGATCGACACCGCACCGCGGTACGTTGGCGGACGCACCTGTCGGACGCTGTCGAACGGACCGTCCGACGACCGGGAGGAGGTGCCGGTGGCCGAGCTGCTGATCCTCACGCCCGCGTCCGGCGGGTCGGTCGAGGTGCTGCCCGCACTAGGCCTGCTGAGCCACCGGATCCGGGTGCTGCCCATGGAGCCGTCCGCCCTGGTGGACGCCCCCGACTCCGACGTCGTCCTGCTCGACGCGCGTCGTGACCTCGTCGCCGCGCGCACCACGTGTCGGCTCCTGCACGCCACGGGCCTCACCGTGCCGCTCGTGCTCGTGCTCACCGAGGGCGGGCTGACCGTGGTCACGCACGAGTGGGGAGCCGACGACCTGCTGCTCGAGACCGCGTCCCCCGCCGAGGTGGAGGCACGCCTGCGCCTCGTCATCGAGCGGTCCGAGCGCGGCCCCGTCGACGACGGCCCGCAGGAGATCGCCGCCGGCGACCTCGCGATCGACGCCGGCGGCTACACCGCCCGGCTGCGCGGGCGGCCCATCGACCTCACCTACAAGGAGTTCGAGCTCCTCAAGTACCTGGTGCAGCACCCCGGGCGCGTCTTCACGCGGGCCCAGCTGCTGCAGGAGGTGTGGGGCTACGACTACTACGGCGGCACCCGGACCGTGGACGTGCACGTGCGGCGCCTGCGCGCGAAGCTCGGCCCCGAGCACGAGCAGCTCATCGGCACCGTCCGCAACGTCGGCTACCGGTTCGACCCGCCCAAGGAGCCGCGTCCGGCCGAGGGCGGAGACGTGCCGGTCGAGTCCGCCGGTTGAGTCGGGCCTCGGGTCCGCCCGTCGAGCCTGCCTGACCTGAGCCCGTCGAAGGGTCGGGCCCGACGGACGAACCTGTGACATCGCGCGCCTGTACGGGCCCCGGCGCGCCGCAGCGGGTAGGTTCGACCGGTGACCGCGATGTCGGACTCCAGCGACTTCTCCAGCGCCCTGGTCGACGGACCCTGGCGGCACGAGCTCGTGCCCGCGAACGGGGCCCGCTTCCACGTCGCGCTCGCCGGGCCCGACCGGACGAACGGCGGCCGCAGCCCGCTCGTCGTGCTGCTGCACGGGTTCCCCCAGTTCTGGTGGGCGTGGCGGCACCAGATGGAGCACCTCGCCGACGCCGGGTACCGGGTGGCGGCGATGGACCTGCGCGGCGTGGGCGCCTCCGACAAGCCGCCGTCCGGCTACGACGTCCCCACCGGCACCCAGGACGTCGCGGGCGTGGTGCGCTCCCTCGGCCACGACAAGGCGGTCGTCGTCGGGCACGGCACCGGCGGCATCACCGCATGGTCGATGGCGCGGCTGCAGCCGGCGGTGACCGCGGCCGTGGGCGCCGTCTCCGCGCCGCACCCGGCCCGCCTGCACGTCTCGGGCCGCCAGCTGCTCACCCCGCTGGCACGCCGCCAGCTCGCCGCCTACCAGCTGCCCACGCTGCCCGAGCGCCGGCTCACCGACGGTGACCAGGTGGCGCGCGTGCTCCGCGACGGCGCCGCGCGCCCCCTCGGCACCGACGCCTACGACCTGTACCGCACGGTGATGCGGATCCCGTTCGCGGCGCACACCGTGATGGAGTCGCTGCGCTGGATGGTCCGCTCGACGCCGCGCCCCGACGGCCGCCGCTACCTCGCCGCGCTGCGCGAGCCCGTCGACGTCCCGGTGCTGCAGGTGCACGGCGAGCTGGACGGCTTCCTCGCCCCCCGCCACGCACCCGTCGACGGCGCGGCGCTCGCCCGCGACTTCCGCTACGAGACCGTCGACGGCGCCGGGCACTTCCTGCCCGAGGAGGCCCCCGACGAGGTCGGCAAGCTCCTCGTCGACTGGCTCGACCACGCGCTCGCCGCCGCCCGCTGAGACCGGGTCACGGCTCGGCAGGGCTCAGCCCCGCGGCCCCGGCTTGACGAGCTTCGCCGCGGCGACCGGGTCGGTCTCCCCGATCCCGAACGACGGGCACCAGCGCGCCACCGGGCACGCCCCGCACGCCGGCCGCCGGGCGTGGCACCGCCGGCGCCCGTGCCAGACGAGGTGGTGGCTCAACATCGTCCAGTCCTTCTTCGGGAACAGCGCCCCCACCTCGTGCTCGACCTTGACCGGATCCTCCTGGTCGGTCCAGCCGAAGCGGCGCGCCAGCCGGCCGAAGTGCGTGTCCACCGTGATCCCGGGGACGCCGAACGCGTTGCCCAGCACCACGTTCGCCGTCTTGCGCCCCACGCCCGGCAGCGTCACCAGGTCGTCCAGGCGGGCCGGGACCTCGCCGTCGAACCGCTCGACCAGCGCCTGCCCCAGCCCGATGATCGAGCGCGTCTTGGCCCGGAAGAAGCCGAGCGGCTTGAACAGCTCCTCCATCTCCGCGGGGTCCGCGCCCGCGTACGCGGCAGCGTCCGGGTAGCGGGCGAAGATCGCCGGTGTGGTCGCGTTGACCCGCACGTCCGTGGTCTGCGCCGACAGCACCGTCGCCACCAGCAGCTCCAGCGGCGTCGTGAAGTCCAGCTCCGCCCGCGCGTCCGGGTACGTCACGGCCAGCTCGCGGTCGATGCGGCGCGCGCGGCGCACCAGCGCGACCCGCGACTCGCCCGTAGGCGTCGCGTCGGACGTGAGAGCGGTCGAGGAGGCGGGCTTCGTCGGCACACTGCGAGCGTAGCCACGCCCGCCCACACGGGCTCCGGCAACGCTCCCCCGGCGCCTCCCGGCGCTTCGTCGTGCCGCGATTTGGTGCGGTGAGGCAGACTGAGAACCGGAACACACCCTCTTGACAACCCCCGGACGACCGCACCCGACCCGGGACGGCCGCCCACGAACCACGTGAGGAATCCTGTGGACGACACCGTCGTGCTCTCCGCCCCTCTCTTCGCGGACATGGAATCCGAGGAGACGAAGGCGCTCTTCGAGTCCATGGTCCCGGTCGAGCTGACCCGCGGGGACGTCCTCTTCCGCGAGGGCGAGCCCGGCGACCGGCTCTACGTCATCGCGCAGGGCAAGATCAAGCTCGGTCGTCGGTCGAGCGACGGCCGGGAGAACCTGCTGTCGATCCTCGGCCCCGGCGAGATGTTCGGCGAGCTGTCCCTGTTCGACCCGGGCCCCCGCACCGCGACGGCCTCGTCCGTGTCCGACGCGCTCGTCTACGAGCTGCGCCACCAGGCCCTCGTGCAGTGGATCGCCGCGCACCCCAGCGTCGCCACCACCCTGCTCGGCGCCCTGGCCCGCCGCCTGCGCCGCACCAACGAGACCCTGGCCGACCTCGTCTTCTCCGACGTCCCCGGCCGCGTCGCCAAGGCGCTCCTCGACCTCTCCGCCCGCTTCGGCGAGCCCAACGACGACGGCATCCGCGTCGCCCACGACCTCACGCAGGAAGAGCTCGCCCAGCTGGTCGGTGCCTCGCGCGAGACGGTCAACAAGGCTCTGGCGGACTTCGCGACGCGCGGTTGGGTGCGTCGTGAGGGTCGCGCGGTCGTCCTGCTCGACATCGACCGTCTGGAGCGGCGGGCTCGCTGATCCTGGGTTTCGGTCGCTGGGTTGCGGCCGTCACCTCGGTTGCGGCCGACACCTCGCTCGCTGACGCAGGCGGGAGGGGCATTCTTCGCCGGGTCGCGTTCACGGGCGCCAGGGCGCCCTCCACTCCGGGACTTCTACGACCCGGCGAAGAACGCCCCTCCCGCCTGCTCTGCTGTCGTCTCACGGCCCTGATGCCCGACGACGGCGCACACCCCGCGACGTCGTCGCCCGCCCCGTGGCCCGAGGTTGCGCGACGTCGCGTGCGGTCGGGGTGAGGGCACGCTCGCTCGCCGTGGGGGGATCTGCCTGTGCTGTACCCCGGCCGGGGAGCCCCGTCCCTCGCGACCTGCTGTCGCCGAGCTGGTGTGACGCTGCGGGGAGCTGGCCGCCCGCTTGATGAAGATGGGGCCGTGGTCGCCGTCGAGCACGAGCCGATCCCAGGCCGGAGCTCCCGCGACCCTCTCCCTGTCCGGCGAGGGACCGCGCGACGCGCTGCGCGCCGTCACCACCGTCGTCGAGAGCGATTTGAGGTAGCGACGCGCGAGACGGTGCAGGAGCGGGTGGGGACGAGGTCCTCCGCCGGGTCGTAGACGTCCCGAAGTGGAGGGCCCCCTGGGGCCCGTGAACGCGACCTGGCGAAGGACCTCGTCCCCACCCGCGTCCGCAACCAAGAGCTACGGACAGAACCTCACAAAACCTCGACGACCAGCTCCACCTCGACCGGAGAGTCGAGCGGAAGCACCGCCACCCCCACCGCGGAGCGGGCGTGCACTCCCGCGTCGCCGAAGATCTCGCCGAGGACGTTCGAGGCGCCGTTGATGACGCCGGGCTGGCCGGTGAACGACGGGTCGGAGGCGACGAAGCCCGTCACCTTGACGATCCGCGCGCCGTCGAGGGTGCCCACGAGGGAGCGGACGGCGGCGAGCCCGTTGAGCGCGCAGGTGCGGGCCAGGTCGGCGGCCTCCTCCGGCGAGACGGCGGCGCCGACCTTGCCGGTCAGCGGCAGCGCGCCGTCGACGAAGGGCAGCTGGCCCGCCGTGTAGACGTAGTTCCCGGAGCGGACGGCGGGGACGTAGGCCGCGACGGGTGCGGCGACGTCGGGCAGGGTGATGCCGAGCTCGGCGAGCCGGGCCTCGGGCGAGGCGCTCATCACTGCCCGCCGGAAGGGCGCTTGAGGTAGGCGACCAGGTTGGTGCTGTCGGGGCCCGGGACGACCTGGACGAGCTCCCACCCGTCGGCCCCCCATTGGTCGAGGATCGCCTTGGTGTTGTGGATCAGCAGGGGGATGGTCGCGTACTCCCACGTGGTAGCCATGCCGCGATCGTAACCAGCGACCGACCCGAGCGCCGTCGTCCCGTCGCTCCCACGACGGGTCCACACGATCTGCACAGCGGGACCGGCGTCGCGGCCGTGCCGCCTCAGGCTCAGCCCGTACCCTGGTGGGCATGGCCAAATCCGACCCTCGCCGCATCACGCGCACGATGCCGGCGACGCAGCTCGTCGCGCTGCTTCTCGCGTTCGTCCTCGCGGCCGGTGTCGGCGGCGTCCTCGCCGCCGGGCTGGTCATCCCGATGGTGGCGGGAGCCAACGCCGCGGCCGACAGCACGGTCGCGATCTACGACGAGGTGCCCGCGGAGCTGGAGCCGCGGCCGATGTCGCAGCAGTCGCGCATCTACGCCGCGAACGGGAAGCTGCTGGCCACGTTCTACGCGCAGAACCGCATCGTGGTGCCGCTGGACGAGATCTCCGAGCCGATGCAGCACGCGGTGATCGCCATCGAGGACGAGCGCTTCTACGAGCACGGCGGCATCGACGTGCAGGGCATGACGCGCGCGCTGGCCAACAACGTGGCCGGCCATGCCACGCAGGGTGCATCGACGCTGACGCAGCAGTACGTGAAGAACATGCTCATCGACCAGGCGCTGCAGGACGGCGACCAGTTCGGCGTCATCAAGGCGAGCGAGGACTCGATCTCCCGCAAGCTCACCGAGGCGAAGATGGCCATCTCCCTCGAGAAGACGATGACGAAGGACGAGGTGCTGCAGGGCTACCTCAACGCCGCGCAGTTCGGGTCGCGCAGCATCTACGGCGTGGAGGCCGCGGCCCGCTACTACTTCGACAAGCACGCCTCCGAGCTGAGCATCGTCGAGGCCGCGACCATCGCCGGCATCACGAAGTCGCCGAGCCGCTTCGACCCCACGGTGAACCCGAAGGACGCCAAGGAGCGTCGCGACCTCGTGCTGCAGAACATGTGGAAGCTCGGGTACATCTCCACCGAGGAGCGCGACGAGGCCAAGGACACGCCGATCAAGAAGTCGCTCGACGTCAACCCCACCGAGATCGGCTGCGCCGCGGCCGCGGACTCCGCGTTCTTCTGCGACTACGTGACCAAGGAGATCGTCACCAACCCGGTGTTCGGCGAGACGAAGGCCGAGCGCCAGCAGCTGCTGTACCGCGGCGGCCTCGAGATCCACACCACGCTCGACCCGAAGAAGCAGAAGGCGGCCGCCAAGGCGGTCAAGAACGCCGTCCCCGCCGGTGACTCGAGCGGCCTGCAGTCGGCCATCGCGTCCGTCGAGCCGGGCACGGGGAAGATCCTCGCGATGGCGCAGAACATCCCCTACACGC
This sequence comes from Isoptericola sp. NPDC056618, assembly GCF_042792715.1. Classification (NCBI taxonomy): domain Bacteria; kingdom Bacillati; phylum Actinomycetota; class Actinomycetes; order Micrococcales; family Promicromonosporaceae; genus Isoptericola; species Isoptericola sp. NPDC056618. The sequence goes on along the minus strand of NZ_JBHTVZ010000004.1, from coordinate 226,172 downwards.
CCTCCGAGGGCAAGGAGGGGACCACGCGCGTCAACTACGCGGCCGACCCGACCCACGGTGCGTCCGGTGGCTTCCAGGTGGGCTCGAACTTCAAGCCGTTCGTGCTGGCCGAGTGGCTCAAGGAGGGTCACACGCTGTCGGAGCGCGTGAACGCGAACGAGGTCACCCGCGTGGTGGGCAACTTCCAGACCAAGCCGTGCGTCCAGTGGCTCGGCCCCGAGACCTGGCAGCCCGGAAACTCCGAGGGCGGCGGGCGCGGGTACATCAGCGCCCTGCAGGCCACGTACGAGTCCGTGAACACCGCCTACGCGTCGATGGGCTACGAGCTCAACCTCTGCAAGCTGCGCAGCACCGCGTGGGACATGGGGTTCCGGCCCACCCGCTCGGTCCACAAGGACAGCAACGGCGGCGTGGTGACGTCCCCGGAGGAGAAGGACATCGACATCCAGGCACCGATGATCATCGGCACCCAGGAGTCGACGCCGCTCTACCAGGCCGCCGCCTACGCGACGCTCGCCTCGGGCGGCACGTACTGCTCCCCCGTCGCCATCACCGCGATCACGGGCCCCGGCGGCAAGGAGTACGACGTCCCGGACGCCAAGTGCGACAAGGACGCCCTGCCGTCCAACGTCGCGAACACCGTGGTGTACGCGATGGAGAAGGTCTTCACCGACGGCACCGCGCGGCGGCTCGGCGGTCTGGCCGACGGCCGTCAGGTCGCCGGGAAGACCGGAACGTCCCAGCTCTCCGCCCAGACGTGGTTCACCGGCTTCACGCCCAACCTCTCGACCTCCGTGTGGGTCGGCAACGCCGACAAGCCGATGGAGGACCACACCGAGGGCAACGTCGTCAACGGCCAGTACTACAAGGTGCTGTACGGCTCGACGATCGCCGCCCCGGCGTGGAAGGAGTACATGGACAAGGCGATCCAGGACGTCCCGGTGAAGAGCTTCGGCGCTCCCGACCAGTCCATGATCGGTGTCACGGCCCCGCCGCCCTCGTCGGGCGGTGACGACGGCGGCGACACGAGCGACGACGACGGCGGCGACAACGGCGGCGACAAGGGCAACGAGCCCAAGGGCGACAAGGGCAACGACCGCGGCGGCAACGGCAACGGGAACGGCCGCGCCGACGCGGCGGCCGCCTGGGACGCCGTCCAGAACGGTGACTGGGAGTCGCTCGGCGACGCCTGGGGCGACAACTGACCCCCGGCTGGCAGGTCGCGGGCGGGCTCGTCGCCGCCGGCGTCGCGGGACTCGGCTACGCCCACCTGGAGACCAAGCTCTTCACGGTGCGCCGGGCCACGGTTCCGGTGCTGCCGGCGGGCGAGCCCGACCTGCGGGTGCTGCACGTGTCCGACCTGCACCTCACGCCGTCGCAGAGCCGCAAGATCGCCTGGGTGCAGTCGCTGGCGGAGTACGAGCCGCACCTGGTGGTGAACACCGGCGACAACCTGGCCCACCGCGACGCGCTCGGGCCGCTGCTGGAGGCGCTCACCCCCCTGCTCACGACGGCGCCCGGCGCGTTCGTCATGGGATCGAACGACTACTACGCGCCGGTGCCGAAGAACCCGGCGCGGTACCTGCGGCGCGACACCCGCATCGTGCACACCCGCCCGGCCGAGCTGCCCTCCGACGAGCTGGCCGGCGCGATGGTCGCCGCCGGGTGGCGGGACCTCACCAACCGGCGCGACACGGTCGAGGCCGACGGCCGGCTGCTGTCCCTGGTGGGCGTCGACGACCCGCACCTGGACCGTGACGACTTCCCCCCGTCGTCGGCCACCACCGGCGGCACGCCGGACGACGCGGTGCTGCACCTCGGCGTCACGCACGCCCCGTACCGGCGCGTGCTGGACCGGATGCAGGCCGACGGCGCGGACGTCGTCCTCGCGGGTCACACGCACGGCGGGCAGCTGCGGCTGCCGGGCGTCGGCGCGCTCGTCACCAACTGCGACATCGACCGGCGACGGGCCAGCGGCCTGCACGGCTGGCCCGGTCCGAGGCCCGACGAGACGGGCGGCGCGGGCTCCGCGTGGCTGCACGTGTCGGCCGGCGCGGGCACCTCGCCGTACGCCCCGGTGCGCTTCGCGTGCCGCCCGGAGGCGACGTTGCTCACGTTCACCGCCCGGTAGCCGGATCTCGTTTTCGTCCAGGCCGGATCGTCGGCTATTCTGAGCAGGCTTCCGCACGAGGACGTAGGTCCTGCGGCGTGGGAGCAGGTCCTTCGGGGTGTGGCGCAGCTTGGTAGCGCGCTTCGTTCGGGACGAAGAGGTCGCAGGTTCAAATCCTGTCACCCCGACCACCAGAGAGGCCCTCTGAACAGCGGAAACGCTGGCCAGGGGGCCTCTTGCTTTGCCCGCTGGAACCCGGAACGGCCGCTGGGGGCTTGACCGGGGGGCCTACGCCTGAGGAGTGCGCCCGTCTCCCGGCATCGCACGTCGCAGGGAGTCAGGCATTGTCGGCCGGGGTGCTGGGCTTCACGGGCGGCGGGGGTTGAGCGGGTCATCGCCGGCCTCGCAGAAGGCCTGCAGGATGCGTGATGCCTCCTCGCGCGGTGGGGTTCTCGTGTTCATAGGGTGATGCCATGTCCCTGCCGCAGCTCCATGAAGAGCTCACCACCGAGATCGTGCGGGAGGTGCGCGGGGGCGGCAGCGTGGTGTTGACGGGGCTCCCGGGCTCCGGGCGCACGTCGCTCCTCTCCCGGGCCGGCGACCTGCTCGATGATGCTGGACACCGGGTGGTGCGGCTCCGGGGTGCGCTCGCGCTGCGCGACCAGGACCTCGAGGCACTGGCGGTCAGCGAGCTCGGGCGGCTGCGGCCTGTCCGGGGCCCGTCCCTGCTCGCCACGTACGTCACCGCAGTGCACGAGCTCGCGGAGGACCGAAGCCTCGTGCTGCTGGTGGACGATGCGGACGATCTGGACCGGTCGTCGATCGGGGCGCTCGTCGCGGCATGGGGGCGGCGGCCGTTCCCCCTGGTCACTGCCACCCGCCCGTACGCCACCCTGGAGGAAGGCCGGGCGTCGCTCTCCGCCGCGGTCAGCCCCGTCGTCCGGATGGCGGTGCCGGCGCTCAGCTACGAGGAGACCGCGCAGCTGGCCGAGAGCCTCCTGGGCGGTCCGATCGAGGCGACCACGGCGGGGCGCGTCCACGCGAAGTCCGGCGGGATGCCGGGCCTCGCCGACGCCATCGTGCGGGCGGCGCGGCGGGGGCAACGGCTCGTCGAGGTCGACGGCACATGGCGGGCGCGCGGCGAGCTTTGGACGCCGGACCTGGGCGAGGTGGTTGACCACCTGCTCGTCGGGCTCGAGGGCCCGGCCCTGCACGCCGTCCGGTCCCTCGCGCTCACGGGACCGGTTTCGACGACGGCCGCCGGGCGGATCGTGCCGTGGTCGGTGCTGGAGGAACTCGACGCCAGGAGTCTCCTGCGCACGCTGCCACAGGGCCGCACGACGCTCGTCGGGCTCTACCCGCCGCTCATCGCGGAGCACCTGCGGCATGCCGGACGCGACACGGTGATGATGCGTCTCTCCCGAGAAATCGAGGAGGCGTTCAGCCAGGACGCGAGCCCCGAGGATGCCGCCGCCATCAGCTCCGAGGGCGCGCTGCGGCGCGCGCACGCGGTGGAGAGCTTCTCGACGGTGGAGGGTCGTGAGCGCGCGGTGGTGCTCGATCGCTACCTCGCGCAGCAGGCGGCGCGCCTACAGCTGGTCCGGGCAGCCGAATGGCGGGACGAGCCCACGCCGACCACGGCGACGCGCTACCTCGAGACACTCCTCATGGTCGGCGCGAACCAGGCGGTCGCGAAGCGGATCGTCGCGGAGACGCCGGAGGTCGGGGACCCGCTGGCCGTGGTGCAGCTCCGCTCACTGGCCGCGATCCAGCTGGCGATCCTCGAGGGTGACATGCCCGCGGCCCGGGCGAGCCTGCGCCGCCCGCTGCCGACCGAAGTGATGGCGGCGGACCCCGACACGGCCGACATCCTCGAGCTGCTCGGGCGGCGCCTGGGGCTGACCCTCGAGAAGGTTCCGGCCGACCCGATCCCTGCCTGCGCTGGCGGGCCGGTCGTCACGACCCTGCGGACGTTGGTCGAGGCCGAGACCCTCGTCACCACTGGCAGCGCGGACGACGCGGTCCGCATTCTCCGCGACCTGGAGCCGGAAGCGCGGCTGGCCGACGACGCGCTCGAGCCGCAGTTCTCCGTCCTGGCACGGCCTCGTGCTGTGGCCCGTGGGCTCGCGCTGCTGCTCACGGGCGACGCCCGGGGAAGCCTGGCGTGGGCCTCACGCCATATGGACGAGGCCATGGCCGGACAGGACATTGAGGGCCTGTGGGCGCACGGATACGTCAAGGCGTTCGCGCTGGCTCTCGCGGGGCGGTTCGACGAGCTACGCGACCACGTCGGCACCGTGCTGTCGCTCGGACTGATCCCCGCCCGTCAGGCACAGCTCGCCGTCGGCAACCTGGTCATCGGCGCTTTCGTCGCCCTCCGGCAGGGCCGAACCGAGGCGGCACGCATGCTCGCGCGGCAGGCGCGGGGCGTGTCCCGGCTGCCCGGGCCCTGGCCCTTCATGTCGATCGGCTGGTTCGACGGCGTTGCCGCCGCCATGGCCGCCGCAGACCCGCGGGGGGAGGCGGACGCGTTCTGGCAGGAGGCGGAGGTGCTTGCTGAGCGCGGGTACACCGTCGCGGCCGCCGCCATGGGCGTCCTGTCCCTGGAGGCCATGCCCGACGGCGAGCGGGCCCGCCGTGTGCGCGACATGCTCGACGGCTCGCACTCCCTCGGGCTTGAGGCGCTCGCCCAGCTCGCCGAAGTGATCGTCGGGGACGACCCAGCGCCCGCGCTCCGCCTGTACCGGCTCGCGCTCCGGCACGGCGCGGGGCTGTACGCCGCGCGCGCCCTGCACCACGCCCTTCGGGGCCTGCGAGCCCGCGGCGACGAGGACGAGGCCGGGAGGCTGGTCGCCGAGGTCCGGGCGGACGACCTGCTCCCCGACGCCATGGTCTCGGCGATCGACGAGATCGACGCGCTGGACGGCACTACCGCACGCGAGCGCGAGGTCGCGCTCCTGGTCGAGAGCGGCATGACCAACCAGCAGATCGCCGGCCGGCTGCTCATCTCCACGTCGACCGTGGAGAACCACCTGAACCGCGTCTACCGCAAGCTCGGGATCGACGGGCGTGCGGAACTGGTTACCCGCCTGCGCCAGCGCGTCCGGTACTGACGGGCACGCGGGCCCTCCCGTCGTCACTGGTGGTGACGTGATGCCAGCCCGCGTCCCGCCCCGTGTGGTGCAGCCACACCGCGTGGAGGTACGCACGCTGCAAGGCAAGGTCGTAGAACAACTCAGGCAGAATCCCCGCCGCCAGGGCGCGAGCTCGCCAGCCGGCCTGCCACACGGTCGTGAGGCGCTCGACCAGGAACACCCCGCCGATCGCGAGCCAAAACGGCACCAACTGGAAGGTGCCGGTCACCACGGCAAGGACGGTGAGGCCGACAAGCGTGGCCAGCATGATCGCGCTCAGCGTGAGCATCACTTGCTGGCCGTGGTACCGCAGGGTCGTACGGGTCACACCATAGGCCGCGAGGTTGTCGAGCATGCCCTTGTACCAGCGAACCCGCTGCCGGTGCAGGTCTCGCCAACTGGGCATGAGCTCCGTCGTGCAGCGCATCGACAACGGCGACGCGAGCTCGTAGCCGAGCGTCCGCAGCGCGAGCGTCAGCTCGCTGTCCTCGGTGATCGCGGCGCGATCGTAGACGTCGCCCGCGACCCCGGGGAGCCGGCTACCACGCTCGCGCGCGACCTCCTCAAGCGCTTCGCGCCGGATCAGCGCGGCGGTGCCTGTGAGCACGCTCGTACGCCGGGTGACGTCCACCTGGACGCCGTAGCGTTCGTACTCGTTGGCCTGGCAGCCCCGCAGGTATCCACGAGGGGACTCCCCCTCGAACACCCCACCGACCGCGCCAAGGCTGGGCCGGGAATCGAGGAGACGCAGCCCGTCCTCGACGAACCGGGGCGTAATCGTCGTGTCGGCGTCCAGCGCCAGCACCAAGTCGGTCCGAACGCGTCGCAGCGCCTGGTTCAGGGCTCCGGCCTTGCGGTCGCGGTTGCCGCTCGTCTCGACGACATCTGCGCCGTGGGCGCGGGCAACGTCCGTGGTGGCGTCACTGCAGTTGTCCGCGACGACGACCACGCGGCCGGGGCGCAGCGTCTGGTCCGCCAACGACCGCAATGTGCGCGGCAGCGCCTCCTCTTCGTCGTGGGCGGGCACCAGGACCGTGACTCGTGGTGTGATCGGGCCTGCGGCCGAACGGGCCGCCGACCCCCGAGACGTCATCGCCCTTCCCTTTGAGCCCTGCGTCGCAGGACGCGGGCCGTCATCACCAGCGCGAGGCCCGCGACAACCAGCGTCCACGCCCCGATCACCATGTACGTCGAGGCGACCGCGCCGGTCATGGCAAGTGCGCCGCCCGACTGTGCCACTGCCGACTGATACATGTGACTCCTCCTTGTGGTTGGTGGAGCCCCACCGTCGAGCCAGCCGAGGCACGGCACAGACCCATACCTGCGTATGGGGTACAGGGGAGACCGGGGTCGGGTGCACATACCCAGCGGACTGGGCGCGATGTCCCGTCTACCTGTGGGCCGATCGAGGGCAGCACCCATGGGGCTGATCGATGGGTCGCGGAGATTTCGAACCCGGTCCTGGTGCACGTCAGAAACATCTGGTTCTGAAGCCCTCGGGGTGTGCTGCTCGTCGAGGCACACCCCCGTGGACCTCGCGGCGTTCCAACGTCGGGACACCGACGTGCCGCGCAGATTCAGGCGCCCGCTCACGTCGTCGCGTGAGAACTTTCCTTACTGACTCAAGCGCGCGGCTCCGCCGCGCGGGCTCGGCCTCCCGTGCTCCGCTACCGATTCATCGCCCTCCCATGTCCCCACCTCCACGAGACGACGCGCTGGGGGCGCAACCGGGGGCTTACCGCCGCGACCACCAGGGGACGCCGGCGGACGCCAACCCGCAGAACAACAACGAACCGAGACCAATGCCCGGCGTCGGATTGCCTGCGGGACGAAGAGGTCGCAGGTTCAAGTCCTGTCACCCCGACCACCAGAGAGGCCCTCTGATCAGCGGAAACCCTAGCCAGGGGGCCTCTTGCTCTGCCTGCTGAGGCCCGGGAACGGTCGTGGGGGCTCGGCTGGGGGCCCGCGCGCACGCGGTGACGGGTGGCGTACCGACCCACGTCCGGGGAGAGTCGCTGCGCGATCTGCAGACCGAGCCCTCCCTCGCCGGCAAGCGGTCGTCGACGTTGGGTGCCGAGCGGAGATCATGGTCGGCGACGTCCAGGAGCCGGACGGTCGCCGGTCGCCGGTCCGGCGAAGGACGCTAGCGCCCCAACCGTCAGCACGCGCGGCGAAACCCCCGGCTACCTGCGAGGCCGCCGTGTGCCCTTCGCCACGTGCCCTTCGGGATGCGAGCCACGAAGACCCGTGGAAATGTCCCGGCCCGACGCAGAAGTGCGTTTTGCTGTGAAGTTCTGTTTCCTGAACGAAAAGGAGATCGTCGTGAGCATCATCGGGTGGATCCTCATCGGGCTCATCATGGGAGCGATCGCCCGGGCCATCGTTCCGGGGGCGCAGAAGGGCGGCTGGATCGTCACGCTGCTGCTCGGGATCGTCGGCGCGCTCGTGGGTGGGTTCATCGCATCGGCTGTCTTCGGCACCAGCGTGAACGACGAGTTCTTCGACCTCGGCACGTGGGGCTTCGCTCTCGTCGGGTCGATCATCGTCGTGGCGATCTGGTCGTGGGCCACAGGTCGCAAGCACGCCTGACTCTCCGTCGCTCGCCCCCTGCGCGTCACGACCCGCGCAGGGGGCGAGTGCCGCAGTCCTGGGTCCGGCCGCGCGCCAGGCCGAGATACTGATCTCGATCGGCGCCGGCGTCGCCATGCGGGCCTACTACGGCGAGCCCGACGTCGACGGAAGGGATGACGATGCGCGGACGTGCGGTGGTCGCGGGCTGGAACGGGTTCATCGGGCACCGGCTGGTGGCCGACCTGACGGAGCGCGGGTACGACGTCGCCCGCGTGGGGCGCACGGGTCCCGAGGCCCGCTGGGGCGACCCCGCGGCGCTGGCCGCCGTCGTCGACGGCGCCGACCTGGTCGTGAATCTCGCGGGCAAGAGCGTCGGCTGCCGGTACACCGAGGCGAACCGCGACGAGATCCTGCGCTCGAGGGTCGCCACCACGCGGGCGCTGCACGAGGCGATCGCGGCGGCCACGGCGCCCCCACGACTGTGGCTCAACGCGAGCACCGCCACCATCTACCGGTACGCGGCGGACCGACCGCAGACCGAGTCCGACGGCGAGCTCGGCACGGGCTTCTCCGTGGACGTCGCCCGCAGCTGGGAGCGCGAGCTCTTCGCCGGCGACCTGCCCGGCACGCGCCGCGTGGCGCTGCGCATGGCGATCGTGCTCGGCGGGCCGGCGTCCGACCTGCTGGCCCGGATCGCGCGGCTCGGCGTGGGCGGGCCGCAGCACGACGGCTGGTGGTTCCCGCACCGCCGCTACCGCGGCATCGGCGACGAGCCGACGGGCGGCCCGGGGCCGGTCCACCGCTCGGGCGGCCGGCAGAAGTTCTCGTGGATCCACGTCGACGACGTGCTCGCCGCGATCCGGTTCCTCGAGTCCCACGACGAGCTCGGCGGGCCGGTCAACCTGTCCGCACCGTACCCGAGCGACAACCGCACCCTCATGGCAGAGCTGCGCCGCGCCGTCGGCATGCCGGTGGGCCTCCCGATCCCGCGCTGGCTGCTGGAGCCCGCGCTCTGGGCGCTCCGCAACGAGTCCGAGCTGGTGCTCAAGAGCCGCTGGGTGCTCCCGGAGAAGCTGACCGCCGCCGGCTTCGAGTTCTCCTGGCCGCAGATGGGGCCCGCGGTCGCCGACGTCGTCGGACGCCGCTGACGCGTCCGGGCGGAGGGTCGCCAGCAGCGCGGAACTGTGGCACCGTCGGCCTCAGAAGCCCTCGTCCCCGCTGGTCAGGAGTCCACCATGCCCGCGTCGTCCACCGCACCCGTCGTCGTCGTCGGAGGCGGCCTGGCCGCCGCCAGGGCCGTGGAGGCCGTCCGCGAGCAGGACCCCGACGTCCACCTCGTCGTCGTCACCTCCGAGGGGCACCGCCCGTACGAGCGCCCGCCGCTGTCGAAGGACTACCTGCGGGGCCAGGCGGAGCCCGACGTCATCTACCCGCTCAAGGCGGGCTGGTGGGACGACCACGCCATCGACCTGCGCACGCTCACCACCGTCGTGGACCTCGCCCCCGCCGACCACGAGGTGACGTTCGCCGACGGCTCCACGCTCGGCTACTCGAGGCTGCTGCTCGCGACCGGCTCCACGCCCCGCGCGCTCCAGGTGCCGGGCCGGAGCTTCATCGGCGTGCACACCCTCCGGACGGTCGACGACGCGGACCTGCTCGCCGGCCTCCTGCTGCCCGCGTCGCTCGAGGGCGAGGGCAAGGTGGTCGTCGTCGGGGACGGCTGGATCGGCACCGAGGTGGCGGCGTCCGCCCGGATGCTCGGTCTCGACGTGTGCCTCGTCGGCCAGACCGAGCACCCCCTCCAGGCCACGCTCGGCCCGGAGCTCGGCTCCCTGTACGGGCGGGTGCACGACGAGCGCGGCGTCCTGCGCCACCGGGGCGACGTCGTCGCGTTCACCGGGGAGTCCGGCCGGGTCAAGGGCGTCGAGCTGGCCGACGGCACCCACCTCGAGGCCGACCTCGTGGTGATGGGCGTGGGCGTCACGCCCAACGTGGGCATCGCGTCGGCCGCGGGCATCGAGCTGCGCTCGCGCGACCTCGGCGGCGGGATCGTCGTCGACGGCACCCTGCGCACCTCCGCGCCCGACGTCTTCGCCGCCGGCGACATCGCGTCCGTCCCCTCACCGCACTACGGCCGCCCGCTGCGCGTGGAGCACTGGGCCGTGGCGCAGGACACGGGCGCGCACGCCGGCCGCGCGATGCTCGGCGACGACGCCGCCTACGACGTCCTCCCGTACTTCTTCAGCGACCAGTACGACGTCGGGATGGAGTACAAGGGCTACGTCGACCCGCGCGCCGGCGACACCGAGGTCGTGATCAGCGGCTCCGTCGACGACCGCGAGCTCGTCGCGTTCTGGCTGCGCGACGGCGAGGTGCAGGCGGGCATGGCCGTCAACGTGTGGGACCGCATGGACGACGTCGAGGAGCTCATCCGCTCGCGCCGCCAGGTCCCCCGCGCCGAGCTGGAGGCGTTCACGGGCTGACCGTCGCCGGGCCGACTGCGGGGCGGCCGAGGGCGCGGACCCGCCAGCCGGCGGCGGCCCAGCGGTCGGCGTCGAGCGCGTTGCGACCGTCCACGACGACGCGGCGCGCGGGCTCGAGGGCCGCCGGGTCGAGGTCGCGGAACTCCTGCCACTCGGTGAGGTGCAGCACGAGGTCGGCGCCGGTGACCGCCTCCTCGACGGTGTCCGCGTAGCCCAACGTGGGGAACGTGCGCGCGGCGGTGGCGTTGGCCCGCGGGTCGTGCACGCGCACGTGCGCGCCCTGCAGCTGCAGCTGGGCGGCGACGTTGAGCGCGGGCGAGTCGCGCACGTCGTCGGTGCCGGGCTTGAACGCCGCGCCCAGGACGGCGATGCGGCGCCCGAGCACGCTGCCGCCGCACTCCTCGACCGCCAGCGCGACGGCGCGCGACCGGCGCCGCATGTTGATGGCGTCGACCTCGCGCAGGAACGTCAGCGCCTCGTCGACGCCGAGCTCGCCGGCGCGGGCCATGAGGGCACGGATGTCCTTGGGCAGGCAGCCGCCGCCGAAGCCGAGGCCCGCGCTCAGGAACTGGTGCCCGATGCGGGCGTCGTGCCCGATCGCGTCCGTGAGCGCGACGACGTCGCCGCCGGCGGCGTCGCACAGCTCGGCGATCGCGTTGGCGAACGAGATCTTCGTGGCGAGGAACGCGTTCGCCGCCACCTTGACCAGCTCGGACGTGGCGAGGTCGGTGACGAGGAACGGCACGCCGGCGTCGACGACGGGTGCGTACAGCTCGCGCAGCGCCTTCTCGTGCCGCGGGTCGGCGACGCCGACGACGATCCGGTCCGGGCGCAGCGTGTCCTCGACGGCGCGGCCCTCGCGCAGGAACTCCGGGTTCCACGCGACGCCCACCTCGACGCCCGCGGGGGCGAGGCGGTCGGCGAGCGCCTGCAGCCCGGCCGCCGTGCCCACGGGGACGGTGGACTTGCCGACGAGCAGCGCGTCGCCGCGCAGGTGCGGCACGAGCGCGGCCACGGCGGCCTCGACGTGGCTCGTGTCCGCGGCCATCGAGTCCCGGCGCTGCGGCGTGCCGACGCACACGAAGTGCAGGTCCGCGAACGCGGCCGCCTCCGCCGGATCGGTCGTGAACCGGAGGCGCCCGGCGGCGGTGTGCCGCTCGACGAGCCCCGCCAGCCCGGGCTCGTAGAACGGCAGGCGCCCCGCGGCCAGGTCGGCGATCTTCGCCGGGTCGGTGTCCAGGCCGAGCACGTCGTAGCCCAGCTCGGCCAGGCACGCCGCGTGCGTCGCGCCCAGGTAGCCCGTGCCGATCACGGTGACGCGCGTGGGCTCGGGCACGGCGGCGTCGGCTGCGGTCCCTGCGGTGGTCGTGGCGGTGGTCGTGGTGGCGTGCGTCATCGGTCCTCCAGGGTGAGCAGGGCGGGCTCGAACGGCAGGGGCCGGTCGAGGTCGGTCAGGAGCGCGCCGGGCACGTCGCGGGGCGCCGGTCGGAAGGCGTACACCGCGGCGAGGCGGGCCCGGGCGGCGGTCGCCCAGGCCCGCAGCGCGGCCGGGTCGGAGCCGGAGCCGTGGCCGTAGCCGTCGACGAGGGCGCGGGCCACGCGGGCAGCGCGGGCGGGCGGGCACAGGCCCTGGTGGACGCGCAGCTCGAGGTGCACGAGCAGGTTGGCCAGGTCGAGCGCCGGGTGCGCGACGGCGGCGAGGTCCAGGTCGAGCAGGCCGACGCGCACCCCGCCGCCGGCGACCGCGTCGTCGTCGAGGTGCACGAGCAGCTGCTTGTCGTGCAGGTCGCGGTGCGCGAGCACCGCGGGGCCCGCGGGGGCGGCGGCCAGCGCGGCACGCACCCGCCGGACGACGGCGTCCGCGGCCGCGTCGGTCGTCGCGCCGTGGGCGGCGGCCAGCCCCCACCAGCGGGCGACGACCGCACCCTCGGCCTCGGCGTCGTGCGCCACGAGGCCCGACGGCGCCGCGTCCTGCAGCAGCCGCAGCCCGCGCCCGACCGCGCGCCCCGCTTCGTCGAGCACGAGGCCGGGCACGGGGTCGAGCCCGCCGTCGGGCACGTCGGGCTCGCGCAGCAGCTCGTGCAGCGTGCGCCCGGGCAGCGCGGTGGTGGTGACGAACCCGTCGCCGCGGCCCACGACCTCCGGGGTGGCGAACGCCGCCGACGGCACCGCCACGTCGGCGGCCTCGCGCCCCGGCCGCGTGACCTTCGTGTACGTGCCGGAGGGGTCGCGCACCACGCCGCGTCGTCCCGAGCGGTGCGCGACGAGCGTCGCGCCGTCCCGCACGCGCGCGGCGAGCGACGGCAGGTCCGGGTCGGCGCCGTCGGGCTGGAGCACCAGCCCGCCGCCGGCGACCTCCCGCGCCCGGGCGTCCACCCGGACGGCGAGGCCCGCCGCCGTGCACGCGTCGGCGTCCCAGCGGCCGGCGACGACCCGGCCGTCGGCCTCGGTGCCGACCACGAGCAGGCGGTCCGCCCGCCGCGGGACCACGGCGGAGAGCCGCCGGCCGTCGTCGGCGAGGACGTCCGCCAGCGCGCACGCGACCGGCGCGTACCTGATCCGTCCCGCCGGCGGGACCGTGCCGTCCGTCGCGGTGGACGTCGCGGGCATGGCGGGCGGTGCGGGCACGGCGGGCGCCCCGGCCGTGCCCGCGGCGGTCCCGGTGCGGGCACGGCCGCCGCGCGACGCCGCGGCGTCGAGCACGTCCCCGAGGTCACCGCCGGCGCCGCCGAGGACGTCGCGGGCGAGGCCGACGAGCCGCGCGGTGCGGTCCGCCCAGCCCGCCTCCCGGCGGCGGAACGGCTCGGTGGCGCGGCGCAGCAGGTGCGCCGCGGTCGCGTGCCGCAGCGCGGTCCGGTCGGGGGCGGGCGCGCCCGCGTCGTCGCGCCCCGCGAGGACGGCGGCGAGCCGGGCCGCCGCCGGGACGTCGTCGTGCGCCCGGACGAGGCTCGCGGCCAGGGATCCCAGGTCCTCCTCGGGAGCGCCCCACCGGGCGGCGTCGCCGTCGACGAGCCACAGCGCGCCGGAGGGGTCGCGCACGAGCTGGTCGAGCGAGAGGTCCCCGTGCAGCGGGACGGCGCGGCCCGGGGCGGTCGGCCGGTGCCGGTCGAGCGCGTCGGCCAGCGGCCCGACCGTCTCCGTGAGCCACGGCAGCAGGCCCGCGAGCGCGTCGGCCACGGGCCGCAGCCCGGCCCGGGCGGGGACGTCCCGCGCGGGCCGTGGCAGCAGCGCGGTGGCCGACCCGTGCAGCGCCGCGACCGCCGCGCCGACGTCGCGCAGCCCGGCGTCACCGAGTGCGCCCGCGGCGTCGAGCGCGTCGAGCGGATCGCCGTCCACCCACCGCGTCACGACGACCCCGCGGCTCGGGTCGTGCGCCAGGACCCGCGACGCGGGCACGCCCGCCGCGGCGAGCAGCCCGTACCCGGCGAGGGCGCGCGGCACCGCCGTCGGTCGCGCCAGGCGCAGGAGCACGCCGCCGCCGTCCGTCGCCACGTGCAGCACCGCGCGCCGCTCGGGGTTGTGCCGCAACAGCCGGGCCGCTGCGCCCTGCCCGGGACCGTCCGGCCCTGCACCGTCCTGCCCGGCACCGTCCTGCCCGACACCGGGCAGGCCGAGGTCGGCGAGCACCGCCGACGCACCGCCGCGGGCGAGGAGCCGGGCTCCGGGCAGGTCGCGGTCGGCCGCCCAGCCGGTCACGACCAGCCCGGCGTCCGCGTCCGCCAGCACGACGTCGCCCGGCGCGGCACGACGCAGGGCCTTGGCGAGCTTGGGGTGGGCGTGGTCGGCGTAGGCACGTACGAGGAGGTCGCGCGGGGCGCCGACGTCGGGCACCCAGCGCGCGGCGAGCAGGCAGCTGGTGCGCGGCTTGTAGCGCAGGTAGGGCCGCGTCACGACGCCCGACGTGCCCGTCGCCGCCGCCACCCTCCGCGCCAGCGCCGCCGGGTCGAGGAGGTCGGCCAGCGCCGGCACGGCCGGGTCGCGGGCGACCAGCTCACGGTCGGCCACGCGGTCGGCCGCCCCGTCCATGATGCGACCGGGTGTCTCGATCAGCCGCTCAGCCACGACCCACCCCCGCGGGGGCGGCCGCGCCGAGCACGGCGTCGGGCGGGCCGGACGCCACGATCCGCCCGGCGTCGAGCCGCACGACGCGGTCGCAGTCGCGGGCGGCGTCGAGGTCGTGCGTCACGACGAACGTGGTGCGGCCGCGGGTGAGGCGGCGCATGGCGTCGACGACCTCCCGCTCGGTCTGCTCGTCGAGGCCGGTCATGGCCTCGTCGAGCAGGACGACGGGCGCGTCGAGCATCGCGGCGCGCGCGATGGCGATGCGCTGCCGCTGCCCGCCGGACAGGGTCGCGCCGCGCTCCCCCACGACCGTGTCGTAGCCGTCGGGCAGGGCGGTGACGAAGTCGTGCGCGCCCGCGACGCGGGCGGCACGCTCGACCTGGGCGTCGGTGGCGTCGGGGACGGCGGCGGCGATGTTCTCGCGCACGGTCCCCCGGAACAGCACGCTGTCCTGCAGCACGACGGCGACCGACTGCCTCACGCTGCGCAGCGTGAGGTCGCGCAGGTTGTGGCCGTCGATCCGCACGACGCCGGACTCGGGGTCGCGCAGGCGGGACAGCAGCGAGACGAGGCTGGACTTGCCGGCCCCGGACGTCCCGACGACCGCGACCCGCTCCCCCGGCCGCACGGCGAGGTCGAGCCCTCGGAGCACCGGGTGGCCGGGCACGTAGGAGAACCACACGCCCTCGAACCGCACGTCGCCGCGGGCGTCCCGCAGCGGGCGCGCCCAGCTCGCGTCGACCACCTCGGGGCTGCGCTCCAGCACCTCGACGACGCGCTCGCTCGACGCGCCGGCCTGCGCGATGCGGCCGGTGTACTTCGCGATGTCGCGCATCGGCTTGAACGCGGCCTTGAGGTAGGTGAGGAAGACGGTGAGCTCGCCCGGCGTGAGGGCGCCGTCGAGCACGCGCTGCGCCCCCACGTAGAGCACGACGGCGGTCGCGAGGCCGACCAGCACGTCGGTGGAGCGCTCGAGGCCGGCGGACAGCCGCTTCGCCTTGACCCCCTCGCGCAGGGAGGACGTGTTGGACCGGGCGAACCCGGCGCTCATACGGTCCTCGAGCGAGTACGCCTGCACCACCTTCACGGCCGCGAGCGACTCGGTGGCCAGGGACGCGAGCTGTCCCTCGGCCTTGCGCTGGTCGCGCGAGACGTGCCGGATGCGCCGCGACAGGCGGCCGCTGGTGAGCAGGAAGACGGGCAGGACGACGAGCATCACGAGCGCCAGGACCGGGTCGAGCACCGAGACAACCACGACCATCCCGACGAGCGTCACGACGTTGCCCAGCATCGGCAGCATCGCGGTGACGGACACCTCCTTGAGCCGCCCGACGTCGCTGGTGAGCCGGGTGACGAGGTCGCCGGTGGTGGAGCCGTCGTGGAACCTCAGGCTGAGCCGCTGCAGGTGGTCGTACAGGTCCGCGCGCACGCCCGTGAGGACGCGGTTGCCGGCCAGCGCGAAGCACACCGTCATGGCGTACGCGGCACCCGCCCGCAGCAGGACGACGACGAGCAGCGACCCCGCGGCCAGCGCGATGACGAGCCCGAGGTTCGCGGGCGCCGGCCCGGCGACGCTCGACCCGGTGGCCGCGACGATCCCGTCGACCACGTACTTCAGCGGCCACGGCTCCAGCAGCCGCATCGCGACCTCCGCGAGCAGCGCCAGGCCGCCCAGCACGAGCAGCCGCCGCTCGGGCCGCACGTGGTGTCGCAGGTGCGGCCAGAACCGGCGGAACGACCGGCCCGCCGCCCGCACCGACCGCTGGCGATCCTCAGCCACGGCGACCACCCCCGTCGGCGAGGGCCGCCGAGGTGTCGGGAAGCGCGACCCCCGCGAACCCCAGCGCCCGGCGCACGACGACCGACCAGTCGTGCCGCTCGACGGCGACGTCCCGGGCGCGGACGCCGAGCGCGGCGCGGCGGTCGCCGTCGTGCGCGAGCGCGACGACGGCGTCGGCGAGCGCCGCGGCGTCACCCGGCGGCACGAGCACCCCGGCACGGCCGTGCTCCAGGGCGTCGGGCAGCTCGCCCACCGCGCTCGCCACGACCGGCAGCCCGGCCGCCAGGTACTCGTAGACCTTGAGCGGCGAGAAGTAGAAGTCGTCGAGGTCGGGGTACGGCGCCACGGCGACGTCGGCCCGGTGCAGCAGCGCGGGGACCTCCGACGGCGCGACGGCGCCCGCGTGCTCCACGGCGTCCGCGATCCCGAGCGCGTTCGCCCGGGCGAGCACCGCCTCGCGCTCGGGGCCGTCGCCGACGAGCAGCAGGCGCGCGTCGGGCACGCGGTCGCGCACGCCGGCGAACGCGTCGACCAGCACGTCCAGCCCGTGCCACGGCTTGAGGGTGCCGACGAACAGCACGGTGAACGCCGTCGCGTCATGCCGGACTCTTCGCGCGGACGTCTCCCTCCCGACGTGGAGCGCGCCCTGGCGCCCGTGAACGCGTCCGCGCGAAGAGTCCGGCAGGTCGCGACGGCCCCCGCACCGGTCCGCGGCCGGAACGATCCGCCCGGTGTCCACACCGTTCGCCAGCACGTGGACCTTCTCCGGGTGCTCGCCGGCGCGGTCGGCCGCCCAGGCCGCGACGGGCCCGCTCACCGCCACGACTGCCGTCGCCGCACCGACGGCCGCGCGGGCGCAGCGCTCGGCTGCTGCCTCGTCGACGAGCTCGCGGTGGGTGCGCTGCTCGGCGACGAGCGGCGCGTTCACCTCCAGCACGCTGGGGACGCCGACGTCGCGCGCCCAGGCAGTGGCCGCCGTGCCCCAGAGGGAGTAGCGCTCGTAGAGGAGGTCGATCCCGGCTCGCTCGTGCAGCGCGTCGAGGAGGTCGCCGACCCGGTCGTCAGCGTCCCGCAGGGCCCGCTCGCGGCCGGCCGTCGATCCGGTCGGGGCCACGCGGACGCGGTGCATGACGACGTCGGTGAGGTCTTCGGGGACGTCGTCGCCGGGGCGCGTGGTGACGACGTGCACCTCGGCGCCGGCGCGCACCAGCTCGCGCAGCACGGCCTGGACGTGCACGGACGACCCCTTGCGGCCGAACACCGGCACCCCCGGATCGGAGCTCACGTACGCGACCCTCATGCCGCCCTCCCCTCCGCGACGGTGGCCGCCGCGGTCTCCAGCACGTCCAGCAGGCGGCGGGACGTGCCGACGACGTCGAACTCCGCCTCGATGTGGGCGCGCGCGCCGTCGGCGAGGCGGGCTGCCTCGCCCGGGTCGTCGAGCAGGGCGCCGAGCGCCGCGGCGAGCGCGGGGGCGTCGCCGGGCGGCACGAGCCGGCCGGTCGCGCCGTCGCGCACCGCCTCGGGGATGCCGGTGACCGGCGTCGAGACGACGGGGGTGCCGAGGGCCATCGCCTCCAGCAGCACGGTGGGCAGGCCGTCGCGGTTGCCGTCGGCGCCGAGCACGCACGGCGCGGCGAAGACGGCGGCACGCGCGACCACGTCACGCACCCGGTCCTGCGGCAGCGGGCCGTGGAACGTCACGTGCTCCGCGCCGCACCGCAGCAGGCCGAGCGCGGCGGCGCGGTCGCGCAGCTCGGCCTCCTGCGGCCCGGAGCCGACGAGGTCGAGGTGCACCTCGCGGCCGGCCTCCACGAGGAGGGCGAGCGCGTCGAGGAGGTCGCCGAAGCCCTTCTTCTCGACGAGGCGCCCGACGGCGCACACGCGCCCGGGCCGTCGGGGCGCCGTCGTGCGGGCGTACTCGTCGAGGTCGAGCCCGTTGTACACGCGCACGACGGCGTCCGCGGCGGGCCCGTAGGTGTCGCGCAGGTAGGCGAGGTTGTGGTCGCTCACGGTCACGACGGCGCGCGCGTCGGCGAGCTTCGTCCGCAGGTCGGCCGGGTCCACCGACTCGTGGAAGATGTCCTTCGCGTGCGCGGTGAACGTGTACCCGATGCCGAGGACGGCGGCGGCGAGCCGCGCGACCGTCGTCGCGACCGACCCGAAGTGCGCGTGCAGGTGTGTCAGGCCGGCGTCGTGCGCGGCGGACGCGACCCACAGCGCCTGCACGGCGTCCTCCGGGTCGGCGGCGAGCAGGTCCGCGAGCACGGCGGCGGGCAGGCTGCGCAGGTCGAGCCGGTCGTGGGCCTCCGCGAGCGCCCACCACGCGTCCGACGCGCGGGCCGCACGCGGCACGAACCGGACCGGCGCGGCGACGTCGGCCAGCGCCGCGTGGAAGCGGGTGTCGACGGGGGCGCGCAACGAGAAGATCTCGATCTCCAGGCCGCGGCGCTCCAGGCCGCGGACCTCGTTGACGATGAACGTCTCCGAGAAGCGCGGGTACATCTTGGTCACGTAGCCGACGCGCGGGGTCGGTGCCGTCGTCGAGGGAGTCATGGGGGTGGTCTCAGGCCGTGGCACGGTGCTCCTCCTCCTGCTGGTCCTGCGGGTGCGGGGTGGCTGCCGCCGGGCGGGCGGCGGCTTCGTTCCGGTGGGCGAGCCGATCCACGAGCGCGTCGACGAGCTCCGGGACGCGCGACAGCCCGTCGAGGTCGACGTCGACCTCCGGGCGCCGGGCCGCGTCGTCGGCGGCGGTGCGGGCGAGCCAGGCGGCCACCCGCTCGGGGGTGATCGCGCCGACGAGGACGTCGAGCAGACCGAGGTCGGCGAGCCGGCGGGCCCGCACGAGCTGCTCGGCGCGGGGATGGGTGCGCGGCACGACGAGGCCGGGCCGGCCGGACGCCAGCAGCTCGCACACGGAGTTGTAGCCGCCCATCGTCACGACGGCGGCGGCGCCCTCGACCAGGGGCACGACGTCGCGCACGAACGCGTGCACCTCGAGGTCGTCGCGGCCGGCGGCGACGGCGTGCAGCCGGTCCCGCGTCGTCTCCGGCAGGTACGGCCCGGTGACGAGCACTCCCCGGTGGCCCACGGGCAGCGGCGCGGCGGCGAACGCCTCCGCGAGGGACGCGCCGTCCTGCCCGCCGCCGACCAGGCAGAGGACGTAGGGCGCCCCCTCGCGCACCGGCTCGGCGAGGGACGCGCGACCGCGACCGAGGTATCCGGTGAACACCGTGCGGGCGGCGATGTGGTCGGGCAGCGCGTACTCGGCGAGCGGGTCGTAGACGTGCGCGTCGCCGTACACCCACACCTCGTCGAAGAACCGCTCGACGACGGACGTGCTGCGCTGCTCGTGCCACTCGCGGACGGCGACCTCGGGGGTGTCGAGCACGTCGCGCAGCCCGAGCACGCACGCGGTCCCGCCCTCGGCGCGCAGCCGCCGCAGCGCGAGCAGCAGCTCGCCGCCGACGCCGAGCGGCACCTTGTCCACCACGAGCACGTCGGGGCGGAACGCGGCCAGCGCGCCGTCGAGCACGCCCGCCCGGACACGGACGACGTCGTCCAGCGTGCCGCCCCAGGCGCGTGGGCCGTAGCCCAGGTCCGGGTCCTTGCCGACGCGCGGCAGCGTCACGACCTCCGTGCGCTCCGGCAGGGGCAGGCTCGTCGCCTCCCGCGCGCCGGACAGGAGGAGCACGTCGACGTCCGGGTCGGCGTCCGCCACCGCGCGCGCCAGCAGCGACGTGCGCCGCACGTGGCCGAGGCCCTGCGTGTCGTGGGAGTAGAACGCGACCCGGCGTCGCGCCGGGAGCTCGGGTTCGACCGCTGAGATCTGTCGCACCCTGGTCACCCTGCGGAGGTTGCCTGAGTCACGGATGAGGCGACCATGAGGGGGTTCTCATCCGGAATGGCGCAGCATCTGCACAGGGCGCGCCCAGGTCCGCCGCTCACCCGTCCCGCGGGTCTGGCACGCTCCCGTCGTGACCCGACGACGCATCTTCGTGCTGGTGAGCGCCCTGATCGTGGCCGCCGCGCTCGCGGCTCTCGTCGCCGTCTGGCGCCCCTGGGACCCCGTGCCGGACGAGCTGCGCGCGGCCGCCAGCCGGGTAGCCGACCTCCCCGGCGTCGTCTCCGCGGAGGTCACCGGCTACGAGGTGGCCTTCCGCGACGCGAAGGACGGCGACGTCGCCCTCGCGACGGTCGACGTCGTGCTGGACGACGGGCTCTCCCCCGAGGCCGCGAGCGCGGCCGCCGCGCGGGCGGACGGTCTGCTCGCGGCAGCGCGGGTCGACGGGGTGCGTACGCTGTCCCGCACCACGGCGGTGCACACCGGCGACCCGCGGACCGTGCACGGCGTCGAGGTCTACCCGCTGACCGCGTGGGTGACCGAGGACGGCGACGCGTCCTCCGTCGCTGACGCCGTCGTCCTCCGCCGTGCGGGCGCGACGACGGTGAGCGGCGCCAGCGCGGAGGCGGCCGACGGAGAGGGACTCGTGCGGCTGGCGGAGGAGGCCGCGGAGCACAAGATCGCCGCGTCGCTCGGCACCGCCGACGACGCCGTACGGTACGACGCCTCCGGGCGCGTCCCCGTGGTGGCGGCCGCGCGGCTGGCCGTCGACGCGGCCGGGCGGCCGGGCGTGGCGTCGGTCGTCGTGCACGCGGAGTTCCCCGCGGGCACGACGGCGGCGGGCGACACCGCGCTGACGCTCCAGGTCGGCCTCGCCGGGCCGACGTCGTCCCCCGAGGCGGACGGCGTCGCGCGCTGGCTCGACGACCCCGCCCGCGACGCCGGGGGCCGCCACCTCGCGTACACGCTCACCGAGCCGGGCTACGCCGCGCGCGTCGACGGCTGGGTCGCGGCCGCGCCGCCTCCGACGCCCGAGGAGCACACCGTGCCGCTGCCCGCGGGCGTCGGGGCGTGGCCGGCCGACGACGACGCCCCTGCCTGCGCGGGCGACGACCTCCGCCTCACCCTCGGCACGCCGGACGCCGCGGCCGGCGGCCGGTATCTCGCCGTGCTCGCCGAGAACGTGTCCGGGCGGCCGTGCGCCCTCGACGGCGTGCCGCGGCTGACCTTCCGGGACGCCGACGGCGAGCCGCAGGACGACGTCACGACCGAGCCGTCCGCGCCCGGCGTCGTCGCGGGCCGCGTCGTCGTGCCGGTGGGCGAGCGCGCGCTGGCGACCGTGGAGTGGCGGGCCATGTCGACGGCGAACGACCCGGACGTCACCACGACGGTGGACGTCGTCGCCGTCCCGGACGGAGATCCGGTCCCGCTGGTCCCGATCACCGAGCTCGACGTGCTCGACGGCGCCGAGGTGCGCGTCGGCCCGTGGGCGCAGGGGGCGGAGGGCTGGTCGTGACCTGCCAGGTCACCCGAAGGTGAACGTGTAGACCGCGACGCCGTCGGGCACGTCGAGCTCCACGACGCCCTCGGTCGGCCCGTCCCCGCGCAGCACGTCGTACAGCGTCGGGTTCCCGGACACGTCGATCTCGCGCTCGGCGCGCACGCTGCCGTCGTCGGCGAGCACGCGGGCGGTGACCGTCCCCTCGCCGCCGAGGACGCTGAACACGTCGGTCGAGCGGTACGCGAGCCGCAGGGTCGCGTCGCCGGAGCCCGCCGTCGCGCCCTGGAAGTCGACGTCCCACGTGCCGCCGAGGGAGAAGGTGTCGCGCGGCTGGCCGTCCGGGTGGGAGTACGCCTCCCGGCCGGAGCCGTACTCGGGGGAGCCCGAGTAGTTGAACACCTTGTTGAGGGCGAGGTAGGTCTCCGGGGTCGTGTCCTCGCCGGGCGTCGTGTCCGCGACGTCCGTGGCGGGCGGCAGGTCGACGTCCGGGTCGGCGGCGCGCAGCAGGTCACGGACGTGCTGCTCGGTGACGTCGTAGCCGCCCTCCCCGTGCTTGATGTAGCGGACGGTGCCCTCGGCGTCGATCAGGTACTCGGCCGGCCAGTACCGGTTCCGGTACGTCGTCCACGTGGAGTAGGAGTTGTCCTGCGCGATCGGGTACTCGACGCCGAGGTCGCGGGCGCCGGCGACGACGTTGCGCGTCTCGCGCTCGAAGGCGAACTCCGGCGTGTGCACCCCGATCACCTCGAGGCCGGCGTCCTCGTACGCGTCGTACCAGGCGTTCACGTGCGGGACGGCGCGCTGGCAGTTGATGCAGGAGTAGGTCCAGAAGTCGATGAGCACGACCTTCCCGCGCAGGTCGTCCAGGTCCAGCGCCGCGCCGTCCGGGGTGTTGAGCCACCGCGTGATGCCGGTGAGCGGCGGAGCGGTGCCGCAGTCGGCCAGCTCCGCCGACCCGTTGGAGCAGTTCGACAGCTCCCGGTTCGCGTCGGTGACGATCCCGCCCAGGTCGAGCGCGTCCTGCACGGAGGCGTTCTCGTCCACCTGCTGCTGCAGCGCGCCGGTGTAGTCCGGCAGCGCGCGCTGCAGCTGCTGGGGCAGGTTCAGCGCCAGGGCCCCCGCCAGCAGGAGGACGACGACGCCGCCCGTGACCCGGATGCCGCGCTGGTGGCGGCGGAACGCCGAGACCCGTTCCGCGACGCGTCGTCCGGCGAGCGCGAAGACCAGCAGCGGCACCGCCGCGCCGACGGCGAACGACACCGTGAGGGCCACCGTCCCCGGCCCGATGTCGCCCGTCGCGCCGGCGACCGTGATCGCCGCGAGGACCGGGCCGGCGCACGGCACGTAGAGCACCCCCAGCCCGAGGCCGAGCAGGAACGCGCCCCGGTCCTGGCCTGCCGCGCGGCGCGACCCCAGCGACGCGAGCCGCAGGAAGGGGCGCTCCAGCACCTCCTCGAACCGCGGCACGATCATCCCGACCCCGAGGGCCGCGAGCAGCACGATGCCGACCCAGCGCAGCAGGTCCTGCGGCAGCCCGAGCGCGCCCAGGACCAGCGAGCCCAGCAGCGTCATCGCGCTGAAGCTCAGCACCAGGCCGGCGATGACGAGGTACGGGCGCCACGACCGCGCACGGGCGCGGGCGGGCCGGTCCGCCAGGTCGACGGCGGCTCCCCCGCCGGTCGGCGCGACGCCCGTCTCGACCTGCCCGCCCGCACCGGTGCGCACCGCCGTCGGCACGTCGAACCGCAGCGCCGGTTCGCGCGCGCCCTGCACCCCGCCGGCGAAGAAGATCACCGGGAGCATCGGCAGGATGCACGGCGAGATGCCGGTGATGAGGCCACCGAGCAGACCGATCAGGACCAGGGTCTCCATGCCCGTCGTTCGGAACCGCGGGGCCGGCGGATGGGGTCGCGGACGACACCCATCCGACGCGGCGCCCGCTCCGAACCCCCGTCGAGCGCCCCGGACCGGAGGGGCGACGACGCAAGGAGAGAGAACGATGAACGTCCGCACTCGCACCCGCACCGCCGCCGCCGGCTTCGCCACCCTGGCCCTGCTGGGGCTCGCCGCCTGTTCGTCCGACTCCGGCTCCGACGCCGCCGGGTCCGGCTCCGAGGAGACGATGGCCGAGGAGTCGCCGATGGCCTCCGACGAGCCGTCGGACGAGATGAGCGAGGACATGTCCGCCGACCTGGCGGCGAACCTCGTCGGCCCCGGCTGCGACGCCTACGCCGAGCAGGTGCCCGACGGCGCCGGCTCCATCACGGGCATGTCGACCGACCCGGTCGCCGTGGCCGCGTCCAACAACCCGATGCTCACCACGCTGACGAAGGCCGTCAGCGGCGAGCTCAACCCCGACGTCGACCTGGTCGACACCCTCAACGGCGGCGAGTTCACCGTGTTCGCGCCGGTCGACGACGCGTTCGCCGAGGTGGACAAGGAGACCCTCGACACCCTCGCCACGGACGCCGACCTCCTGACCACGGTGCTCACCTACCACGTGGTACCCGGCCAGATCCTGCCCGAGGACATCGCCGGGGAGCACGAGACCGTCCAGGGCGACACCCTCGAGGTCACCGGTTCCGGCGACGAGCTCAAGGTCAACGACGCCAACGTCGTCTGCGGCGGCGTGATGACCCAGAACGCCACCGTCTACCTCGTCGACTCGGTGCTGATGCCGCCGATGTGACGCCGCTCCGGGGACCCCGGTCGTCCGTCACGAGGCTCGCAGGGCCGCCGCACGCAGGGGGTGCGGCGGCCCGGCGTGCGTGGACCTCCCGCGGCCGGCGCCCGGGGAGTCAGGACTCGATCGCCAGCACGGGGTCGGTGGTCGGCTGAGCCGAGCCTCCCGCGGGCTCCAGCGTCACCGCGACCACGTGCCCGGCGCCGCCCTGGACGAGCGCGCGCGACACGCCGCCGGAGGCCGCCGGCATCAGGCCTGCCGACACGGGCGTGTCGTCGGCGACGATCCACAGCTGCCAGTCGTGACCCTCACCGGGGGCGGGCATGCCCTCGGCGGAGACCAGGACGTCGTCGCCGGAGACCAGGGCGGTGGCCTCGCCTCCGCCCTCCACGGGTGCCGTGACGAGGCGGGCGTCCGGGTCGGCGAGCATCTGCGCGACGCGGTCCGCCTGCGCCTCCAGCCGGGTCGCCTCGCGGTGCTCCTGGACGGCGATCGTGGTCGGCACGGCGACGGCGACCACGGCGGCCGCCGCGGCGGCGACCAGGCCCCACCGACGGCGCGGCCGGGCGGCCGGCGCCACGGGCACGGCGGTCGCCCCCCGCGCGGCGTCCTGCGGGGTGCCTGCTACCCGCGCGAGCACCGCGTCGCGCACGTGCGCCGGCGGCTCCTCCTCCACCGCGAACGCGGCGACGACGTCGCGGTACTCGTCGAGGGCGCGCCGCGCGTCGGGGTCGGACTCCAGCAGCCGCTCGACGGCGCGCCGCTCCAGGTCGTCCACGGCGTCGAGGGCGTACGCGGGGAGCAGGTCCCAGGCGTCGCGCGTCGTGTCGTCGTCAGGCACGGGCCACCCCCAGGCAGTCGCGCAGGCGGCCGAGGCCGTCGCGGATCCGGCTCTTGACCGTCGGCAGCGCGGCGCCGAGGCGCTCTGCGACCTCGCGGTACGTGCGGCCGCCGTAGTAGGCCTCGACGACGGCCTCCCGCTGCGTCGCCGTGAGCGAGTCGAGGCAGCGTCGTACCGCCGCGCCCTCGAGCCTCCGCTCGACGTCCTCGGCGACGACGTCGTGCACGGGGGTCGCGGTCGAGGCGTCGAGGTCGCGCTGGTCGCGGTCGCGCCGGGACTGCTCCGCGCGGACACGGTCCACGGCCCGCCTGCGGGCGAGCGTCGCGACCCAGGTGCGCGCGGAGGCGCGCGCCGGGTCGAACCGGGCTGCGGTCTGCCACACCTCCACCATCACCTCCTGCGTCACCTCGGCGGCGTGGTCCGGGTCGCGGAGCACGCCGACGGAGACGCCGTACGCGACGGGCGCGAGCGCGTCGTAGACGGGCCCGAACGTGGCCGGGTCCGCGCCGACGCACGCCACGAGGGCGGCGTCGGCCGACCTCGGAGGCGTCGTGGCTGGCGGCACCTGGCCAGTCTGCCGCACCGGCCCGGCCGGATCGATCGCCATCGGCTCCCCGCGTGTCCGATCCCGGACCGTCCGGGACACCCGTGGTTCGGCGCGATCGGCGTCCCGGATGGGCCTCAGGGGTGTGCCGCTGGTCACTCCCCCGGCAACGTCCGTCCCTGCACACTGCTCTCAGCCGGCGGGAAGACCCGCTCCAGGGACGGAGGTCGGGCTGCCTGTGGAGAACGGGCCCGGCGGCGGCTCCGTCCTGGTGCACTCGGACGCGTGCCTCGACGTCTGCCGCCCGTGCCCGACCCGCTGCTGGCCGTCGCCGGTCGGCAGGCGGGGCTGGTGTCCGTCGGGCAGTGCCTGGAGCATGGCGTGACCCGCGACCAGGCCGCGGCGCACGTCCGGCGCGGCGACTGGCAGGTGGCGGCACGGACGGTCTACGACGTCGGGCCGGCGTACGGCACGCATCCCGTCGACCACGCCCGACGACGTGCGGCGGTCCTCGGGGTGCTCGCCCACCCGGGTGCGGTCGCGACAGGCCTGTGCGCGCTGGTCCTGCACGGCGTGCTGGGAGCTCCGCAGGTCGTCGAGCCCGAGGTCACCCTGCCCACCGGGGCCGCCCGCCGGCCGCGCCCGCCGGTACGCCTCCGTCGGATCGTGGTCCGGGCACGCACCGCCCCCGGCGGGTTCCCGGCGGCCACGGTCCCGGACGCGCTGGTCCAGGCGGTGCCTGCGCTGGACCGGAGGCACGCGGTGGCCCTCATGGACTCGGCCCTGCACCAGCGGCTCCTCACCCCGTCGGAGCTGACGGCGGCGCACGCCTCTGCCGCACGCCACCCCGGGATCGCACGCACCCACGGCTGGTGGCCGTCGGCCGACGGGGACGCGGAGTCACCGGCCGAGACCTGGGCACGCCTGTCCTGCGTCGACTCCGGGTGTCCGCCTGACGTCCTGCAGCTCCCGGTCGCCGATGGTGAGGGGCGGCCGTTCGCCCGCATCGACCTGGCCTGGCTGCTGCCCGACGGCCGGGCGCTCCTCGTCGAGATCGACGGTCGGGACGTGCACTCGACCCCCGAGGCGGTCTTCGCCGACCGCCGGCGACAGAACCGCATCGTGACCCCGCAGACCGTGGTCCGGCGCTTCTCGGGCCGGGACGCCTGGCGCGGCGAGGTGGGGCCGGCCGTGCGCCGGGAGCTGCTCGCCGCCGGTTGGTACCGGCGTCCCGTCCGCCCGGGGATCGTGCTGCGGCTCGACCGCTGACACGCGGCCCGACGTCCGTCCCCGGCGCCTGTCGTCCCCCAGGCGGAAGGCGGCAAGCAGGGACGGACGTCGGCCCGGTCAGCCCTCCCGACGCTCCCGCACGGCGGCGGCGAGGACGCCGAGCAGGTCGGCCGTGGTGTCCCAGTCGAGGCACGCGTCGGTGACGGACTGGCCGTAGACGAGGCCGTCGAGCGGCCCCGGCTTCTGGGCGCCCGCCACGAGGAAGCTCTCCATCATCAGCCCGGTGACGTCCCGCTCGCCGTCGGCGACGCGCGCCGCGAGCTCCCGCACCACCTCGGCCTGGCGCACGTGGTCCTTGCCGGAGTTGCCGTGCGACGCGTCCACCACGACGCCCGCCTCCACGGCCCCGCCGAGGCCGGACGTGCGCGCCACCGCCAGCGCGTCCGCGACGTCCTTCTCGGAGTAGTTCGGGCCGCCGCGCCCGCCGCGCAGGATGACGTGGCAGTCCGGGTTGCCGGTCGTCTCGACCGCGGCCGCGCGCCCCTCCGCGTCCGCCCCGAAGAAGGTGTGCTCGCTCGCCGCCGTGATGCACCCGTCGACGGCGATCTGCACGTCGCCGTCCGTCGCGTTCTTGAACCCCACCGGCATCGACAGGCCGGACGCGAGCTGCCGGTGCACCTGCGACTCCGCGTTGCGCGCGCCGATCGCGCCCCAGGTCACGGCGTCGGC
Organism: Isoptericola sp. NPDC056618; assembly: GCF_042792715.1. Taxonomy (NCBI): domain Bacteria; kingdom Bacillati; phylum Actinomycetota; class Actinomycetes; order Micrococcales; family Promicromonosporaceae; genus Isoptericola; species Isoptericola sp. NPDC056618. Next base: position 198,660 of record NZ_JBHTVZ010000004.1, on the reverse strand, counting down.
GATGTACTGCGGGCTCGTCGGCTCGAGGAACTCGCACGCGGCGGGTACGCCGGCGTCGAGCACGCCCAGCAGCACCTCGCGCGCCAGGCGCAGCCCGTGGTGCACGTCGTGGGAGCCGTCCAGGTGCGGGTCGTTGATGAGGCCCTTCCAGCCCACCGTGGTGCGCGGCTTCTCGAAGTACACCCGCATCACGACGACCAGGTCGTCCGACAGCTCGCGCGCCACCGGCGCCAGACGTCGGGCGTAGTCGAGCGCGGCGGCCGGGTCGTGCACGGAGCACGGGCCGACGATGACGAGCAGGCGGTCGTCCTCGCCGCGCAGGACGTCGCGCACCTCGCGTCGGGACGTCGTGACGAGGTCGCTGCGCGGGGTGCCGAGCGGCAGCTCCGCCCGCATGGCGCCCGGCGCGGGCAGCGGGTCGAGCGCGCGGACCCGCAGGTCGGAGGTCTCTGCCATCAGGTCAGTATGCGGCCGGCCGGTATCGGACGGCGCGGTGCGGGCGGTGGTGGCGGGCGTGGTGCCGGTGGCGGTGCTCATCGTGGGGCTCCTGGAGGGTGTCGGCGGCGGGGCGGTCGGGGTGGGGCTCGGCGTCGTCGTCGTGACTTCTCGAACCGTGGTCCATGCCCGACCGGAGCGGCCCGTCTGACGACGAAGGGCCCGGACGCACGATGCGTCCCAGGCCCTGTGCTGGCTCCGGTGAAGTGGTGTCGGTCAGGCGTCAGCCCGCCGAGCCCCTACCGGAGCCGGCGTAAAGCGCCAATACCAACGGATGTCCACGGCCACGACGGTACGTCGCACCTCCCGGGTCCGTCCACTCGCGTCCATCATCCGGTCCGTCCGCGCCGCGACCGGCGCGCGAGCATCCGTCCTCGTCCCTAGCGTCGAGACGGTCGAGAGGTCGAGGTGTCAGTCACAGAGGGGCGGGGACGATGCAGGGTCTGGACGGCAAGGTCGCGCTGGTCACGGGTGCGGGGTCGGGCATCGGGCGCGCGACGGCGGTGCTCCTCGCCCGCGAGGGGGCCACGGTGGTCGCGCTCGGACACCGGCAGGAGAGCGCCGACGACGTCGCCGACGAGATCCGGAGCGGCGGCGGCACGGTGCTGCCCGTGGCGGCCGACGTCGCGGACGCCGGCGCCGTGCGCGACGTGGTCGCCCGGGTCGAGCGCGAGCTCGGCCGGCTCGACGTCGTCGTCGCCAACGCCGGCGTGAACGGCGTCTGGGCCCCGCTCGAGGAGCTGACACCGCAGGAATGGGCCGACACGATCGCCACGAACCTCACCGGGACGTTCCACACCCTGCGGTTCGCGGCGCCCCTGCTCGTGCGGCAGGGCGGCGCGGTCGTCGTGGTGTCGTCGATCAACGGCACCCGGACGTTCAGCAACTCCGGCGCCTCGGCCTACGCGACGAGCAAGGCCGGCCAGGTCGCGTTCGCCCGCATGGCCGCCGTCGAGCTCGGCCCGCGCGGGGTGCGCGTCAACTCCGTGTGCCCCGGGGCGATCGACACCGAGATCGGCGACAACACCGAGCAGCGGCACACCGAGGACCTCGGCGTGCCCGCCGAGTTCCCCGAGGGACAGATCCCGCTGACGGGCGAGCAGCCCGGCGTGGCCGCGCAGGTCGCGGCGACCATCGCCTACCTCGTGTCCGACGCGGCGAGCCACGTGACCGGCACGGAGGTGTTCGTCGACGGCGGTCAGTCGCTCGTCGCCTGACGACGGCCCCGGCGGCGGCCCGGCGATCGGCGCCGGACGGCCGTAGGGTCGGCGACATGCCCGTCCCCGACTTCGTCGCCGCCCTGCGCTCCCACGTCGGCCACGACCTGCTGTGGCTGCCGGGCGTGTCCGCCGTCGTGCTCGACGACGACGGCCGGCTGCTGCTCGGACGCCGCGCCGACAACGGCCTGTGGGCGGTGGTCTCCGGCATCCTCGAGCCGGGAGAGGACCCGGCCGTCGGGCTGGCCCGCGAGGTGCGCGAGGAGACGGGCGTCGACGTCGTGGTCGACGCGCTCGTGGCGGTCACCGTCACACCGCCTGTCGAGTACCCGAACGGCGACCGCTCGCAGTACCTCGACCTGTGCTTCCTGTGCCGCGCGACGAGCCCCGCGTCGGCCGCACGGGCGCACGTCGCCGACGACGAGTCCACCGAGGTCGCCTGGTTCGCGCCCGACGACGTCCCCGCGGACCTCGCCGTCTCGTCCGCCGAGCGGATCGGCCACGCCCTCGGCTGGCTCGCCGCCGGCTCCGGAGCCCCCTCCTTCGTGCGCTGACCGCCCGCCCGAGAGGACCGCGACCCGTGCCGACGCCCGCCACGCCGTCCACCCCCGAGGACCTGTTCGCGCACTCCCCCACGGGCCTGACGATCTGCCGGGCGTTCGCGGCGCTCGTCGCGGAGGTGACCGGCGACGACGTCACGACGCGCACCACGAAGACGCAGGTCGCGTTCCGCCGCAGGCGCGGGTTCGCGTTCGTCTGGCCGCCGTGGGTGGGGGTGCGCGACCACGTCGACGCGCCCGCCGTCGTCTCGTTCGTCCTCCCCCGCGAGGACCGCTCCCCGCGGGTGACGCAGGTGGTGCACCCGACGTCCAGCGCGTGGACCCACCACGTCGAGGTCCGTGACCCGGCCGAGCTGGACGGCGAGGTCGCCGCCTGGGTGCGCGAGGCGTACGACGCCGCGGGCTGACGACGTCCCCGCCGGTCAGCGACACGTGTCCTGTTCGTCTCGCGGGTGAAACCTGGAAGTGGTTATGTGTGCCCCGCCACAGTTTGCCCCGGCGCACCGACGCGCCCCGGCACGACGGTGCCCGGCCCCCACGGCCGGGTCGCTCCGACACCCCTGGAGGAAAAACCGTGAGAGCACGCACCACGAGCGCGTTCGGCGCAGCGGGAGCCCTGCTGACCGCCGCCGTCCTCGCCCCGGGCCTCGCCGCGTCGGCGTCATCGGCGCCCGCGTCCGACGCCCCACCGTCCGACCCCGCGGCGCACGTCAAGGAGGACGACCGTCCCGACCCGCTGGCCGAGAAGCGCACCGCGCTCAAGCAGGAGGCCGTCGACCGCGTCGCCATGGGTGACGCCACCGTGCAGACCCGGGGCAAGGGCGCCCACACGTCGAAGTCGGTGAAGGTCGGCAAGAACCAGTGGGTCGAGTACGAGACCGAGCAGACGGCGCAGCTGCTCACCTTCCTGGTCGACTTCGGCGACCAGGCCGACACGCGCTTCCCCGACGCGCCGCAGTCCGGCCCGAAGCACAACGAGATCCCGGAGCCCACGCGCAGCGACAACTCCACCTACTGGGAGCCGGACTTCTCCCAGGAGCACTACGAGGAGATGTTCTTCACCGGGCTGGAGGACCAGGGCGGCGAGTCGTTCGCCGGGGTCTACGACGAGATGTCCTCGGGCCGCTTCGACCTGCAGGGCGACGTCTCCGACTGGGTCACGGTCCCGTACAACTCGGCGTCCTACGGTCAGACCGAGTCGAACACGGACATGACGCGCTTCGTGCAGGACTCCGCCGACGCGTGGTACGCCGACCAGGTCGCGCAAGGCAAGACGGCCGAGGAGATCGACGAGTACCTGAAGTCGTTCGACGTCTGGGACCGTTACGACATCGACGGCGACGGGATCTTCGACGAGCCGGACGGCTACATCGACCACTTCCAGGCCATCCACGCGGGCGAGGGCGAGGAGGCCGGCGCCCCGGAGTCGGCCATCTGGTCGCACCGGTGGGCGGTCAACCCGCTGGGCACCGACGGCCCGGCCGGGTTCCCGAAGGTCGGCGGCATCAAGATCGGCGACTCCGACCTCTGGATCCGTGACTACACGACGGAGCCGGAGAACGGCGGGCTCGGCGTCTTCGCGCACGAGTTCGGCCACGACCTCGGCCTGCCCGACTACTACGACACCGAGGGCGGCGAGAACGGCACCGCCTTCTGGACCCTCATGAGCTCCGGCTCGTGGCTCGGCCACGGCGACGGCACCATCGGCACCACGCCGAACCACATGGGCGCCACGGAGAAGATGTTCCTGGGCTGGCTCGACTACGCCACCGTCGACCAGGGCGAGCGCGCCACGGTCAAGCTCGGCCCGTCGTACCACGCGACGACGAACTCGCAGGCCGTCGTCGTGAACCTCCCGGACGGCGTCAAGGACGTCGACCTCGGCGTCGACCCCTACGACGGGGAGTTCGCCTACTCCGGCACCGGCAGCAACGCGAACTACACGCTCACGTCGCCGTCGTTCACCGTGCCCGACGGGGCGTCCCTCACCGCCAAGGTGCAGTACGCGATCGAGCCCGGCTACGACCACGCCTTCGCGGACGTCTCGACCGACGGCGGCGACAGCTGGGAACCGCTGGCGACGAACCTCTCCGACGAGGACGCCAACGGCGGCATCTCGGGCGACTCCGGCAAGAAGTGGGTGGACCTCACCGCCGACCTCGCCGACTACGCCGGCCAGGACGCCCAGGTCCGGTTCCGCTACCAGAGCGACGGCGGCCTGAACCTCAAGGGCTTCATGGTCGACGACGTGGCCGTCGGCGACGCGCTGACCGAGGACTTCTCCGACGGGTTCGGGGACTGGACGAACGACGGCTTCCACGTCATCGGGGCGGACGGCACGTACGAGGTCGAGTTCTCGCACTACTACGTGGCGGAGAACCGGCAGTACGCCGGCTACGACACGACCCTGAAGACCGGGCCGTACAACTTCGGCTGGACGCTCTCGAAGCCGAACACCGTGGAGCACTTCCCGTACCAGGACGGCCTGCTGGTCTGGTACGCGAACAGCTTCTACGGCGACAACAACACGTCGCAGCACCCGGGCGGCGGGCAGGCCCTGCCGGTCGACGCGAACGCGCAGGCGCTGCGGTGGTCGGACGGCGCGCTCGCCCGCAACCGCATCCAGTCGTTCGACGCGACGTTCGGCCTCGGCAAGTCCGACGCGTTCACCCTGCACCGGGAGACCGCGGCGGGCATGACGACGCTGCGGACGTGGAAGGAGAAGGCGGAGAGCGTCTTCAACGACAAGGACCCGTACGCGTACTACGACGAGTCCAACCCGGGCGGCTCGGTCATCGTCGGCGGCACGGGCACGAAGATCGCCGTGAAGTCGGTGAACTCGAAGAACGGCGTGATGACGGTGGACGTCACCACGCCCCGCAACCGCGGCTGACCCGCCGACCCGTCAGGGCCACGTGCACGGGAACGTGCGCGTGGCCCTGACGGGTCTCAGCGGGCGTAGCGGGTCACGAAGTTCCGCAGGATGCGCATGGGGTCGGTGACCCGGTGCTCGCGGGAGAGCGCGACGATGCGGTCACCCTCCTCGGGCGGGAAGTACCCGTAGGTCCGGTACACCTCGACCCGCTGCTCGATGCCGGCCAGGTCCAGCTCGGGGTGGAACTGCGTGGCGTAGAGGTTCCGGCGCACGCGGAACATCTGCACGGGCGCGTCGGCGGACCGGGCGAGCAGGGTGGCCGACGGCGGCAGCTCGCGCACCGCCTCTTTGTGGCCCAGGTACGCGGTGAACCGGGCGGGCATCCCCGCGAGCAGCGGGTCCGCCAGCCCCTCCGGGGTCAGCTCGATCTCGGCGGGGCCCACCGGCTCGGCGTAGGTGCGGTCGACGACGCCGCCCTGGTGGGTGCCGAGCGTCCCGACGCCGTAGCAGGCGCCGAGGAACGGGAAGTCGCGCTCCACGAGCACGTCGAGCAGGCCCGCCATCTCCCGCTCCACGCGGTGCTGGACGGCCGACTTCTCGTCCTCGGGGTCGGAGGAGTTGAACGGCCCGCCCCCGACGATCACCCCGGACAGCTCCTCCGGGTCGACGCGCGGCAGCGGCTCCCGCTCGAGCCGCACGCGGCGCAGGGACGCGGGCCTCAGCCCGGAGTAGCGCAGGACGGCGTCGTACTCGCCGTCGGCCGCGGCGTCCTCCGCGCGGGTACCGAGGAAGAGGAACGGCCTCACGGCTGCAGGCTAGACGCCCTCTCGGCCGCACGCCGGTCGTCCACGGCCACGGGCCGCCGCGCCCAGAACGACGCGAGGATCGACCCCGACACGTTGTGCCAGACCGAGAACAGCGCAGCGGGCAGGGCCGCCGCCGGCGTGAAGTACGTGGTGGCGAGGCTGGCCGCGAGCCCGGAGTTCTGCATCCCCACCTCGACGCTCACCGCGCGGCGGGCCGCCTCGTCCAGCCGGGCCAGGGTCGCCGCCCCGTACCCGAGCAGCAGGCCGAGGCCGTTGTGCAGGATGACGGCGAGCGCCACGAGGATGCCGGTGCTGAGCACGGCGTCGGCGTTGGCGGCCACGATCCCGGCGACCACGATCACGATGCCGAGCACGGAGACCAGCGGCAGGTAGGGCAGCAGGTACCGCTCCACGATCCCGCCCGCGAACGCCCGCACCAGCAGCCCCGCGAGGACCGGGAAGAGCACGATCTGCACGATGGACGTGACGAGCGCGCCGTAGGTGACGTCGAGCTGCGAGCCCGCGAGCCACAGCACCAGGGCCGGGGTGAGCAGCGGTGCCAGCAGCGTGGACACCGACGTCAGCGTGACCGACAGGGCCGTGTCGCCCTTGGCCAGGTAGACGATGACGTTGGACGCCGTGCCGCCGGGGGCGGCGCCGACGAGGATCATGCCGATCATCGCGTCGCCCTCGAGCCCGAACAGGTGCCCGATCCCCCAGGCGAGCAGCGGCATGATCGTGAACTGCGCGACCACGCCCAGCAGCACCGCCCAGGGCCGCCGCACGACGAGCCCGAAGTCGGAGCCCCGCAGCGTGAGCCCCATCCCGAACATGATGATCCCGAGGAACAGCGGCGTCTGCTCCGCGATAGGGGCGAGGGCGGTCGGGGCCAGCAATCCCGCCACCCCGCCCAGCACCACGAGCACCGCGAACCACTTCCCGGCGAGCTCAGCCACTCTGCGCATGGGGTGGGACCTTACTCCCGTGCGCGGTCGAGCCTGCCGGGACCCGCGGGGGCCGGCAGGCTCGACCGGTCGTCACGTCCAGCGGAAGAGCCGGGCCGCGAGGGGCAGCAGCACGGCCGTCCACACGACCATGACGACCACCTGGAGCATGGGGAAGCCCTCCCCGAACCAGCCCGTGTCCATCGCCTGCGCCGCCGCGCCCATCGGGCTGTACTGGCCGATCTGCCGGATGACGTCCGGCATGATCGGGCCCGGTGTCCACAGGCCCGCGAGGAACAGCAGCGGGAAGTAGACGAGCGACCCGACCGCGTTGGCCGTCGAGGGCTTGTTGACCACGGCGGACAGCAGCATGCCGAGGGAGAACATCGACAGCATCCCCAGCACGAACGAGAGGGCGACGATCCCGAGCTGGGTGGGGCGCACGATGCCGAACGCGAGCTGCGCCACCAGGAGGGCGAGGGCCGACCCGACGAGCGTGGTGACGACGTTGATGACCAGGTGCACCACGATGAGGCTCTGCGGGCGCATGGGCGTCGTGGACAGCCGCCGCAGCACCCCCTTGTCGCGGAAGGTGGCGAACGTGACCGGCAGCGACATGACCGCGAGCGTGCCGACGGACATGGCGAGCACGGTGGGCAGGAAGGTCGCGATCGCCGGAACCCCGTACCAGAGCGAGTCCGGCGGGGCGTCCGTGATCGGGTCCCTCATCCCGGGGATGGCGAACCCCACGCCGAGCAGGATGACCGACGGGAAGAGGATCCCGAAGAACACCGACCCGAAGTCGCGCAGCCACACGGTGGTCTCGATGCGCAGCAGGGGCCCGAACCCGCTCCAGCGGTTGCGGGTCGTCCGCGCGGGGGCGGTGGCGACGGCGGTGGTCATGACCGGGCTCCTTCGGTGACGAGGACGGACTGCGACTCGGGGTCGTACGTGCGGCCGGTGACGGCGAGGAAGACGTCCTCCAGGGACCGGGAGACGGTGCGGACGTCGTCGGGCACGAGGTCGGCGGCGGCGAGCGCCGGGACCAGGGAGAACAGCACGCGCCGGGTGCCCGTGACGGCGAGCTCGACGTCGGACCCGTCGACCGCGGCCACGCCCTCGACCTCGGCGTCCCGGTCGGCCAGGACGGCGAGCTCGCGGCGGCCGCGCTCGACGTCCTGCGGAGCGAACCGCACGACGACGGTGCGCCCGCCCTCGAGCCCGTCGATCAGCGCGGCGGGGGTCCCCTCGGCGACGACCTTCCCGGCGTCGATGACGACCAGGCGGTCGCAGAGGCGCTCGGCCTCCTCCATGAAGTGGGTGACCAGCAGGATCGTCACGCCCGTGGCGCGCACCCGCTCCACGAGGTCCCAGGTGGCGCGCCGCGCCTGCGGGTCGAGGCCCGTGGTGAGCTCGTCGAGGACGGCGATCTCCGGGTTCCCGATCAGCGCCAGGGCGATGGACAGTCGCTGCTTCTGACCTCCGGAGAGCTTGGCGAACTGCCTGTCGGCGTGCTCGGTGAGATCGAGCAGGTCGAGGAGCTCGGCCGGGTCGGCCGGGTCGCTGTAGAAGCCGGCGAACAGCCGCAGCGCCTCCCCCACGGTGATCTTGTCGTGCAGCGTGGCCTCCTGGAGCTGCACGCCCAGGATGTCCTTGACGGCCGCCGGGTCGCGCTGCGTGTCGATGCCGCGCACCCGCACGGTGCCGCCGTCGGCCTGTCGCAGGCCGGCGAGCGTCTCGACAGTGGTCGTCTTGCCGGCCCCGTTGGGGCCGAGGATGCCGAAGATCTCACCGGGTTGGACGGCGAACGACACGTCGTCCACGGCCACCTTCGGTCCGTACGTCTTGCGGAGGTTGCGGACCTCCACGATGGGCTCTGCCATCTCGGGTCTCCTTCGCTTCTTCTCGGGTGGTGCGTCAGGGTCGGAACGGGACGGGGTGGAGCATGCGGGTCGCGACGACGGCGGCCAGCGCGGCCGCGACGAGCGCCCCGCCGACGGTGCCGACCACGCCGAGCGCGACGTCGTCGTACCCGCCGCGCAGCCAGAGGGCGAACAGCCCGGTGCGGGTGGCGAGGTCCGCCAGCGCGGCCGGCACCAGGAGCGGGAGGACGAGCAGGTTGCCGCGCAGGCCGCCGAAGCGCCGGTAGCCGGCCACCAGGGCGATGCCGACCATCAGGTAGGTGACGACGACGAGCGTCTCCCCCACGACCTGGACGACCACCCCGGTGGGGGTGTCGACGCCCAGCGGGGCAGCGGGGCCCTGCCAGTACCGGTCGAGCCGCTCGTACACCGCACGCTCGGCGAACGTGAGGAGCACGCCGAGGACGGCGAGGACCGGCCCGGCGAGGACCGCGGCGCGCAGCCCGCCGTCGACGAAGGACCGGCGTGTGCCGCCGGCCGCGACGTGCACGGTGAGCGAGCCCGCGGTGAGCACGACGCCGACCGCGAAGGCGACCCAGCGCACGGGGCCGCCCGCGGCGTCGTAGGTGAGGCCGTCCGCCTCGCCGCCCCAGCGCTCGACGATCCAGGGGAGGCTGAGCACCAGCAACGCCCAGCCCGCCCAGAACCAGAGACCGGCGAGGAGGACGGCGTGCAGGAAGCGGCGCCGGGCGGCGCGGGTCGCGGAGCGGTGGTGCGCGCGGCCGGGAGTCGCGAGGCCGGTGGTGGTCATGGCGGTCACCTCGTCGGCCTCAGTCGCAGGGTGCGCAGCTGCCACCACGCCCAGCCGGCGGCCAGCGCGAGCACGACGAGCGCCTGCAGCAGCCCGAGCGCGGCGGGTGCGCCGTCCCCGCCCAGGCCGAGCGCGCCGAACGCGTCCGCGAACGCCCCGTTGCGGGTGGCGTGGTCGACGAGGACCAGCAGCACCAGGCCCGGCAGCAGGAGCGCCGTCCCCCACCACATCCCGTACGTCCGGTAGGAGGCTTGCGCGGCCATGCCGACCAGGGCGTACACGACGACGGTGATCGCCTCGCCCGCGGAGGTGACGACGAGCCAGGCGGCGCCGGCGTCCAGCCCGCCGCCGAGCTGCTCCCACTCCCAGCCGAGCGCGCCGAAGAGGGCACGCTCCACGAGCAGGAGGAGCGCGTACGCCACGCCGTAGGCGACGCCCGCGGCGAGCGCGGCGACGAGCGCGCCGGTGAACAGGGATCGGCGGGTGCCGCCCGCGGCGAGGTGCGGCACGACGAGCGCGGCGACCGCGACCAGGCCCAGGGACAGCGCGAACCACGGCGCGGCGTACTCGGCACCGGTCATCGCGCCCCCGCCCATGACGCCGCCAGCCTGGCGGACGACCAGCGGCACGCCCACGGTGACGACGAGGAAGATCGCCCAGAAGACGCCGCCGATGACGAGCATCGCCTGGCCGACGTACCGCATCACGCGCCGGACCGCTCGCGCGTGCGCCCGGGCCGTGAACGCGTCGCGCTCGGCCGGGGTGACCATGACGGCGCTCATCGCCGCACCTCCGTCGCGCCGGTGGGCTCCGGCTGGGTGAGCCGCACGAACAGGTCCTGCAACGGCAGCGACCCGAGCTCGACGCCGGCCGCGCGGGCCGCGGCGGCCGTGCCGTCGTCGGGCGCGCCCTCGATCGTGACCTGCACGGTCGTGCCCAGGCGCTGCCGGTGCAGCTCGCGCCGCCCGCGGGCGAGCTCCTCGACCGCGGCGACGGGACCCGTGAGGCTGAACCCGCGGGACTGCATCTCCTCCGCGGTCTCCGCGAGGAGGACCTTGCCGCGGTGCAGCACGACGACGTCCTCGAAGAGCCGCTCGACCTCCTCCACCAGGTGGCTGGACAGCAGGATGGTGCGCGGGTGCTCGGCGTAGTCGGCGAGGATCTCGTCGTAGAACGCGTACCGCGTGGGCGCGTCCATGCCGAGGTAGACCTCGTCGAGGATGGTGAGCGGGGCGCGCGCCGCGAGGCCGATGGTCGCCCCGACGGCGGACCGCTTGCCGCGCGACAGGGCGGTCGGCTTCTTGCGGGGGTTCACCTCGAACGTGTCGAGCAGCCGCGCGGCCAGGTCGGCGTCCCAGTACGGGCGCAGGTCGGCGTAGTACTTGAGGGTCTCGGAGACCCGCTCGTCGTCCATGAGGTCACCGCTCTCGCGCACGAGCTGCACGTTGGCGGTGACCCACGGGTTCTCCCACGGGTCCTCGAGCAGCTCGCCGGCGCCGACGCGGACCGTGCCCTCGGTGGGCCGGTTGAACGCGGCGAGCAGGGTCAGCAGCGTGGACTTGCCGGCGCCGTTGCGGCCGAGCACGCCCGTGATGACGCCGGGCCGCAGGTCGAGCGTCACGCCGTCGAGGGCGGTGCCGGCCTCGTCCTTGACGGCCGCGCCGTCCATGGTCAGGCGGCGCTGGGCTCCGAACCGGACGACGACGTCGTCGAGACGGGCGCCGAAGGGTGCGGGGGTCATGGCTCCTCCGTGGTGGTCGTGGGGCCGCCGGGCTCCCGGCGGACGGTGCCGAGCACGTACGCGACGAGCTCGTCGGTCGTGATGCCGAGCAGGTCGGCCTGGGCGAGCGCCGGGGCCAGCACGTCGTCGAAGTACGCGGTGCGGTGCCGTTCCAGCAGCCGCTCGCGCGCCCCGGGGGCGACGAACATGCCCAGGCCGCGGCGCTTGTACAGGACGCCCTCGTCCACCAGGCCGGCGAAGGCCTTGGCGGCGGTGGCGGGGTTGATGCGGAACGTCGTGGCGAACTGAGTGGTCGACATGACCTGCTCCTCCTCCGCGAGCTCACCGGCGAGCACCTGCGCGCGGATCATCGTGGCGATCTGCACGTAGATGGGTTCAGGACCGTCGAACACGCGGGCCTCCTCACGGCAGGTTCAGTAGTTCTGGGGTTCATTACTCGACTAATGAACCATAGACCCGCGTCGGCACGCAACCCTTTCCGGCGAGGTGGTCCCGGATCCCGCGAGGTAGCACCCCCTCACGGTGGGGCGCGCCGTCCGACCGTGGGCGCGACCACCGCGATCGCGGTCGCCGCGAGCACGTGCCAGGCGGGATGCGAGAGCTGCCCGGCGAGGGTGCCGACGCCGAGCGCGGCCAGCGCCAGGAGCAGCCTTGCCCTCAGGCGCTGCCGGGCCCGGGCGCGCAGCAGCACCGCCACGACGGCGGCGGCCGCGGCCGCGCCCTGCGCGACGACCGAGGCCCCGGGCCAGAGGGCCGCCAGCACGACGTCGGCCAGCGTCGGGACGAGCCACCACCAGGCCCGCAGGCGCCGCCCGGTGAGGTCGGCGACGGCGTCCGCGGCGACGAGCGCGTACGCGCCCAGCAGGGGCGGGTCGTGCACGACGGGGTTCCACGGCGGCGCGGGTCCGTGCTGCACCACCGAGCCGACGCCGACCAGCACGGCGAGGACGCCGAGCGCGGCGCGCGGCCCCGTTCCGGCACCGGGCCGCCGCGCCGTCGTGAGGATCCAGGCACCCGCGACGACGAACGCCAGGCTCGACCAGGTGTCCGCGGACCACGCCATCTCCCCAGTCAAGGAGGCGGGCGGCCTCCTCGCCGCCCGGGACCGGCGGTCAGGAGAGCCCGCGGCGGCGCTCGTACCGACGTCGCGCGGCGTCGTGCGCGGCGCGCAGCAGGCCGAGGACGGCGTCGCTCGTGCGCTCCCCCGGGTTCACCACGCACACCCACCCCAGGTCCCCGTACAGCGGGTGCGGGAGCAGGACGTCGGGGACGACCGCGTCGTGCTCCCGGCCGCCCACGAGCTCCCTCGCCCGCTCGCGGCCCACGTGCACGTTGACGCGCCACCGGTCCGGCCGGTCGAGTCCGCCGGAGACGTCGTCGGGGTAGTTCTTCGTGACGACCGTGCCGTACGGCTGCACGGCGGTCGGCACCTGCCCGTCCGGGGCGTAGTAGAAGAACGCGTCTCCCCACGCGATCTCCGGCGTCCCGTCCCCCGCGCGGGGCTCGAGGACGAGCGCCCCGTCGAGGCGCCGCACCGTGTCGACGATCTGTTCCATACTCGTGCTCATGGTTCAAGCGTGACCTTGAAGTGCATCTGTGGGGTGAGGATGGACCGTACGCTGCGTACCGTCGACGTCGCGCGCGCCGCCGGCTACTCCGTCCAGCAGGTGCGCGACCTCGAACGGCTCGGCGTCCTGCCTCCCGCCCGCCGCGCGCCGAACGGGTACCGCACCTACGACACCCGCCACGTCCTGGCCGCCCGCGCCTACCGGGGGCTCGCCACCGCCGTCGGACCCGTCGTCGCGCGACGCACGACGGCCGAGCTCCAGGGGGCGCCCCTTGCGGGTGCCGCCGCCGCGGTCGACGACCTGCACGCCGGGCTCGCCGCCGAGCGGGCCCAGACCCTCCAGGCGCTCACCGCGCTCGACGCGATCCGGAGCGAAGCCGCGGCGCCCTCCCCCGGGAGCAGCCTGACGATCACCGAGCTCGCCGGCGCGCTCGGCGTGCGCACGTCCACGCTGCGGCACTGGGAGGCCGAGGGGCTGCTGGAGCCCCAGCGGGTGGGCTCCCTCGGCGCGCGCGTCTACGACGTGCCCGCCACCGCGACCGCCCGCGTGGTCGCCGCCCTCCGCGCCGCCGGGTACGGCATCCCCGCGCTGCGCGCCGTGGTGGCCGCGCTGCACGGGCTCGGCGGCACCGCCGAGGCCGAGGCCGCGCTGCGGGAGCGGCTGGACCGGATCGCGGTGCGGTCCGTGGCCCTGATGAAGGCCGGTGCCGACCTCGCCGCCGTCCTGGACGGTGCCGAGCGCGCCCCGTAGCCCGTCCGGCGTCGCGGGGCGGGACCGGCGATGCTGGGAGCGTGAGCGATCCCCGCACAGGCTTCCGCCGCGACAGGATCGTGGCCGGCATCCACGTCGTCGTCGACGGGCCGTCCGACGCGCCGCCGCTGCTGCTCGTCCACGGGTCGGGCGCGACCGCTGCCAGCTGGTCGCCGACGATCCCGGCCCTCGCCGCGTCCCGTCGCGTCCTCGCGATCGACCTGCCCGGCTGCGGCCGCTCGGCCTCCGCGCCCCCGTACGACGTCCCCGCGCAGGCCGACCGCGTCGCGGCGCTCCTCGACGAGCTGGGCGTGACCGCGCCCTGGGTGGTCGGGCACTCCAGCGGCGGGTACGTCGCGACGGAGCTCGCCGTGCGGCGACCGGACCTGGTCGGGTCGCTCGTCCTGCTGAGCACCGGGCCCGCCCCGGACGCGATGCTCCCGGAGGCCGCTGCCGTGCGCGTCCTCATGGGGCGACCGCTCGGCCCGCTGCTCTGGCCGCTGCGCACGACGGGGATGCTGCGCCGCGGGATCCGCTCGGTGACCGCGCACCCGGTCGTCGTGCCCGACGGCTTCCTCGCCGACGTGCGCCGCACCCGGTACCGGGCCTTCCGGCGGATCATGGACGGCTACGCGGCCTACCTCGCCGAGCGGCCGTTGCCTGACCGGCTCTCCGCGGCGGGCGCCGCGCCGCTGGTGGTCTTCGGCGACGCCGACCCGCGCTGGGACCCGGCGTCGGCGCGCCGGTACGAGGCCGTGCCCGGCGCCCGCGTCGAGTACCTGGCGGGGTGGGGCACGTGGCCATGCTCGAGGACCCCGGCGGCGTCAGCCGGCTGATCCTCGGCACCGCCTGACCGCCGCGGGTACGTGCCGGGGCCCGGCGACGATCGCTCGTCACCGGGCCCCGGGGCGGTCGTGCGCCGACGTCAGGCGGGCGCTGCCTCGGCCGCGTCGACGTCGTCGAGCGCGTCCAGCTCGGCCAGGTCCGCGGCGACGATCTCCGCGATCTGCACGGCGTTGAGCGCCGCGCCCTTGCGCAGGTTGTCGTTGGAGACGAAAAGCACGAGGCCGCGCCCGCCGGGCACGGACTGGTCGGTGCGGATGCGCCCGACGAACGACGGGTCGGCGCCCGCCGCCTGCAGGGGCGTCGGCACGTCCGCCAGCTCCACGCCCGGCGCGGCGGCCAGCAGCTCGCGCGCCCGCTCCGGCGTGATCGCGGCGCCGAACTCGGCGTGGATCGCCAGCGAGTGCCCGGAGAACACCGGCACGCGGACGCAGGTCCCCGCGACGGCCAGGTCGGGCAGGCCGAGGATCTTGCGGGACTCGTTGCGGAGCTTCTGCTCCTCGTCCGTCTCGCCGGAGCCGTCGTCCACGAGGTTGCCCGCGAGCGGCAGCACGTCGAACGCGATGGGTCCGACGTACGTCGAGGGCTCCGGGAACGTCACGGCCCCGCCCGAGTGCGCCAGGCCCTCGAGGTCGCCGGCCACGGCGGCGCGCGCCTGGTCGGCGAGCTCCTTGACGCCGCCGAGCCCCGAGCCGGACACCGCCTGGTAGGTGGCGACGCGCAGCCGCTCCAGCCCGGCCTCGTCGGCCAGCGGCTTGAGCACCGGCATCGCGGCCATCGTGGTGCAGTTGGGGTTCGCGACGATGCCCTTGGCGGCGTCGGCGATCGCCTCCGGGTTCACCTCGGAGACGACCAGCGGCACCTCGGGGTCGAGCCGCCACGCGGACGAGTTGTCGATGACGACGGCGCCCGCCTCGGCGAACCGGGGCGCGTGCTCGCGCGACGTGCCGCCGCCCGCCGAGAAGATCGCGACGTCGACGTCCGCGAGGTCGTCGGTGGCCGTGGCCGCGACGTCCTCCACGACGACGTCCACGCCCTCGAACGGCAGCGTGCTGCCCGCCGAGCGCGCGGACGCGAAGAACCGCAGCTCCTTGACCGGGAAGGCGCGCTCCGCGAGCAGGCGGCGCAGCACGCCGCCGACCTGGCCGGTGGCGCCGACGACGGCGACGTTGATCCCGGACTCGTTGATCTGGACCATCAGCGCGTCACCGCCCCGAGCCTGCGTAGACGACGGCCTCGCCGTCGGCGGAGTCCAGGTCGAACGCGGTGTGGATGGCGCGCACCGCGTCGTCCAGGGCGTCCTCCCGGGTCACCACCGAGATGCGGATCTCCGAGGTGGAGATCATCTCGATGTTGATGCCCGCGTCGCGCAGGGCGCCGAACAGGCGCGCCGAGACGCCGGGGTGCGACTTCATGCCCGCGCCGACCAGCGACAGCTTGCCGATCTGGTCGTCGTACTGCAGCGACGCGAAGCCGAGCTCCTCCTGCAGCGCGTTGAGCGCCGCCAGGGTGCTGGGGCTGTCGGCGTGCGGCAACGTGAAGGAGATGTCCGTCAGCCCGGTGTGGGCGGCCGAGACGTTCTGCACGATCATGTCGATGTTCGCGCCGGCGCCGGCCACGACCTCGAAGATGCGGGCCGCGGTGCCGGGCTTGTCCGGCACGCCGACGACGGTGATCTTGGCCTCGCTGCGGTCGTGCGCGACGCCGGAGATGATCGGGGCTTCCATCTGGGTTTCCTCCTCGGCCGCCGGGGCGTTCGGGTCGATCGCGTCGCCGTGCGTGCCGGTGACGAGGGTGCCGGTGGTGTTGCTGAACGAGCTGCGCACGTGCACGGGCACGTCGTAGCGGCGCGCGTACTCCACGGCGCGCAGGGCCAGGACCTTCGCGCCGGACGCCGCGAGCTCGAGCATCTCCTCGTAGGTGACGCGGTCGATCTTGCGGGCGCTCGGGACGATGCGCGGGTCGGCGGTGAACACGCCGTCGACGTCGGTGTAGATCTCGCAGACGTCGGCGTCGAGGCCGGCCGCGAGCGCGACCGCCGTCGTGTCCGAGCCGCCGCGGCCGAGCGTCGTCACGTCGTTGGTGGAGCTGACTCCCTGGAAGCCCGCGACGATCGCGACCTGCCCCTTCTCCACCGTCTCGCGGATGCGGTGCGGCACCACGTCCACGAGCCGCGCGCGGCCGTGCACCGCGTCGGTCATGAGGCCGGCCTGCTGGCCGGTGAAGGACTTCGCCTTGACCCCGAGGTTCGTGATCGCCATCGCGAGCAGGGACATCGAGATGCGCTCACCCGAGGTGAGGAGGATGTCCAGCTCGCGCTGCGGGGGGAGGGGGGTGATCTGCCCGGCGAGGTCGAGGAGCTCGTCCGTGGTGTCGCCCATGGCGCTCACCACGACGACGACGTCGTTCCCCGCTCGCTTGGTCGCGGCGATCCGCTTCGCCACGCGCTTGATGCTGTGGGCGTCGGAGACGGATGATCCGCCGTATTTCTGCACGACAAGTGCCATGTCACAACCTTCTGCTGGCCGGCCTCCGTCTCTCTCAACGGTCCGCCGGGGCTTGTGCTTGCCCGTCGATGGTACGTGCCGTCCCGGCGGGCCCACCGCCGCCGTCTCGCATCGTGGCCTCCGTGAGCACCCGGCACCACCGGCGCCGTGCGGGCCGGGTCGTCCCGCGCGCTCCGGGCCGCGCGACGGCACGAGCCGGTCTATGTTGGCGTCGTCCACCTGCCATCCGTGCCAGGAGACCGACCGATGACAGCACGCCGCTGGACATCCGCCGCCGCCGTCGCCGTGGCGCTCGCGCTCGTCGCCGCCGGGGCTCCCGCGACCGTGGCGGTGCCCCACCTCCCGGCGCGGTCCGCCGCGACCACCACTGCGGGAGGCGGCGCGGGCGGCGACCCGTCCGCCGTCGAGGCGACCGTCGAGGTGACGCCGGCGGCGCCGCCCGCCCCCGGCACCGCCCGCACCTTCGGCTCGGACGAGACGCGGGCCACGAGCGACGACGTCGTCACCGCCACCTCCGACGTCAGCGGGTTCGCGACCGTCGGCGTCACCTGGTCGGGTCCCGCCGACGCCGACCTGGACATCGCGGCCCGCACCTCCGACGACGGCGGGGCCACGTGGTCGGCCTGGAGCCCGATGGAGGTCGAGGCCCCCGATCCGGACGCGTCCGAGGGCGGGTCCGCGCCCCTCGTCGTCGGGGCGGTGGACCGGGTCGAGGTGGCGGTCGGGAACGTGGCGGCCGAGGACGTGCGCGACGTCGAGCTCGTCGCCGTCGACCCCGGCCGGGGCGCGGTGGACCGCGCCGCCACGGACCCGTCGCTCGACGACGACGGCGCCCTCTCGCCCTTCGGGAAGGGTGCCGGCGGCGTCGTGCGGCTCCCGCGCGCGGTGGCGACCGGGGACCAGCACGACGGTCCCGCCATCCGGTCCCGCGCCGACTGGGGCGCCGACGAGTCCCTCATGACCTGGACCCCGCGGCAGGGGCAGGTCGAGGGCGCGATCATCCACCACACCGCCGGGACCAACAGCTACACGTCCTCGCAGGTGCCGTCGATCATCCGTGGCATCTACACGTACCACGCGAAGACCCGCGGCTGGGGCGACATCGGCTACAACTTCCTCGTCGACCGGTGGGGCCGCATCTGGGAGGGACGCACGGGCGGCGTCGAGCTCGAGATCGTCGGGGCGCACGCCGTGGGGGTGAACGACGAGACCGTCGGCGTGTCGGTCCTCGGCAACTACGAGCAGGCCACCGTCAGCGACGCGGCCGTCCGCGGCGTCATCGACCTGCTGGCCTGGAAGCTCACCCTGCACGGCGTCCCCGCCCGCGGCCACACCACCCTCGACGGCTCGCGCGAGGCCCGGATCTCCGGGCACCGCGACGTGGGCAGCACCGCCTGCCCGGGAGCCTCGATCGACCGGCGCATGACCGAGATCCGCAGCAAGGTCGCGCACGACCAGGCCAGGTGGGGACACCTGTGGAACGCGAGCACCGGGTACCTCGTGGAGTACCGGCCGCACGCCTCCCGCGACGAGGTGTGGTTCGTCTCCGGCAGCACCCGGCACCTCCTCACGAGCACCCGGGCTCGCGCCGCGCTGGCGGAGCGGCTCGGCCGGGCCTCGTACGCGAGCCGCACGTTCCTGACGAGCCTGGAGCGGGGCACCGACTTCGACTCCCGCTGGGCCCGGGTGCCGTCCGGCCGCTACGTCATGCTCGACGGCAACGGCGACCTCATGTGGGCGACCGCCTGCGGCACCGTGCGCCACTGGGGTGGCGACTGCACCGACCCCCGGATCCCCGACCGGGCCAAGAACGCCTTCGACGTCGAGCCCATCTCGTTCTTCGCCCGGTCCGACCGGACGGGCTACCTCTACCGGGTCCACGACGGCCGCAGGGAGCGCGTCTACACGAGAGCCGCCTGGTGGCGGCTCACGCGTGCGGTCGGCTGGAGCGAGCTGCGGGACGTGAAGGTCACGTCAGCGCTGCTGAACGAGCTCCCCGCCGGCCCGTCGCACCGCTAGGCGCCGGTGACGACGTCGTAGCCCAGCTTCACGATCAGCGCGCCCACCACGACGACGAAGATGACGCGCACGAACGCGCTGCCCTTGGCGACCGCCATCCGCGCCCCGACGTACGCGCCCACGAGGTTGGCGGCACCGATCATCAGCCCCAGGCCCCACAGGACGGCGCCGTGCGGCACGAAGAACAGGAGCGCGCCGAGGTTGGTCGCGAAGTTGACGATCTTGGCCAGCGCCGACGCCGGGAGGAAGGCGTACCCCAGCACGCTCACCAGCGCGATGACGAGGAACGTGCCGGTGCCCGGGCCGAGCAGTCCGTCGTAGGCGCCGATGACGAGGCCGATGCCCGCGGCCGTCCAGCGGTGCCGGTTGCCCTCCCAGCGGAGGTTGTCGTGCGCGCCGAGCTTCGGCTTGAGCACCGTGTACGTGGCCACGCCGATCAGCACGACGAGGATGATCGGCTTGAACAGGTCGGCCGGGATGCGGCTCGCGAGCGCCGCACCGCCGAACGCCCCCACCAGCGCGGCGACCGCCATCGGTCCCGCCGTCGTGAGGTCCGGTCCCACCCGGCGGTAGTACGTCACGGCGCTGGTGGACGTGCCCATGATCGAGCCCAGCTTGTTGGTGGCCAGCGCCTGCACCGGCGAGATGCCGGGCACCAGCAGCAGCGCGGGAAGCTGGATCAGGCCGCCGCCGCCCACGACGGCGTCGACCCAGCCGGCCGTGAGCCCGGCCAGCACGAGCAGCACGATGGTGAGGGTGTCGAGGTCGGGCACGCGGGGAATCCTCGCACGGCACCCCGGTGGACCACCGCGTCAGGAGTGCAGGGCGTCGTACTCCGCCTCGGCGGCGACGTCGTCCGCGACGTCGAGCCGCAGGTGCGCCAGCACGCCCTGCAGCACGCGCAGCGCCGACGACGCGCGCTCGCCCCACACCGACAGGTAGCTGAACTGCCACCACCACAGGCCCTCGAGCTCGTGGCCGTCGTCGAAGTGCTGCAGGCCCTTGGCGATCTCCTCGGCGACGCACGCCAGGTCGCCGGACAGCGTCGCGGGCGCGACGTCGGCGCTCAGCGCCGGGTCGGACACCTCGACGTAGTCGTCGAAGCCGTCGAACATCCGCGCGAGCGCGTCGCGCAGCGGGTCCACGTCGGTCTCCGGGCCGGCGTCGGGCTCCCACCGCTCGGCGGGGACGACGTCCACGATGGCGGCGAGCCGCGCGCCCGCGGACAGCAGGTCGGACGTCGCGAGGATGAGCAGCGCGATCTCCGCGCCCGGTGCGGCGCCCGACGCGACCTGGGTCGTCGTCGAGAGGAACACGCGCGCCTGCGCGGACATCTGCTCGGCGACGTCCCGGAACTCCGATCCCGCCTCGATCTCCCCCACGGTGCTGCCCCCTCCCGCCGCGGTGGCGGCGTCGGTGATGCGGTCGGTGCGTGTCTCGGGTGCGTCTCGGCCGGTCAGCCGCCGACGACCCGCCGGCCCTCGAACGCGCGACCGAGGGTCACCTCGTCCGCGTACTCCAAGTCTCCCCCGACGGGCAGACCCGACGCGAGGCGGGAGACGGTGACGCCCATGGGCGCGATGAGCCGGGACAGGTAGGTGGCCGTCGCCTCACCCTCGATGTTGGGGTCCGTGGCCAGGATGACCTCGGTGACCGTGCCGTCGGCGAGGCGGGTCATGAGCTGGCTGATGCGCAGGTCGTCGGGGCCGACGTTCTCGATCGGGTTGATGGCGCCGCCGAGCACGTGGTACCTGCCGCGGAACTCGCGGGTGCGCTCGATCGCGACGACGTCCTTGGGCTCCTCGACCACGCAGATCACGTCGTCGGAGCGACGCGGGTCGGCGCAGATGCGGCACCGCTCCGACTCGGCGACGTTGCCGCACGTCTCGCAGAACTGCACGCGCGCCTTGACCTCGGTGAGCGCGTCGGCGAGCCGGCGCACGTCGGCCGCGTCCGCCGCGAGCAGGTGGAACGCGATCCGCTGCGCGCTCTTGGGCCCGACGCCGGGGAGGCGGCCGAGCTCGTCGATCAGGTCCTGGACTGCGCCCTCGTACACAAGGGTCCAGCCTACGGGCTGGCGGGGACGCTCCGGCCGCTCAGACCCAGCCCTGGGCGCGCGCCAGCCGCGCGGCCTCGTGCCGGTTCGCGACGCCGAGCTTCGCCACCGCCGACGACAGGTAGTTGCGCACCGTGCCGGGCGCCAGGGCGGCGCGCTCCGCGATCTCCTCGACGGGGGCGCCGTCCGCCGCGAGCTCGAGCACGTCCGCCTCGCGCGCGGTCAGGGGCGAGTCGCCGGCGGAGATGGCGTCCGCGGCCAGCTCCGGGTCCACGTACCGGCCGCCGCCGGCCACCTGCCGGACCGCCGCCGCCAGCACCGCCGCGGACGCGGTCTTCGGGAGGAACCCGCGCACTCCGGCCGCGAGCGCCTTCTTCAGGTGCCCCGGCCGTCCGTGGCTCGTCACGACGACGACGCCGCACCCCGGGACGACGGGTCGCACCCGCTGCGCGACCTCGATCCCGTCGGCGCCGGGCATCTGCAGGTCGAGCACCGCGACGTCGGGCCGGTGCCGCTCGATCACGGCGACCGCCTCGGGGCCGCTGCCGGCCACCGCCACGACCTCCAGGTCGGCCTCCAGGTCGAGGAGCTGGGCGACGGCGTCGCGGATCAGGGTCTCGTCGTCGGCGAGCACCACGCGGATCATGCGGCGGCCTCCCTGGTCGGGTCGGAACCCTCGGGACCGGGGGCGGGCACGCGGGCGGTGAGCACGAACCGGTCGCCGCGGGCCGCGGCGTCGAGCGCCCCACCGACCGCCGCCAGCCGTTCGCGCAGCCCGACGAGGCCGGAGCCCATCCCGTCCGCGGCCGCGGCGGTGCCGCGGACGCCGTCGTTGGTGACGGTGAGCGCCAGCTCGCGCGCGCCGTCCGCGTCCGCGAGGAGGTCGGTGAGGTCGATGCGGGCCTCGCGCGCGTCGGAGTGCCGCACGATGTTGGTGACGCCCTCGCGCACGACCCACGCCAGCGCCTCGACCTGCGGGGCGGCGAGGTCGGGCACCTCGCCCACGACCCGCACCGTGACGCCGGCGGCCCGCAGCACCGACCGCGCGCCGTCGAGCTCCGTGGCCAGGTTCGCGCTGCGATAGCCCGCGACGACGCCGCGCACCTCGCGCAGCGACTCCTGCGCGAGGGTGCGCACCTCCTCCATCTGGTCCGCGCCGCGCGGGTCGCCGCGCCGGGCGAGGGCGGCGGCCAGCTCGGACTTCACGGCCACGGCGGACAGGGCCCGCCCGACGACGTCGTGCATGTCGCGGGCGATGCGCAGCCGCTCCTCCGCGACGGCGAGGCGCGCCGCGACCCCGCGGGCGTCGTCGAGCCGGCGCACGACCTCGACCATCCACATCGACATCCGCACGGTGCCGCCCCAGAACATGGTGAAGACGAAGACCACCGCCCCGGCGAGGACCGACGCCGCGACGGGCTCGACGCCCGCGAGCACCCGGAGGACGGCGACCACCACCCCGACGACGACCCCGGCCAGCACCACCCGCCGGTACCGGCTCGCGACGGCGAGCGCACCGCAGGCCGCCGCGCCGCACACCCCGATCATCAGGCTGCGCGGATCGTCGCCCAGGCCGCCGCCGGCCAGGGCAGGGAGCACCGCCACCGTCGTCACGGCGACGGCGACGGTCGCGAGCAGGAGGGCGACGACGACGGGTCGCGGCCGCCGGCCGGACCACAACGCCCGGTCGAACCCGGTGTGCACGGCGGCCAGGCACAGGCCGGTGTGCGTGAGGACCAGGACCACGAGGACGGCGGCGCCACCGGCCGACGGTGTCACCCCGAGCCGGGACAGCGCCGCCACGGCGTAGAGGGAGAAGAACGGCTCGAGGAGCACGAACATGTACAGGCTGATGCGCGTGTACAGCTCGACCCCGCGAGCACCGCCGGTGCGCGGCACGGCGGTCGGCCGGTCGGTCGTCACGGGGCCAGCCTGCCATGGCGGGTCGGTCACCGACGCGGCTCCCACCGCATCCACCTCCGGGCGGCGAGCACGCCCACGACGGTCCACGCGGCGAGCACGGCGACGGGCAGCGCGGCGGCGCCGAACGTCTCGGCGAACGTCACCACCTGTCCGTCCCCGTCGATCCCGCCGGCGCCGAGCAGCATGAGGTCGGTGATCGGGCGCAGCGGGGTGAACGTGCCGATCGTGTCGAGCACGCCGCTCGACGCGCCGGGCGCGCCGAAGAGGCCCGCGAACGGGATCGCGACGATGAGCAGCGGCAGCGTGGTGAGCTGCGCGGACTCCACGGTGCGGGACAGGCCGGACGTCGCGGCGGCCAGCAGCGTGAGCATCGCGGCCCCGCCGAGCACGGCCACGACCATCAGCAGCGGGTTGACGAACGCGGGCGGCGTGAGGAACACCGACACCGCGACGATCCCCAGCAGCGTCTGCGCCAGCGCCACCACGACCGCGGGCACCGCGGTGCCGACCAGGATCTCCGCCCGGGAGCACTCCCCCACGAGGTAGCGCTTGAGCACGAGCTCCTCGCGCCGGGCCACGAACGCGACCGTGAGGTTGTAGTAGACGACGAACGCGAGCGCCATGAACGTCAGCAGGTTGAGCAGGACGGCGCCCGCCGCGGCGGGCGCCCCGTCCCCGATGACGCCGAGCGCGGCGAACAGCCCGACCGTCATCGGCGGGAGGGCGAGCGCGTTGAACAGCGCGGTGCGGTTGCGCACGAGCAGGCGCAGCTCCGCGCGGGCGAGCGCGGCGACGCGGCGGGCGCCGCCGCCCGTGCCCGGCGTGGCCCGTCGGCGGGCGGGGGTCGTGGTCGTGGTGGTCATGCCGCTGCCTCCGTGTCGGTCGTGCGCTGTGCACCGGGCGTGCCCTCGGTGTCGTCGAGGGCGAGGAACGCCTGCTCGAGCGACGCCGCCCGGGCGTCGAGGTCGTCGAGCCGCAGGCGCCGGGCGTCGGCCCACTGCAGCAGGGTGAGCAGGTCGTCCTGCAGGCGCGTGGTGCGCAGCCGCAGGCGGCCCGTGCGGTCGACGTCGGGGGCGCCGACGAGGCCGGCCAGCGCGGGCAGGTCCGCCACCGCGGGCGTGACGGCCCGGCCGCCGTCGTTGCGCACCACCGCCTCCACGCGGGCCGGCTCGGCGGCGACGACGTCGGCGACCGACCCCGTCCGCACCACGCGGCCGGCCTGCATGATCGCGATCCGGTCGGCGAGCTGCTCCGCCTCCTCCAGATAGTGCGTGGTGAGCAGCACCGTGGTGCCCGCGTCGAGCATGCCCTGCACCAGCGCCCAGGTGGCGCGACGGCTCTCCGGGTCGAGGCCGGTCGTGGGCTCGTCGAGGAAGAGGAGCTCGGGGTCGCCCAGGGTGGCGAGCGCCAGGTCCAGGCGGCGCTTCTCCCCGCCCGAGAGGCTGGCGACCCGCACGTCGGCGCGGTGCTCCAGCCCGACGGCGCCGAGGACGTCCGCCACCGGGCGGGGGCGCGACAGGGTGCCGGCCCAGGTGCGCGCCGTCTCCGCCACCGTGAGGTCGCCGGAGAACCCGGCGCTCTGCAGCATGATCCCGAGGGAGCCCACGACGCGCCGCCGCTCGCGGTACGGGTCGTGACCGAGCACGCGGACCGTGCCGCCGGAGGCGGGCGCGAGCCCCTCGACGAGCTCGACGAACGACGTCTTGCCCGCGCCGTTGGTGCCGAGCAGGGCGACGAGCTCCCCGCGGTGGACGTCGAGGTCGACCCCGCGGACGGCCTCGAAGGTGCCGTACCGGCGGCGTGCCCCGCGGACGTGGACGATGGGTTCCGAAGTCATGCCTCCACCCTCGCGGCGGGGCGTCGTCGCAGGTAGTGCCGCCCGTCACCGGGTGGCGTGAGCCGCGCACGGACGGGCCGTGACATCTGTCATGCCGGCCGGCGGGTGCGGCAGGATGCTCGTATGGGCGAGGTCGCGGGGGCCGAGGTCGTGGCGCTGTACGACGAGGCGGGGCGCGAGTGCGGGACGGCGCCGCGGGCGCGGGTGCGCGCGGAGAACCTGCGGCACGCGGCCACCGCCGTCGTGGTGCGCAACGGCGCCGGCGACGTCTACGTGCACCGCCGCACCGACACGAAGGACCTGTATCCCGGCCGGTACGACTTCTGCGCGGGCGGCGTGCTGCGCGCCGGCGAGGAGCCGCTCGACTCCGCGCGCCGCGAGCTGGCGGAGGAGCTCGGCGTGACCGGCGTGGAGCTGGCGCCGCTCGGCGTGGCCGACTACGCCGACGACCGCACCCGGATGCGCGAGTTCCTCTACGAGTGCACCTACGACGGACCCGTCACGTGGCAGCCCGAGGAGGTCGCGTGGGGCGCGTGGGTGCCGCCCGCCCGGTTCCTGCGGATGCTCGACGAGCTGCCGTTCATGCCCGACTCCGTGGCCAACCTCGCCGGCTGGCTGGACGACCTGCGCGCCGCCCTGCCGAGGTAGTACGGGCTCCCGCGAGGTAGTCCAGGCTCCCGCGAGGAGCGCCGGTCCGGGGGGTCAGCCCGCGACGAGCTCGGCCTCGAAGCCGTCCGCGTCCTCGAGATAGGCGGCGTAGTGGTCGGGGCCGCCGGCGTACGGGTGCCGGTCCGCGAAGAGGAGGGTCCAGCCGTGCCGGGGTGCGGCGGCAGCCAGCGTGTCGACCTGTGCGCGCGACCCGGCGTGCAGGGCGAGGTGGTTGAGGCCCGGCCGCCGCCGGTCGTGGGTTGCTGCGGTCAGCGCGGGCTCTGCTCGACGACGACGTAGCCGTCGCCCAGCAGCCAGGACCGCCCGTGCTCCCACGACTGGTGCGGCCGGTAGCCGAGCTCGCCGAGGAGCCAGCCCCAGGAGCGCACGGCACGCGGCAGGTCGGGCACCCAGAGCTCGACGTGGTGGATCGCCCCGCGGCGCGGGACGTCGTTCATCCGGCCTCGCGGCGTGCGGCGACGTCGGTCATGAGGTCCGCGGACAGTGGCGCGAGCGGGTGCGGCGCGGCCGGCGCGGCCGGGTCGACCCAGACGTGCTCGGCGAGCTCGGCGCGCGTCTCGACGGCGAACCCGTCGGGCAGCGCGACCTCGAAGACGTGCGCGTCGACCACGTGGTCCGGCTCGTTGGCGGCGACGGCGGTCCGGCGACCGAGCGGGCGGACGGCGGCCGGGTCGACGACGAGGCCGATCTCCTCGGCGCACTCCCGCACGAGCGCGGCGACGGGCTCCTCGCCCGGCTCGATCTTGCCGCCCACCTGCATGAACGCCGTCGTGTCGCGCTTGCGCACGAGCAGCGCGCGGCCGTCGTCGCGCACGATGACGGCCGCGACGATGTGCAGCGTGGTGGTGCGGGTCGCGCCGTCGGTGGTGGGGCCGGTCATGTCAGGGCTGCTCCGCGATCTCCTCGATGACCTTCCCGTCGAGCACCTGCACCACGAGCTGCACGCCGACCAGCCCGGCGGACGCGATGTCGGGGTCGTCGGCGGACGGCTCGTCGTCCGCAGGGTTCCCTCCGGACGCGGACGCCCAGGACGACCGGCCCTCCGACTGCTGCGCCTCGCGCACCCGGCGCTCGGCCGCCTGCCGCGGGGTCTCGCGCGCGGGCGGCACTGCGGGGGCGGGCGGGGACGACGGCGCCGGGACGGCCGCGGGTGCGCTCGCGACCGGCGGTGCCTCGGGCTCCGGTCGCGGCGGCGCGACGGGCCGGGCCACCGGGGCTGCGACCGGCTCGTCCAGCGGCGGCTCGGGGAGGTCGTCGGGCGGGGGCTCGTGCAGGGAGACGCCGGCGAGCCAGGCCGCGTCGGCCTCGTCGACCGAGGCGACCTGCCTCGCCTGCTGCTGCGGCTGCGGGGTCCGCGGGGCGGCCTGCGTCGTGCGCGGAGCGGACGGCGCCGGCGAGTCGAGGACGGCGACGGCGGTGGCCGGGCGCGACCCGGTCGCCGCCACCGTGGTGGTGGACGGGCGCGGGCCGGCTCCGGACCCCGGGCCGCCGGCGGTGGCGCCGCCGCCCCCACCGGAGCGCCCCTCGCCGGGCGGGGGGACGTCGGGCCATTCGGGGTCGACGGGCCGCCCGGAGTCGTCGGGTTCCTCGGCGGCGTCTGCGCCCGGGTCGGACGGGGCCGGGGCGCCGCCGGTCTCCCGCGGACGCCGGCCGGCCTCGTTCTCGACGATCTCGACCTGCACGGCGATACCCAGCGCCTGATAGACGGCGTCCGAGATGGTCTCGGGCCGTCCGCGGCGCGCCAGCCCGACGACGGCAGGCGCGAACCCGAGGCGCAGGACGTCGCCATCCAGGCTCTTCACCTGGGCGTTCTCCCCGAGGAACGCGGCGGCCTGCGGGCTCTGGATGGCACTCAGGACCTCGCGCCAGCGGCGCCGGACCACCTCGGTGGTGACGCCGCTCGCGGGAACGGACTGCGCGGGCTCGGGCGTCGGCTCCGCGGGCTGAGTGGCCTCGACCGGCTCGACCGGCCCCGGCTCGGCGGCCTCGACCGCCGTGGGCTCGGGCTCCGCAACGGGCTCGGGCTCTGTCGCGGCCTCGGGCTCCGCAACAGGCTCGGGCTCCGCGACAGGCGCAGGCTCCGCAACGGCCTCGGGCTCCGCGGCAGGCTCGGGCTCGGCGACGGGCTCCGCGGCAGGCTCAGGCCCCGCGACGGCCTCGGGCTCGGACTCCCCCACCGGACGCCGGCTTGCCTGCAGGGCGGCCCGTGCGGCGGCAGCGCCGCTCAGCCCGCCGCCCCCACTCGCGCCCGCGGACGCCGGCGGGGCGGGCGTCGAGGCGACGTCCCGGTCAGCGGACGGTGCGGGTGGCGCGGGCGTGGCGCCGGCGGCGATCCTGCCCCGCTCGAGCCGCTCGATGCGTGCGGCGAGCCCCTCCGTGCCGTCGTCGGCGCCGGGGAGCAGCAGCCGCGCGCAGAGCAGCTCGAGGTGCAGCCGGGGTGACGTGGCCCCGGTCATCTCGGTGAGCGCGGCGTTGACGAGGTCGGCCGCGCGCGACAGCTCGGACACTCCGAGGCGTCCGGCCTGGGCGCGCATCCGCTCGAGCTGGTCGGCGGGCAGGCCCCGCAGCACGGCCTCGGCGGCATCGCCGGAGACGGCGATGACGATGAGGTCGCGCAGCCGCTCGAGCACGTCCTCGACGAATCGCCGCGGCTCGTGCCCGGTGGCGATCACCTGGTCGACGACGCGGAAGATCGACGCGCCGTCGCCGGCGGCGAGGGCGTCGACGACGTCGTCGAGCAGCGTGGCGTGCGTGAAGCCGAGGAGGCCGACGGCCGTGTCGTACTCGACGACCCCGCCGGTGGCGCCCGCGATGAGCTGGTCGAGCACGGAGAGGCTGTCGCGCACGGAACCGCCGCCCGCGCGGGTCACCAGCGGCACGACGCCGCCGCCCAGCTCGATCCCCTCGGCGGCGGTGAGCTGCTCGAGGTAGGGGCCCAGCACGTCTGGCGGCACGAGCCGGAACGGGTAGTGGTGGGTGCGCGACCGGATGGTGCCGATCACCTTGTCCGGCTCCGTCGTCGCGAAGACGAACTTCACGTGCGGCGGCGGCTCCTCGACGATCTTGAGCAGGGCGTTGAAGCCCTGCGGCGTCACCATGTGCGCCTCGTCGAGGATGAAGATCTTGTACCGGTCGCGGGCGGGGGCGAACGTGGCGCGCTCGCGCAGGTCGCGCGCGTCGTCGACGCCGTTGTGGCTGGCCGCGTCGATCTCGACGACGTCCAGCGAGCCGGGGCCCCCGCGCGCCAGCTCGACGCACGACGGGCACTCGCGGCACGGGGTGTCGAGCGGGGTCTCCGGGGTGTTGCGCGCGCAGTTCAGCGTGCGCGCGAGGATGCGGGCGGACGTCGTCTTGCCGCAGCCGCGCGGCCCGGAGAACAGGTAGGCGTGGTTGACGCGCCCGCTTCGCAGGGCCTGCATGAGCGGTGCGGTGACGTGCTCCTGGCCGATCACCTCGGCGAACGTCTCGGGCCGGTAGCGGCGGTACAGGGCTGTCGTCACCCGCCCAACCCTAGACGCCGCAGCCGACACCGACGAGGCCGCTGCACAGGCCGGTCCGCGCGCGCTCGTCGACGTAGCACCTGGTGACGATTCACGCCCGTGAACCGCCACCAGGTGCTACGTCGAGGGCGTCAGCGGTGCAGCACCTTGCGCGCCAGGCGGTTCCCCACCCACTGCACGACCTGCACGATGACGATGATCACCGCGACGGTGACGAGCACGACCATCCAGTTGTAGCGCTGATAGCCGTACCGCAGGGCGAAGTCACCGAGCCCGCCGCCGCCGATGAGGCCGGCGATCGCGGACATGTCGAGCACCGCGATGAACAGGAACGTGTAGCCGAGGATCAGCGGCGCGAGCGCCTCCGGCACGAGCACGGTCGTGATGATGCGCCACGACGACGCCCCCATCGCGCGGGCCGCCTCGACGACGCCCGGGTCGATCCCGACGAGGTTCTGCTCGACGATGCGCGACGTCCCGAACGCCGTCATGACCGACAGCGGGAAGATGAACGCCTCGGTGCCGAGCGTCGTGCCCACGACCTGCAGGGTCACCGGCCCGAGCAACGTCACGAAGATGATGAACGGGATCGGGCGCACGATGTTGACGACGACGTTGAGGACGCCGAACACGGCCCGGTTCGCCAGCAGGTTGCCCGGCCGCGTCACGTAGAGCGCGAGCCCCAGCGCCAGGCCGGCGATGCCGCCGGTGAGCAGGGCGATCGTGACCATCTGCAGGGTCTGGCCGAACGCCTCCCACAGCAGCGGCCACAGGGTGGACCAGTCCTTGTTCATCACGCGCCTCCGAAGTTGCGCAGGTTGCCGCCCCGCAGGACGTCGTCGCGGGCGGCCGCGTACGGGTCGCCGAGGTCGTCGTCGGGATCAGGCCGCACGCCCTGCGGGTCACGGTCGGCGCGGATCGCACGCGGGTCGTCGACCGGCCGCGCAGCGGTGCCCAGGTCGACGACCTCGGCGCGCTCGCGCAGCGCGGCGAGGAAGGTCGTGATGCGCTCGTCGGGCGCGACGAGCTCGACCGTGAGCGAGCCGAACGGCCGCTGGCCGACCTCGCTGATGCCGCCGAAGACGACGGAGCCGTCCACCTCGTGCTCGCGCAGCAGGCGGAAGAGCTCGGTGCCGGAGCTCGCACCCTCCCGCACGCCGACGGTGACGAGGCGCCCGGGGTGGCGTTCGCGGAGTCGGGCGAGCGCGTCGGGCGAGGGCCGGTCGTGCATGGACGTGCCGACGAACCGCTGGGCGGCGTCGGCGCTGGGCGCGGAGAACACGTCGTACACGTCGCCGACCTCGACCACCTTGCCGTGCTCCATGACGGCGACGCGGTCGCACAGGGAGCGCACGACGTCCATCTCGTGCGTGATCACGACGATGGTGAGGCCGAGCTCGGCGTTGACACGGCGCAGCAGCGCCAGCACGTCACGGGTGGTCTCGGGGTCGAGGGCGGACGTCGCCTCGTCCGCGAGCAGGATGGTGGGCGACGTCGCGAGGGCGCGGGCGATGCCCACGCGCTGCTTCTGCCCGCCGGAGAGCTGGCGCGGGTACGCGCGCGCCTTGTCGGACAGCCCGACGAACTCGAGCAGCTCGGCCACGCGGGCCGCACGCTTCTCCTTCGGCCAGCGCGCCACCTTGAGCGGGTAGGCGACGTTGCCCGCGACGGTGCGCGAGCTCAGCAGGTTGAACTGCTGGAAGATCATGCCGATCCGCGCGCGGATCCCGCGGACCTTGCGCTCCGGCAGCCCGGTGAGGTCGGTGCCCTCGACGAGCACGGAGCCCGCCGTGACGGTCTCCAGGGCGTTCACGAGGCGCACCAGCGTGGACTTGCCCGCGCCGGAGTAGCCGATGACGCCGAAGATCTCGCCCGCGCGGACCGTGAGGGACACGTCGTCGACGGCGTGCACCGCGCGCTCGCCCTCGCCGAACGTCTTCGACACCCCGCGCAGCTCGATCGCCGGCGTCCCGGGGGCCGGTCCGGCCGTGTTGTCGCTCACCTGTTCGTCCTCACTGTCCGCTCGTCATCCGCTCGGCCGCTCGTGCTGCCCATCGTGCCCAGCACGACGGCCGAGACGCGCGGGCTGGCCCGCGCTCCCCGGCCGTCGTCGGGTCAGGAGGCGTTGCGGATGTCGTCCTCGAGACCGGACAGGATCTCCTGCAGCTCCTCGGGCGAGTTGTCCTTGATGACGGCGGTGCCGCCGGAGGCCTTCTGCTCGGCCGCGACGACCTCGTCCGAGTGGGAGATCTCGACCAGCTTCGCCAGGTCGGGGTCGTCCTTGTCCTCGGCGCGGGCCACCCAGACGTTGATGTACGGCGCGGCGGCGTCCGAGTCGGGGTCGTCCTGGAAGAGGGCGTCGTCCGCGGACAGCCCGGCGTCCTCGAGGAAGTCGTTGTTGACGATGGACGCGTCCACCGACTTGAGCTGGATCGGCGTCTGCTCGGCGGCGACCGGCGTCACGGTGACCTTGGAGCTGGGCAGCACGTCGGCCTCGGTGGAGACGGCGCTGCCGCCGTCCTTGAGCTCGATGAGGCCGGCGTCCTGCAGCACGAGGAGCGCGCGGGCCAGGTTGGTCGGGTCGTTCGGCACGGCGACCTCGCCGCCGGCGGGGATCTGCTCGACCGAGGTGTGCTTCTCCGAGTACAGGCCCAGCGGGTAGACGGCGGTGGCGCCGATCGGCGTCAGGTCGTCGTCGGCGTCGACGTTGTAGCCGGCGAGGAACTGCAGGTGCTGGAACTGGTTCGCGTCCAGCTCGCCCTGCGAGAGGGAGGGGTTGGCCTGCGTGTAGTCCTGCAGGTCGACGAGCTCGATGTCGAGGCCCTCCTCCTTCGCCTTGTCGGTGAAGACGGCCCACTTGTCGTCGGACGCGCCGACGACGCCGACGCGGAGCGTGCCGTCGCCCTCGGCGTTGCCGGAGCCGCCGCAGGCGGACAGCGTGAACGTGGCGGCCGCGGCGATCGCGGTGACGGTGAGGAGGCGGGTGCGGGTGCTGTTCCGGGACATGGTGGTCCTTCCGGGCAGGCGCCGGGTGCGGCGCCGATGAGGCGGGGTGGGGGTGCGGCGGCCACGGCCATCAGCTCGAGGCGGCAGGGAGTGCGTGGTTCCCCGGGCGGGCCGGGGAGGGGCGACGACGACGTCGTCGGGTGCGATGCCGGTGAGGCGTCAGCCGAGCTCGCACATTCGGCGCGTGCCCGTGCGGCCCGGGGTCGTCGCGGCGCGGCACATCTCGTCGCGACGGCAGGAGCGCGCGGTCGAGATGGCTGCGGGAGCGATGCGGGACATGACCTCAGAGTGACCACCCGCGACCCGGTTCACCAAGCCGACGGCCAGGAAATCTCACGCAGTGGACGATTCTCCGTCCGGATGGTGGATTCTGTGACCCGCGGCACTTCTCGCGACGCTGCGAGGGCCGGGCCGGACGTGAAGGACCCCCCGCACACCCACCAGAGCTCACTTACCCTTGCTGCCTTCCGGCCCTGGGGGAGTTCGGCGAGATGGTGCCGCACGAGGGGTCTGCCGGACAGCCTAACCGAGACCCCGCCCCGTCCCGAAACCGGCGGGCGAGACCGCCGTCACCCCCGCAGGATTCGGAGCCACGGCAGGGTGTCGGCTATTCTTCTGGGGCTGCCCGCGCAGGATGCGGGTCGCGCTCCAGGAGGATTCGCCTAGCGGCCTATGGCGCACGCTTGGAAAGCGTGTTGGGTTCACGCCCTCGGGGGTTCGAATCCCCCATCCTCCGCCGGACCGAAGGGCCCGGGACCACGAGAGTGGTCCCGGGCCCTTCGTCGTCTCCGAGCCGGGACCCTCGCCGACCAGGCGGTTGCCGCCGGTATCCGCCCTCGTCGCGCTCTATTTCGGTAGCAACCGCCTGGTCGGCGCCCGAGGATGGCGGGATGGACCGCACGTTCGACGAGCTCGTCGGCGAGGCCGACGCCGCACCGATGTCCGGCTGGGACTTCTCCTGGCTTGAGGGCCGCGCCACGGAGGAGCGCCCGAGCTGGCGCTTCTCCCGGCTCCTGCACGACCGGCTCGGCACGGTCGACGCCGCGCTCGACCTGCAGACGGGCGGGGGCGAGGTGCTCGCCGCCGCGCCGGCGCTCCCCCGCCTGCTGGTCGCCACCGAGGGCTGGCCGCCCAACGTCGCGGCCGCCACCCGGCTGCTGCACCCGCGCGGCGTGGCCGTCGTCGCGCACGACGACGCCGGACCGGGCTCGCCGCCCCTGCCCTTCGCGGACGGCGCGTTCGACCTCGTCACGAGCCGGCACCCGGTCGCGCCCCGCTGGGCGGAGATCGCGCGCGTACTGCGTCCGGGCGGGACGTACCTGGCGCAGCACGTCGGGCCGGCGAGCGTCTTCGAGCTCGTCGAGTTCTTCCTCGGCCCCCAGCCCGAGGAGGTCCGGCGCGGCCGCGACCCGGAGGACGAGGTGGCCGCCGCCCGCGCCGCCGGGCTCGAGCTCGTCGACCTGCGGGCCGAGCGGCTGCGGATCGAGTTCTACGACGTCGGCGCCGTCGTCTGGTTCCTGCGCAAGGTGGTGTGGATGGTGCCGGGCTTCACGGTCGACGCGTACCGGACCGAGCTGCGCGACCTGCACGAACGGATCCTGGCCGACGGCCCGTTCGTCGCGCACTCGGCCCGGCACCTGGTGGAGCTGCGCCGGTAGCGGCGGTCAGGACAGGGCGGGCACCGCGAGCTCGACCAGCTCGTCCGCCTGCTCGACGAACCACTGCCCGGCGGGCGGGTCCACCATGCCGCGCTCGGGGTCGAGCGGGCCGCCGGTGCCGCGGAAGCACTGGCCGTCGGACTCCCCCGGCACCTTGATCCACAGGTAGGCGTCGACCAGCGGCTCGCCCGTGTCCAGCGTGGGCCGCAGGCCCAGCCCGCGCCCGGGCGGGTTGCACCAGTCCTCGGCGTCGGAGTACACGTTCTCGGAGGTCGCCGGGTCCCACGGCCCCTGCCCGTCGCGCGAGGTGTCCACGACGAACGGCGTCGTGGCGCGCACGTCACCGAGCTGCTCGGCGTACCGCGAGTCCACGCCCGCCGTGCTCAGCGCCGGGTCGGCGGCGTCCGCGGACCACCGCCCGTACGGCGACATCTCCACGCCCGACCACCCGTTCGCGGGGCCGCCGTTCCAGTACTGGTTCCCGCAGTCGCCGAACGCCCCGCCCGCCTGCGTGACGAGCGCGAGGCACGACGAGATCCAGCGCCCGTACGCCACCGAGTTCTCGGTGTACTGGTAGTTCGAGGCGTTGAGGAAGAACCCGTCCGCCCGGTCGACGCCCGCCTTGAGGAGGCGGTCCGTGTTGTCGCCGACGTTGAGCCACTTGCTGTTGCCCGCGTCGAGGTAGACCTTCGTGCCCGGCAGCGCGCCCAGGGTGTCCACCGCGTGGTTGAGCATGGCGAATCGCTCAGCGGCGGCCGTCTCAGGGTCCGCCTCCGCCGGCTGGCACCACTCCTGGTTGCCCTCGACGGTCGTGTACCAGGGGATGATGCCGAGCCCGTCCGGCTCGAGGATCACGACCGCCTGCTTGGTGCCGATCCCGCGCGCGAACCCGTCGATCCACGCGGTGTACTCCGCGAACGACGTCGCGCCGCCCGCGGAGTACTGCGCGCAGTCGCGGAAGGGGAGGTTGTAGGCGACCAGCACGGGGACCGCCTT
This sequence comes from Isoptericola sp. NPDC056618, assembly GCF_042792715.1. Classification (NCBI taxonomy): domain Bacteria; kingdom Bacillati; phylum Actinomycetota; class Actinomycetes; order Micrococcales; family Promicromonosporaceae; genus Isoptericola; species Isoptericola sp. NPDC056618. Next base: position 164,017 of record NZ_JBHTVZ010000004.1, on the reverse strand, counting down.
GTCGGCGTGCGCGTGCACGACGACGTCCTTGACGTCCTGCTTCACCTCGCGCGGCGTGCCGCCGGTGAACCAGCTCGCGGAGGGGATGCCTGCGAGCGCGAGCGCGTCGTCGCGCGCGTCCCCCGTCAGGCCGAGCTCCTCGACGTGACCGATCGTCGAGCTGTCCGGGTCCACCCACAGCTGCGGGTCCGGGGGCGGTGGCGGCGCCGCCGACGCCGAGAGCCCGCCGAGGGCGAGGCCCGCGGCCGCGGCGAGGACGACGGCCGACCGGACCGCCGTCGGGATGGAGGCAAGACGAGAGGAACCGAGGACCACGGCGATCTCCTTTGATCGGCGCCCGCATGATGAGAGCGCTCCCACGCTGCTGTCGGTCCCAGCGTGCCACAGCGCCCCGGCCGAGGCCAGGGTCGGTCCGCCCCGGCCCGGCTCGACCCCCACGGGGCCCGCCCGTGACGGGATCGTGACGGGATCGTGTCCGTATCGCGAGGCAACGAGGCGGCTGGTCACAGGCCCGCCCCTACGATGGCAGCCATGATCTTCAAGGCCGTGGGGGACGGCCGTCCCTACCCCGACCACGGGCACGTCACCGCCAAGGACTGGGTGGACGTGCCGCCGCGCCAGGTGCGTCTCGACGAGCTCGTCACCACCAAGCGCACGCTGGACCTCGACCACCTGCTCGCGGAGGACTCGACGTTCTTCGGCGACCTCTTCGCCCACGTCGTCGAGTACCGGGGCGTGCTGTACCTCGAGGACGGTCTGCACCGCGCCGTGCGGGCCGCCCTCCAGCAGCGGCCCGTGCTGCACGCCCGCGTCCTCGTGCTCCGGTGACTCCCGCCACGACCGGCGGCGCTCCCGCGAACGATCCCCCGAACTCGGGTAGTTTCTTCGCGTGACATCACCTGCCCCTGACCCGGTCCGCGAGACGCGCCGCAAGCGCGAGCACGAGCGGCAGGCCGTGGTCTTCGGGCTCCTCATCGCGTTCCTGCTGCTCGCGGGCCTGGCGGCCGCGGCGATGTACTCGGGCGCGTTCAGCTCGCCGTTCTCGCGACCCATCTACACGCCGGTCGCCGAGGCGCCGCAGCCCGAGCCGTGCCTGCCGCAGGTCAAGGGCCAGCCCGACGGCGCCCTGCCCGTGCCGTACTCGAAGGTCAAGGTGCGCGTCTACAACGCCGCCGACGGCAGCGAGCCGCTCGCCGGCGCGAACGAGGACGTCCTGAGCGAGCGCGGGTTCAACATCGTCGACACCGGCAACTGGGTGGAGAAGCTGGGCCAGTCGGAGGTGCGCTTCGGCACCAAGGGCATCACCCGCGCCTACACCCTCGCGGCCCAGTACCCCGACGTCCGCCTCGTGCTCGACGACCGCAAGGGCAACACCGTCGACCTGCTGGTGGGCGAGGAGTACAGCCCGCCGCTCAGCGAGGACAGCGTGCTGCTGAACGCCGAGACCCCGATGAAGGACGTCGAGGGGTGCGTGCCCGCCGACGAGATCACGCCGATCCCCCAGGTGACCCTGCCCAAGAAGTAGGGCCGAGCCACCCGGGGCGGGGCGTCAGTCCGTCGTCCCGGCCGCCGCGGGAGCCGACGCCGGCGAGGCCGGCTCCTGGCCGGTGCCGCGCCACCGCGCGATCGCGCGCATGCCGTGGTAGATCACCAGCGCCGCCGCGGTGCCGATCGCGATGCCCTCGAAAGTGAGGTCGCCGGCGGAGAACGTGAAGTTCGCGATGCCGATGATCAGCGGGACGGCGGCGGTGGTGAGGTTCACCGGGTTGCCGAAGTCCACCTTGCCCTGCACCCAGATGCGGGCGCCCAGGATGCCGATCATGCCGTAGAGCATCGTCGTCGCCCCGCCGAGCACGCCCGCAGGGATGGTGGCGATGAGCTCGCCGAACTTGGGCGACATCGACAGCAGCAGGGCCGTCACGGCGGCCACCCAGTACGCGGCCGTCGAGTACACGCGGGTCGCGGCCATGACCCCGATGTTCTCGGCGTACGTCGTGGTGCCGGAGCCGCCGCCCACGCCCGCGAGCGTCGTCGCGAGGCCGTCGCTGAACAGGGCCTTGCCGGCGACGTCGTCGAGGTTCTTGCCCGTCATCGCCGCGACCGACTTCACGTGGCCGACGTTCTCCGCGACCAGCACGAGCACCACCGGCACGAACAGGCCCAGCACCGCCGGCTCGAACGACGGGGTGACGAAGTGCGGGAAGCCGAACCAGTCGGCCGACCGGACCGCGTCGAAGCTCACCTGGCCCTGGAGCATCGCGGCGACGTAGCCGATCACCACGCCGACCAGGATCGACAGGCGGCCGATGATGCCCTTGAACAGCACGGTGACGAGGATGATCGCCGCGAGCGTGATCGTCGCCGTGAGCGGCGCGGCCCGGAACCCGCTGTCGCACGCCTGCACGATCTCGCCGTCGACGACGGACTCGGTGCACGTGCCCCAGGCCGCGGGCGCCAGGTTGAGGCCGATGAGCGCGACGATCGTGCCCGTCACGACCGGCGGCATCACGACGTCGATCCAGCGGGCGCCGGCGAAGTGCACCAGAGCGCCGATCGCCGCGAGCACCAGGCCGGTGACGAGGATGCCGCCGACGGCCACCGACTCGCCGTGCGACGCCGTCGCGGCCGTGATCGGCGCGATGAAGGCGAAGCTCGACCCCAGGTAGCTGGGCAGCCGGTTGCGCGTGATCAGCAGGAACAGCGCCGTGCCGATCGCCGAGAAGAACAGCGTCGTCGCGGGCGAGAACCCGGTGATCAGCGGCACGATGAACGTGGAGCCGAACATGGCCACCACGTGCTGCATGCCGATGCCGATGGTGCGCGGCCAGCTCAGCCGCTCGTCGGGGGCGACGACGTCGCCGGGGGCGACGTGCCTGCCGTCACCGTGCTTGGTCCAGCCGAGGCTCATGGTGCTCCGTCCGTCGGGCCCGCGTGCGGGCCGCCGTGCTCACCGCTGTCGCTCGCCCGTGAACGTCCGGTGAAGATTGCCGCCGCACAGCGTACTGGCCCGCACCGCCCCCGGTTCACCCCCGCGTCAGCCGGTGCCCCACCAGCGCGAGGTTCTGGATCGTGGCGAGGCTGCACTGGGCGGCGTCGTTCGTGGACAGCGTCCGCGCCTCGTCGATCCGCACCAGGGTCTCGGGCGGCAGCACCGGCACGGGGTGGAAGGCCTCCTCGCCCATGAACTCCCCGCCGCGGAAGTACGCGCGCCACGCGACGTCGGCCAGGCCGTCGTCGCCGAGCCGAGCCGCGGCGTACGCGGCGAGACGGGAGTGCGCCTGCTCGAGGTTCGTGCCCGACGGCGCGACGCCGAGCTCGGCCTCCTGCTCCGCCGGCGTCGCGAGGTAGAGGCGGCAGTACTGCAGCCACGCCTCCTTGAAGCCGGGGGCGTCGACGAGGCCCGCGTCGACCAGCGACACCAGCTCCGAGCAGATCTCGACCAGCCCGAAGACGGCGGACAGGTGCGAGACGGTGACGCGGTCGCGGTCGGTGGCGAACCGGCCCGTGCCCAGGTCGTACAGCGCCTCGCCGGTGAAGAAGCCGTGCCTCAGCGCGCCGATGTCGGTCATGGTGCCGACCAGCCGGTCGCGCGACCGCTCGTTCCCCGTCGCCTCCCAGTCCGCGAGCCACGTGGCGGCCAGGGCGCTCCAGTCCGTGCCGAGCCCGACCGCGAGCGCCTCGGGCCGCGGGCGGTACGTGGCGGCGTCGGGCCGCACCTTGCGCGTCGGGTCGAGCCCGAGGAAGTTCCGGTCGGAGTCGCGCAGCTCGAGCATGAGGTCGCGCGTGTGCTCGTCGCCGGTGAGGAAGTAGTGCGGCCGCCGGTACGCCGGTGTCGAGATGCGCACCTGCTTGGCGCTGCACCCCCAGTGCTGCACGTTGTGCCGGCTGCCCAGCCCCTGCCACGGCCCGGCGTGGTAGACGTCCACGTCGCCCGTGTGGCGGGTCATGCGCTCGGCGAGCCGGAAGACGTCGGCCCGGCCGGTGCGCAGGAACGACGTCCACAGCCACAGGTCCGGGGAGAGCTCGGAGTTGTCCCAGGCGTAGCCGCCGACGTCGTAGCGCCACACGTGCCGGTCGGGGTCGTAGGCGTGCATGACGTCGCCGTAGCTCCAGAACCCGTACCAGGAGCGCTGGTCCACCTGACCGACGTAGAAGTCGAGCATGGTGGCGAGCCGGTCCTCCAGCGCCGCCCGCTCGGGGGTGCCCCGGTCGACGAGGTCCCAGTCGCCGAGCACGCGCGCCGCGTGCAGCGCCCCGGGGGTGGGCACGAGCTGGGGCCGAGCCGCGGTGCCCGCGGCGAGGCGCGCGAGCGCGTCGGCGTCGGGCGTGCCGGCGAACGCGGTGACGGTGAGCTCGTGCGTGCGGCCGATGCCGTGCGCGTTCCCGAACCCCGGCTCGTAGTCCTCGTAGGTGATCTCGAGGGCGTCGAGCTGGTCGTCGTACGTGTCCTGGCCGAGGCCGTCGTGGTAGAAGCGCAGGTCCATCGGCGCGGCGTCGGGCGACCACAGCCAGGTCGTGAGCGACCCGACGTCGGTCGTCGCGCGCTCGACGTCGATCCCGGTCGGGTGCGACTGCCAGAACCCGGTGAGCCCGACGGCGAGGCCGCCGCCCGTGTCCCCCAGGTAGCCCAGACCCTCGGACCGCGTGCCCTGCGCGACGTCGATCCACGGCCGGTCCGGCGCCGTCCGCTTGTGCACGGTGAAGCCGTGCGCGGAGAGCTGGCGCAGCGACCAGGCCTCCCAGGTCGGCACCCAGCGCAGCCGGCCGGAGACGCGCTCGTCCCACTCGGCGAGCGGCGGCGTCGCGCGGCCCGCCACCTGGGCCGCGCGCACCTCCGCGCCCGGGTCCCGGCGCAGCCCGGTCACGCCCTGCACCGCCTCGCGCACCAGCCCGCCGTCCGCCCCCGAGAGGCGCACGTGCCGGTCGTAGGGCGCGGCGCGCAGCGGGACGTCGAAGCGCAGGCCGAGCGACGACAGGAAGTCGCGCTCGGGGTCGCCGTCCCACACGAACGAGTGCACCAGCCGGAACGTCGGGGCCCCGGCCGCGAGCACCAGCCGCAGCGTGAACGGCAGCCAGGCGGGCGCGCCGTCCTCGTGGGCCCGGTCGACGTCGCGGTGCGCGCCCGTCACCCGCACGACGGCGCGCACCGGTCCGGCCTGCTCGACGACGACGTCGCGCACCACGCCCACCGACTCGCGCCGTCCCCGGTGGTCGGGCTCCGGGCGGTCCTGCCGGCTGGACACCAGCCGCCCCGCGCGCGCCACCTCCACGCCGCGCACCCGCACGGACCGCACGACGTCAGGACCGGAACGCCCCACGACCACCGTGCACGCGCCCGTGTCCACGACCACCTCGTCGTCGTGCTGCGCCACCGTGACCGCGGGCCCGGCGCCGTCCTGCGTGGCGTCCGGCACGCCCTCGGGGGCGGCGACGACGCGGTAGGACGCGCTGGGCGGCGTCGCTGCGCCGAGGGCGACGCCGGACCACTTCACGCTGCCGTCGGGCCACGTCGCGAGCGGCCACGTCTGCGCCGGGACAGCACGTCCCCAGGCGTCCACGACGGCGAGCTCCGCGGCGTCGCGCACCACGCCCGGGCGGAACGGGACGCCGCAGGTGACGCCCCCGACCGTGAGGTCGGGCGCGACGTCGTCGAGCCAGTGCAGCGGGACGTGGACCCCGTCCGGGGTCTCGACGGACTCGGTCAGCGGGGATGCGGCGGGGGCGGTGGTCATGACAGCGGGGTCACCTCGAGGTTGCGGTAGTGGGCGACGAGCGGGGCCATCTGCCGGAAGCCGATCCGGCCGGCGCCCAGCGGCGCGTCGTCGTGGAACGTGAAGAGGGTGAGGTCGTCGATCGCGAAGGCGACGTCGGCGCCGCGCTTGGTGACGCGCACGCGGTAGTGGCCGTCGGCGTCGTCGGGCCCGGGCAGCGGGTCGGCCCCCTGCGCGACGAGGCGGAAGCCGGGGCTCTTGCGCAGGTTGCAGGTGCGGAACCGCTTCTCGGACGCCCACTTGCGGCGCAGGTAGGACACGTGGAGCGTCGACACGTCGCCCGAGTGGTACTGCGGGTAGAACCCCGTGCGCTCGGCCAGCGAGGGGTCGAAGAGGTCGCGGTCGTCGGTGCCCGTCGCGGCGAAGAACAGCATCGCCAGGCCGTCGCCGGCCAGCGGCCGGAAGTCCCACGCGACCTCGACGTCCGCCGGGAAGACCTCCGGGCACCAGCAGGTGAAGTGCGCGTGGTCCCCGCGGCCGTCGGCGTCGAGCGCGGCCTCGTCGGCCGTGCTGCGCAGCACCAGGCCGCCGTCGCGGTGCTCGACGCCGACGGGCCCCTCCGCCACCCACCCCGTGAGGTCGCCGGGACCGGCCAGGGCGTTGCGATAGGGGGCTGTCACGGCTGCATCACCCACGCCCCGAGCGGCTCCTCCGCGTCGTGCACGCCGTCGAGCGACGCCAGGGCCTCGCCCACGTAGCGGGCGACGGCGCGCGCCCCCGCCGTCGTGAAGTGGGTGTTGTCCTTGGCCAGCTTCTCGTCGACGGGCAGACCCGCCGCCGCGGCGGCGCCGTGCGGGAAGAGGGCCGCCGACGCGTCGCGGCCCAGCCACCCGTACAGCCAGCGCGTGAACGCGGTGAGGTCGAGCACCGGCACGTCGAGCTCGTGCCCGAGGGCCCGGACCGCCGCCGGGTACGGCCCGTGCGACCAGCGCAGCGCTCCGTCGCCGTCGAACAGGCGGCGCTCGACGCTCGTGGCCAGCACGGGCCGCGCCCCGTTCGCGCGCGCCTCCGCGACGAACCGCGCGAGCCGGTCCGTGTACCCGCCCTCGGCCGCGAGCTCGTCGGGCTCCTTCTGGTCGTTGTGCCCGAACTGGATCACCACCGTGTCGCCGGGCCGCAGCTCGGCGAGCAGCTTCTCCCAGCGCCCCTCGGCCCGGAACGACGCCGTGGTGGCCCCTCCGATCGCGTGGTTGCGCACGACGTCGTCCGTGAACGCCGCGAGCTCGTCGCCCCAGCCCAGCAGCGGGATCTCCGGGTACCCCGAGGTGCGGCCGTGGTCGGTGGGGGCGACGGTCGAGTCGCCCGCGAGGTGGATGGTCATGTCAGCCCTTCACGCTCCCGATCAGCATGCCCTTGGCGAAGTGCTTCTGGAGGAACGGGTAGGCCAGGAGCACGGGGATGGTGGCCACGATGACCACCGCGAACTTGATGCCCTGCGCGGGCGGGGGCAGCTCGGCGCCCATGTCCTGCGCTGACAGCGACGCCGACGCGGTGACCTGCCGCAGGAACATCTGCAGGGTCCACATGTCCTGGTCGTTCAGGTACAGCAGCGGGGACATGTAGTCGTTCCAGATGCCGACGGCGTAGAACAGCGCGAACGTCGCGAGCACCGGCTTCGACAGCGGGATCACGACGTGCCGCAGGATCTGCAGCTCGTGCGCGCCGTCGATCTTGGCGGACTCCTCCAGCTCCTGGGGCAGCTGCTGGAAGAAGTTCTTGATGATGATCAGGCTGAACGGGTTGATCGCCATCGGCAGGATCAGCGCCCAGTACGAGTCGAGCAGGCCGAGCTGCTTGACCACCAGGAACGTGGGGATCATGCCCGCGGAGAACACCATCGTGAACACGACGACGGTCATGATGGTGCGCCGCCCGGGCAGGTCGACCTTCGACAGCGGGTAAGCCATCAGCGCCGTCAGCGCGAGCTGGACGAGCGTGCCGACCAGGGTCACGACGACGGTGGTGACGAAGGCCCGCACGAACGCGTCCGAGGACAGGATCGAGGCATAGGAGTCGGTCGTGAAGTCCCGCGGCCACAGGAAGAACGGTCGCGTGGTGATCTCCAGCTCGGTCGCGAACGACCCCGCGAGCACGTACAGGAACGGCAGCAGCGCCAGCAGGCCGACGGCGACGAGCAGCACGACGTTGACGACGTCGAACGCCCGGCCCGCACGGGTGTTGAACCGCTGGTGCTGCGTGGAGGGCCGGGACGCGCGCCGGGACGCGGGGCCGGGCGCCACGGTGGGCGTGGTGGGCACGGTGGTGAGCGGTGCGGCCATCAGAAGATCCCCTGCTGGTTGAAGCGCTTGGCGAGCCAGTTGGTGCCGAAGATCAGCACCAGCCCGACGATCGCCTTCGACAGGCCCACCGCGGTGGAGTAGGAGTACGCGCCCTGCTGGATGCCGGTGAAGTACACGTACGTGTCGAACACGTCCGCGACGGTGCGGTTGAGCGCGTTGGACATGAGGTAGATCTGCTCGAAGCCGGTGTTGAGGATCTCCCCGGTCTGCAGGATGAGCATCACGATGATCGTCGGGCGGATGGCGGGCAGCGTGATGTGCCAGGTGCGCTGCCAGCGGCCCGCGCCGTCGATGACGGCGGCCTCGTACTGCTCCTGGTCCACGCTGGCCAGGGCGGCGAGGAAGATGATCGTGCCCCACCCGGTGGACTTCCAGATCGTCTGCAGCAGGATCAGCGGGCGGAACCAGTCCGGGTCGGCCAGGTAGTTGGTCTCCGTGCCGGTGAGCCCGTCCAGGAAGGACGACAGCGGGCCGGTCCCGATCGCGAACAGCAGCGCGGTCAGCGACACCACGACCGTCCAGGACAGGAAGTGCGGGATGTAGACCAGCGTCTGCACCGTGCGCTTGAGCACCGACAGCCGCACCTCGTTGAGCAGCAGCGCCAGCACGATCGTCAGCGGGAACGCCACGAACAGGCTCAGCGCGGCCAGGATCAGCGTGTTGCCCAGCAGCCGCGGGAAGTCGGGGTTGGAGAAGAACTCCTGGAAGTGGTGCCAGCCCACCCACTCCGACCCCTGGATCCCCAGGAACGGCACGTAGTTCTTGAACGCGATCTGCGCGCCCCACATCGGCCAGATGCGGAACAGCAGGAAGTACAGGATGCCCGGCAGCATCATCACCAGCAGCCACCGGTAGCGCACCACCCGGGCCCAGCCGCGGTGCGGCCGGCGGGGCGCGGGAGGGGCGGCGGGCGCGGGCGTGCCGGCCTGCTCGACGTCGACGACGGCGGTCATCGCAGCCTCCTTCTCGGACGGGGTGCGGGGCCGGGCACCGAGGCCCGGCCCCGCACCGGAGGGGATCAGCCGAGCTGGCCGTAGAGCTCGTTCATCTCGGCCGTGACCGCGTCACCACCGCTGGACTTCCACTGCGCGATCGCCGCGTCGAGCCCTGCCTCGTCGATCTGCCCGCTGATGTACTGGATGCGGGCGTCGGCGATGACCTGGTCGAGCTGGACGCCGTTGGTCATGTAGGTCTCGGAGACGAGCGCCGCCCCGGGGTTGAAGACCGCCTTCTCGAGGTCCTTGGCCTGCAGGTCCGCGCGCTCCTGCTCGAGCTCGGCGTCGTACTCCGTCTCCGGCTTCGGCTTGTAGGCCTCGTAGCCGGCCACGTTGGTGCCGATCTGGGCCCACGAGCCGCTGACCAGGTCCGTGTAGTCCTGCTTCGACTCGTCGTTGACCGCGAAGCCGTCCTCGACCGTGAAGTTGTCCCCCTCGATGCCGTTGTTCTCCAGCACCTGGCCCTCGGTGCTGCTCAGCTCGTTCAGCGCGGTGAGCACCTGCGTGAGCTGCTCCTCGGTCTGCACCGACGCCTTCGGGACGGCGAGGAAGCCGCTGTAGCCGGGCGTCGGGAGCGCGAAGTCGCCGTTCGGCCCGGCGATGTTGCCCTGGAGCGCGACGAACTGGTCGTACGTCTTGGGGTCCTTCTCCTTGAACAGGCCCGCCAGCTGCGACGCGCGCGACTGGACGTCGATGATGATGCCGCCCTTGCCGTTGAGGAACGGCTCGTTCCACTGGGTGGAGCCGTCCATCGTGGCGTAGTCCTTGTTGACGTAGCCGTTCTCGATGAGCTGCTTCTCGTAGTCCAGCGCCTGCTTCCACTCCGGGGTGGTGAACGACGGGATCAGCTGGCCGCCCTCGTCCTTCCACACGTTGCCCGCGCCGAACCAGGTCTCGATGGCGTCGTAGGGGCTGCCCGTGCCGATCGACGCACCCCAGGCGGGGATGATCATCCCGTAGGTGTCGTCCTTGCCGTTGCCGTCGGGGTCGTCCTCGGTGAACGCCTTGGCGAGCGCCATGAGCTCGTCGGTGTTCGTGGGCTCCTCGAGGCCCAGGTTCTTCAGCCAGTCCTTGCGGATGGTGATGGACGTGCGCACGACGTCGCGGGCCCGGTACACGCCGTAGACCTTGCCGTTGACGCTCGAGGCCTGCTGGACGTCGGGGTTCTCCGTGACGAGGTTCGGGTAGTCGCCCGAGGCCAGGTACTCGGTGAGGTCCCAGAAGCCGCCGGCCTCCGCCGTCTGCACGAAGCCCTGGCTCTTCTGCTGGATCACCATGACGTCGGGGATCTCGTCGCCGGCCAGCACCACGTTGGTCCGGTCGCCGTACTCCGCGTTGGGCACCCACTGCATGTCGAGGTCCAGCCCCGCCAGCTCGGAGAGCTTCGCGCCCACCGGATCGTCGTCCTCCGGCGGCGTCGCGGAGAAGTACGGCGCCATGATCGAGAGCGAGTCGAGCGCCTCGCCACCGCCACCGCCACCGCCGTCGCCGTCGCCACCGCCGCTGCCGCAGGCCGCGAGCGTGAGGCTCCCGACCGCGAGGAGGGCCAGAGGGGCCAGCCGTCGTGTGCGCATGCTGTTCCTTTCGTCGGAGTGCACGTCGTCGTTCACTCGTCGAGGGGGTCGGTCTCCGCCTGGTCGCCGAGCCGGCGGTCGTTGGCGGCGTAGAAGGACAGGCAGAGGGCCGTGCACAGGTACGCCCACGCGCCGATCGCGACGACGGGCAGGAGTCCGGGCACGAACGCGGTGACGACGCCGACCAGCGCCGTCGTCGCCGCGAGCAGGAGGGGCGCCCCGGGGGAGCGCAGCAGGAACGCCCAGGCCAGGCGCGGGACGTCGCCGCGACGCAGGTCGTAGTGGGCGTCCATCGTCAGGGCGAGCAGCAGGTGCACGACGCCGAGGCCGGCGACGACGGCGAGCGCGACGCGGAGCACCGCGGGCGCGTCGTCGAGCAGGAGCAGGCTCGTCCCGGTGAGGGCGAGGGCCAGCAGGCCCGGCGCGGCGAGGAGGTTGGCGCGGCCGAAGCCGGAGGCCCAGGCGCGGACGAAGTCGCGCGCGGCGCGCTGGGTGTCGCCCCGCAGCCGCGTGCGGCTGACGACGGTCGCCGCGGCGAGCGCGGGCGCGACGCCGAGCACCACTCCCCCGGCCAGCGTGCCCGCGAGGACGAGGAGGTTGAGCAGGCCCAGGAACGCCAGCGTGTCGACCCACCCGAACCATCGCTCCAGCCGGGCGCCGTCGGCGGGGACCGCCGTACGTGCCGCCGCCACCTCCGCGCGCGCGCCCTCGTGTGCCATGGCCCGGTCCCATCTCCGTCGATGCCCGGGCCGTCGTCGGACCGGTCAGCCTCCGGGCCGGCGACGTCGCCGGCCCGCAGCGGGAAAGCGATTCCCCGCGTTGAATGGATTCACCGTAGAGCCCTCGGACGCCTCCGTCAACAGCCGTTCTGCAACGTTGAGATCACGGCCGCGCCCCGCTCTGCCGGCCTGCTGGACAGGCTCTACGCGGCGCGCACCAGCAGCCACGCGAGCAGCCACGAGCGCGTGTTCCCGTCGTCGATGCGCTCGCCGGGCAGGTCGCGGGCGACGCCGAGCGCCGCGGCGGCGTCCTCCGGCCCGGCCAGCGCGGCGTACACGAGCAGCTGGTCGCCGAACGTCACGTCCCACGACGCGGGGTCGTCGCGCGGCCCGGAGAGCGCCTCGTCGAGGTTGGCCCGGATGCGGTCCGGGTCCCCGCCGAGGTAGGTCGCGACCGGCTGTGCCGGCAGCACGAGGATCCCGAGCATCGCGCTCGGCTCGGCGCTGAACCACGTGGCCCAGTCCCGCTTGCCGCCCCACACGAGCGACGTCACCTGGTGGCCGAAGCCCTCCACGGCGGGGTCGTCCCGGTCGAAGTCGGTCCAGTAGGCGCGCGCCGACGCGGCCTCCGCGCCGAGCATCCACCGCGCCTGCTCCTCGAGCTCGGCGTCCCCCGTCGCCTGCGCCCACAGGGCCAGCCCGTTCCAGGCCGAGACGGCCTCGGACGCCGACTCCTGGTTGTTGCCGTCGGCGAACGGCGCGTACCCGGACGCCCACGAGTGGCCGGCGTAGACGTCGAACACCCGCAGCGCGGGCATCCCGCCGACCCCCGTGCCCGACGCGACGTCCGCGGCGAGCAGGTCCAGCACGGGCGCGAGGTCGGTGGCGAGCCCCGGGTCGTCGGCCGCCACGACGCCCGCCGCGTACAGGAAGTACCCGTAGTGGAAGTGGTGGTCGTTGGCCTCCTCCGAGCCGAAGCCCGGCACCTTCCCGACCACGGTCGCCAGCACCGGGTCGTGCACGAAGCAGCGCTCCGCGCGGTGCTCGCAACCGTCGGGCTCGGCCCACTCCCGCAGTCGTTCCTCGAGTCCCGACCTCAGCGGCCCGGCCACCCCGTCCAGCCCGAGCCCCTCCGCGAGGCCGAGCAGGGTGGCGTCCCGGGCCAGGGCCTTGCCCCCGAAGTACGTGTCGGACGGCGCCTCCAGGGTCCCCGCCTCCACGGCGGCCGCGTCGGCACGCACCTGGTCGGCGAGCTCCGCGCGCGCGTCGTCGTCCAGGCCCGACAGGTCGAGCCTGCCGGCCGGCTCCACCGCGGGGCTCGACCACCCCAGGGTCGTGGCCGTGCAGACGTCGACCGTCCCGTGCACGGTCGCGTACGAGCCGAGGCCGCAGGTGGCCCCCGTGGAGTCCGCCTGGTGGGGCATCCGCACGACGGCCGTGGGGCCCCCGTCCGCGGTGGCGTAGGTCAGCGCGCTGCTCACGCCGTCGTCGCCGGCGCCGTACGACGCGGTCACCCCGGTCACGGGGCGCGAGGCCGCCTCGACGAGGGTGTCGACCGACGCACCCGACGCCCCGTCCGGCACCGGGAACCATGCGACGGACTCGCCCGCGGCGAGCGTGAGCACGCGCCCGTCGTCGGAGAGCCCGGCACCGGGGTCGTCGGTGCCGCCCGGACCCACGAGGACGTGCTCGCGGTCGAGCACCTCGGTCGACGCCCGGCCGTCGGCGACGGTGAACGCCGAGGTCATCGCCACGTCCTGGTCGGACGCCGCGACGTACCGCAGCACGGGAGACCCCTCCACGATCCGCAGGTGCCCGAGCGCCGCCCCGGCGCCGTCGCGCAGCTCGACCGTCACCGACGCGACGTCGTACTCCGACACCACCGACGACGCGGCGCCGACGTCCGCGCCCACCTGCGGGTCGAACGGACCGAGGATCGAGGTCTCGGTCACCTGGACCTGCGGCAGCCCGTACGCGAACCCTCCCCCGGTCAGCGCGACCGCGAGCGGCACCGGGAACACGGGCTGCGGCGCGTCGCCGAGCGCCAGGCTGGAGAACCACCGGTTCGTGGGCGGCGCCAGGCCGTCGGCGAGTCGCGTCGTCGGCGTGGCCGCGACCTGCTCCTGGGGCAGCAGCGACACGTCGACGTCGGGCGCCGCGAGGCTCTCCTCCGGCGCCGGGGCGTCGACAGGGCCCGGAGGGTCCTCCCCGGCGGGCGCCGGCCCCCCGAGGACGCCGCAGCCGGACGACGCCAGGACCACGGCCAGGACCGCCGTCAGCACACCGGCGACCGGCGGCGGCACGCGCCTCCTCCGCCCCCCGGCGCCGCCCCGCGCGGGCGTCGTCACAGGCCCACCCGGCGCAGGAACTGGCTGAACGAGGCGTCCACGCCGGCGAGCGGGCCGTCGTCGTGCAGGTCGATCACCGCGGTGACCGGGGTGCCGGCCATGACGAGCCCGTGCTCGGCGCCGCGCACCAGGCCTGCGCTGGAGACGCGCACCGTCGCCTCCGCCTGGTTCTTCGTGTTCTGCACGGCCACCGCGTCCACGACGCCGTCCACCTCGGCCTGGTTGGGCAGCACCACCGTGACCGTGGCGCCGTCGCGGACGCGGGCGAAGTCCGCCGGGTCGAGCACGAGCCTCGCGTCGACGAACAGCGAGCCCTGGCGCTCGACGGTGGCGAGCACCTCCCCCGACTGCGCGAACGCGCCCTGGGCCACGGCCACGTCGGTGACGACGCCGTCGGCGGGGGCCACCACGGTCATCGTGCCGTCCTCGGCCACCTCGTAGGCGCCACCCTCCCGGCTGACGAGGCCGACGGCGAGGTCGTGCTGCAGCGTGAGGCTGCGCAGCACCAGCAGGGGGTCGCCGGCGCGCACCTCGTCGCCCTCCTCGACGAGCGCCTCGGCGACCGTCCCGGCGTAGTCGGTGCCCACGTCGAGCGTCTCGGCGGAGATGGTCGCGGCCGACGACGTGGCCTGCGACCCGCGACGGTTCATGACCAGGGTGAGCGCGGCGCACAGCAGCACCACGCCGAGCAGGCCTCCCACGAGGCGCAGGCGGTTGGTCCAGGTCACGCGGCACCTCCGGCGGACGGGACGGCGGCGCGGGCGCGGCGCGACTCGCGCAGCGCCGTGACGACGAACGCGCCGAGGATGAACGTGTTGGTGAGGTTCCAGGCCAGCGCCAGGCTGGGCAGCGGGTCGTCGCCCCACTCCTTCCAGACGCCGACGGCGGACGTCAGCAGCAGGAACGCGAAGCAGAGCACCTGCGGCAGCATGAAGTTGAACGGCGACTCGGCCCGGCCGGCGCGACCCGTGACGTGCCAGGCCTGCTCCTTGCCGGTGAGGGCGTTCCACAGTGCCTTCGTGTAGATCGGGAACGACACCGACGCGAGCATCAGCACCTCCCACCGGAACGACCCGAGGGTGAAGAACGCGATCGCGATCTGCATCCCGTAGAAGCCCAGGTAGTACAGCAACCAGGTGCTCGGCGAGATCGTCAGGTCCATCGGCGTGAGGTCCAGGTAGATCTGCAGCGGCGGGACCAGGAGCAGCACGAGGGGCGCGATGCCCGAGAGGTAGTGCGTGGCCGTGACCGTGTACTGCAGGCGCTGGTCGAGGGTGAGCCGTCGCCTCGGGCTCAGCGGGTTGTGCTGGAGCATGATCTCGAAGCCGCCGGTGGCCCAGCGCAGCTGCTGCTTGGTGTACGCCTCGACGGTCTCGGGGGTGTCGCCCACCGCGAGGACCGTCGGGATGTAGACGGTGCGCCAGCCACGCTCGTGCAGCAGGAGCGACGTCCACACGTCCTCCGACTTGGAGTCCGTGTACATGCCGCCGATGTCGTCGACCGCCGCCCGGCGGAAGATCACGTTGGTGCCGACGCAGAACGCCGCGTTGAAACGGTTCCGGCCGGGCTGCACGAAGCGGTAGAACACGGCCTGCATGTAGCCGGCGCCGCGCGAGATGAGGTTGTCGAGGTTGCCGTACGTCTGCGGGGTCTGCACGAAGGCGACGTCGTCGGAGACGAAGAACGGGACCGTCTCGACCAGGAGCTCCGGCCTGGGGACGAAGTCTGCGTCGAGGATGACGAAGTAGTCCCCCTTGGCGATCGTCAGCGCGTGGTTGACGTTGCCGGCCTTGGCGCCGTGGCTCGACAGCCGGCGCACGTAGCGGGCACCGAGCGTGGCGGCGAGGTCGCGCACGTCGTCCGAGCGGCCGTCGTCGAGCACCCAGGTGCGGTGGCGGCCGCGCAGGGCGACGGCGGCGCGCACCGTGCGCGCGACCGTGTCGAGGCTCTCGCCGTACGTCGTGATGAAGACGTCGACGGTCACGGGTCTGTCGTGCAGGTACAGGGTCCAGCGCGTGGGGTCGTCCTCGGCCTCGTCCCGCACGATCTCGGGCAGGTCGAACAGGCGGTCCTGCGCGTGGTGGAAGGAGAAGCCGCGCGGGTCGTAGCCGCTGGAGAGCACCGTCCACATCGCGAGGAGCGCCTGCACGACGAGGATGGTCTCGGCCGTGATCACCATGACGTACGGCAGCGCGTCCCCGCGGTGGGCGGGGTTGAGCAGGAAGACGGCGTAGGCCACGACGCCGAGCGTCGCGAGCAGCATGATCAGGGCGAGCGACGGCGACCGCGAGGCGGCGTTCTCGTCCCTCGGCGGGGCGGTGGGGCGCGGCGGCTCCGCGCGGAGCGGGCCGGGGGGGCGCGACCGGACGTGCTCGGTGCGGCGCGGGGTGACGACGAGACGGTCGAACTCGGAGACGGACATGGCGTGTCCTCCGGGCATGGGCGCGGTCGTGCGGCGGGGAGCGTGGACCACGTCGTCCGGGCGACGGCGGCGTCGTGTCGGTCCTGCGGGCCTGCGGCGGGCGCGACCTCGGCCCTGAACGGGTCGAGGTGACCCGCTCCGGAGAGCGGGCCACCTCGTCGTCTGTCGGGAACATAACCCCGCCGCGCCCCCGTGTCACGGCTTCGGCGGGGTGAGTTCAGCAGGCGAGACCGTCGCCCTGGCCGACTGTCGCCGCAGGTCACAGGCCTGCGGCTCGCCTCAGAGCTGCGTCGCGACCTCCCGCGCCACCAGGTCCAGGTGGTCGAGGTCGTGCAGGTCGAGCACCTGCAGGTACACGCGCTGGATGCCCTGGTCGCGCAGGGAGCCGAGCAGGTCGACGGCCTCGGAGACCGTGCCCGCGACGCCGTGCTCGCGCAGCTCGGCGGGCTCGCGGCCGATCGCGGCCGCACGTCGCGCGAACTCCGCCTCGTCCTTGCCCACCGCGAGCACCAGCGCGACGGACTGCACGATCGAGTCCGGGGTGCGCCCCGCCTCCGCCAGCGCCTCGTTGATGACGCCGATGCGCGGCGCGACCGTGTCCAGCTCGGGGAACGCCTGGTTGTACTCGTCGCCGAACCGGGCGGCCAGCGCCGGCGTGCGCTTCGGCCCGCCCCCGCCGACGATGACCGGGATCTTCGCCTGGGCAGGCTTGGGCAGGGCCGGGGAGTCGACGAGCGTGTAGTGCTCGCCGTCGAACGAGTACGACCCGCCGGCGGGCGTGCCCCACAGGCCGGTGAGGATCTCCAGCTGCTCCTCGAGGAGCCCGAACCGCCGGGCCGGGAACGGGATGCCGTACGCCTCGTGCTCGCGCGCGAACCAGCCGGCGCCGAGCCCGATCTCGACGCGGCCGCCGGACATCTGGTCCACCTGCGCCACCTGGATCGCCAGGACGCCGGGGTGGCGGAACGTGGCCGACGTGACGAGGGTGCCGAGGCGCACTGTCGACGTGTCCCGGGCCAGGCCGGCCAGCGTCGTCCACGCGTCGGTGGGGCCCGGCAGGCCGTCGCCGCCCATCGTCAGGTAGTGGTCGGAGCGGAAGAACGCGCTGTAGCCGAGGTCCTCGGTCGCCTTCGCGACGGCGAGCAGGTCGTCGTACGACGCGCCCTGCTGGGGCTCGGTGAAGACACGCAGGTCGAGGGTCACGGGTTCGCCTCTCGGTGGAACGGTGGGACCGGCGGGGCGCCGGGAGGTCAGTCGAAGGTCGGCGAGGAGGTGCGCGACCGCTTGAGCTCGAAGAAGTCCGGGAACGACGCGAGCGCGACGGCGCCGTCGAAGATCCGCACCGCGTCCTCGCCGCGCGGGATGCGCGTGAGGACCGGGCCGAAGAACCCGACGCCGTCGACGTGGATCGTCGGCGTGCCGACGTCCTCGCCCACCGGCTTCATGCCCTCCTCGTGCGAGACGGCGAGGGCGGCGTCGTAGGCGTCCGACGTCGCGGCGTCGGCCAGCGCGGCGGGCAGACCGGCCTCGGCCAGGGCCTCCACGGCGACGGCGTCGAGGTCGTCCCGGCGGCCGCCCGGGTGGATGCGCGTGCCGGCCGCGGTGTAGAAGGCGCTGAACGCCTCGGGGCCGTGCTCGGTCTGCACCGCCGCGGCGACGCGGCCGATGCCGCGCGACGCCTCGATCTTCGCCCGGTAGTCCGCCGGGACGTCCCGGTCCTTGTTCAGCAGGTACAGGCTCATCAGCCGGAACGTGAGCTCCACGTCCCGGTGCTCCGCCACCTCGAGCGCCCAGCGCGACGTGATCCACGCGAAGGGACACAGCGGGTCGACGTAGACGTCCACGACGGGGACGGTCGTGGTGGGGGCGGTCGTGGTCGTCGGCGCGGTCGTGGTCCCGGAAGTCACGACCGCCACCCTACCCATGCCGGGGGCACGTGTTCCGCGGGAGGGGCAGCGGTAGCCTCGGCCCGTGCGCAAGGTGCGGTGGGCGAGCGTGTGGACCGTGGTCGGGGCGTGCGTCGTCGCGCTCGCGATGCTGTGGGTCGTGCTGCGGGGCAGGGTCTGGGCATGGATCCCGTTCTTCCTCGCCGCAGGGGTCGCCGTCCGGGAGATCCGGTACCTGCAGCGCGCCCGGCGTCCCGCCGAGGCGGGCTTCGACGAGCGCCGCCGAGGGAAGCCGGACGACGACCGCAGGCGCCGTCACGGCTGACGCGGATCACCCGCACGGGCCGTCGACGCGCCGGGCTCCCGCGGGCTAGCGTCGAGACGGGCGCCGCCTCCCGACGACGCCGCGGGGCCCGCACGTCCGGGCCACGGCACGGAGGTGCCGCCATGTCCGACCCGACCGACACCGCCGACACCGGCGACACCGCCGACGCGTTCGCCGAGCGGCTGTTCGCCGCCACGCTCGGCGCCATCGACGTCCTGGCCGTGCACGTGGGCGACCGGCTCGGGTGGTACCGGGCGCTCGCGTCGTCCGGCCCCCTGACGTCCACGGGGCTCGCGGAGGCCACCGGCACGGCCGAGCGGTACGCGCGCGAGTGGCTGGAGCAGCAGGCGGCGTCCGGCGTCCTCGTCGCGGAGGACGCCGGCGCGGCACCCGCGCTCGACGCGGACCCGCAGCACGTCGCCCGGACCCGCCTCTACGCACTGCCCGCGGCGCACGCGGAGGTGCTGACCGACACGTCCTCGCTGTCGTACCTGGCGCCCCTGGCCCGGTTCGTCGGCGCGATCGGACCGCAGCTGCCCCGTCTGCTCGAGTCGTACCGGGACGGCGGCGGGGTGTCGTGGGACCAGCTCGGCGACGACGCCCGCCAGGCGCAGTCCGACGTCAACCGCCCGTGGTTCGAGCGCCGCCTGGCACCGACGCTCGCGGCGCTGCCCGCCGTCCACGAGGCGCTCTCCCGGCCCGGGGCCCGCGTGGTCGACGTCGGCTGCGGCTTCGGCTGGTCGACGCTCGCCCTCGCCGAGGCGTACCCGCTCGCCGAGGTCCACGGCGTCGACGTCGACCGTCCGTCCGTGGCTGCCGCACGGGCGGCCGCCGCGGAGGCGGGGCTCGAGCGGCGGGCCTTCTTCCACCTCGCGGACGCCGCGGAGCTCGCCGTCGCCCAGCCGTACGACGCGGCGTTCGCCTTCGAGTGCGTGCACGACATGCCGCGCCCGGTCGCCGTGCTCGAGGGGGTGCGCCGCGCGATGCGGCCGGACGGCGTGGTGGTGGTCATGGACGAGGCCGTCGCCGACGAGTTCCGCGCCCCGGCCGACGACGTCGACCGGATCATGTACGGCTACAGCCTGTTCGTGTGCCTGCCGGACGGCCTGTCCACGAGCCCGTCGGCCGGCACGGGCACCGTGATGCGCCCGGCCACGCTGCGGCGCTACGCGCGTGCGGCCGGCTACGCCGGCGTCGAGGTGCTGCCGGTCGACGACTTCGGCTTCTTCCGGTTCTACCGGCTGCTGCTGGGGTCCACGGACGAGCGGACGCAGCGGGGACGACCGGCGGTGCCGGAGTAATCTCCCTGGCATGACCGCCGTCCGGACGCACACCCACGCCCAGGCCGTCGACGCCGCGATCGACCTCTTCTCCCGGCAGGGCTACGAGCAGACCACCGTCGAGGAGATCGCCGACGCCGCCCGCGTCAGCCGTGCGACGTTCTTCCGCCGCTTCCGCTCCAAGGAGGACGTGGTCTTCGCGGACCACGAGCTGCTCCTGGAGGAGGTCGTCGTCATGCTCGCGGAGACCCGGCCCGAGGCGCGGGCCAGCGAGGAGTCGGGCCGCGCGCCCGAGCGGGCGTGGGACCCGACCACCGACCCGTACCTCGAGGTCTGCCGCGCGGCCCGGCTCGTCTTCGACCACCACGTGGGCCAGCGAGAGACGTCGATCGCGCGGCACCAGCTGCTGCAGCAGGTGCCCGCGCTGCGCGACCGCGAGCTGGTCACGACGCACCGCTACGAGCGCGCGTTCACCGCCTACCTGCGCGACACGCTGCCGCCCGACCGGTCCACCACCACGATGTCGATCGCGTTCGCGGCGTCCGTCGTCGCGGTGCACAACGCGATCCTGCGGCGCTGGCTGCGCAACCCCCACCTCGACCTGCGCCCGGAGCTGGAGGAGGCGTTCGCCGACCTCCGGCGGGCGGCCGTCGCCCCGTTCGCGCACGACGACGACTCCACGGCGCCGTCATCCGCCCCCGCCGACGCCGCCTCCGCCGGCGAGGGCCGGACGGTCGCCACGGGCGGCGACGGGAAGCGCGTCGTGGTCACGGTGCTGGAGCCCGGGGCGGGGCCGGACGACGTCGCGCGCGCCGTCCGCGACGCGCTGGCCTGACCGACGGTCGAGACGGCCGGACGCGGTGCGGCCGGCGGGAATGCCGCTGTGGCATCCTGAGTTGTGCAGGACACCGCCGGGACCTCCGGCGGTGGAAAGACACGCACGTACGTGCTCCGGGGTCGGTGAAATTCCGAGCCGGCGGTGACAGCCCGCGACCCGGCCTCCCTTGCTCCGGCAGGGTGGGGCCGGCTGACCTGGTGAGATTCCAGGGCCGACGGTCAAAGTCCGGATGGGAGGAAGCACGTGCGGCACGCACCCGTCAGGGTGGGTGCCGCCGGGCGTCGTGCCGCCGACGACGGCCCCACGGGGCCCGACGCGGCGAGCGCCGACCCCTCACCCCGGACGCCGCACCTCGGACCGGGAGAGTGAACGATGGACGCGATCGACGCGTTCTTCAACGCCACGCTGACCATCGGCGACCAGCACATGTCGTGGCGCGAGATCGTCGGCAACCTGTTCGGCCTCGCCTCCGCGCTCGGCGGCATGCGCCGCAAGGTGTGGGCGTGGCCCGTCGGCATCGTCGGCAACCTGGTGCTGTTCACCGTCTTCATGGGCTCGTGGTTCGGCGACTCGAGCCGCGCCGACATGCTCGGCCAGGCGGGCCGGCAGGTGATGTTCCTGATCGTGTCGATCTACGGCTGGGTGCAGTGGCGGCGCACCGAGCGTGCCGCCCTCGAGGTGCGCGCGGACGGCAGGATCCCCGCCGACGGGGGCGCGGCGGTGCACCCGCACTGGGCGTCCTGGCGGGAGCGCGTCGGGATCGTCGTCGTCATGGTGGGCGGCACCCTGCTGCTCACCCCGTTGTTCCGCGCCCTCGGCTCGTACGAGCCCGTGTGGTCGGACGCGTGGATCTTCATGGGGTCGCTGGTCGCCACGTACGGCATGGCCAAGGGCTGGGTCGAGTTCTGGCTGGTCTGGGTGGCGGTCGACGTCGTCGGCGTGCCCCTGCTCTGGTCGGCGGGGTACTACGCCACGGCCCTGATGTACGTGTTCTACGGCGCGTTCACCCTGACCGGGTTCTTCGTGTGGTGGCGCGTGCACCGGCGCGAGCAGGCCGAGGCGGAGACGACGCCCGCCGTCGCGCCCTGACGGCGCTCGGCGCGGCAGCTCGGGCTCGGCGCGGCAGTTCGAACTGCCGCGCCGAGCACGAACTGCCGCGCTGAACGCTCAGTCGTCGATGTCGAGCCCGGTGCCCGGAGGAAGGTCGTCGGTCCGCGAGGCACGGGCAGACTGGCCCCGTGCGCGTCACCGTCGTCCGTCATGCAGCCCCCCACGTGTCCGACGACGTGCCCCCGCACGCCTGGCCGCTCTCGGCGGCCGGCCGCGCGGCGGCGCGCGGGCTCCGGCTCCCGGACGGCGCGCACGCCGTCGCGAGCGACGAGCGCAAGGCGGTGGAGACGCTCTCCCTCGCGCTCGGCGGCGCCGACGTCCCCACGGACCCGCGGTTCGGGGAGGTCCGGCGCCCGCCCGAGCCCGTCTCCACGGAGTTCCGGGAGGCGCGTCGCGCCTGGGTCGAGGGCGCCTCCGACGCGCGGCACGACGGGTGGGAGTCCGCGGCGGACGCGGCCCGCCGCTTCGACGACACCGTGCGCGAGCACGCCGGCGGCGGCGACCTGGTCGTCGCGACCCACGGCATGGTGCTCACGGCCTGGCTGGTCGCGACCGGCCACGTCGCCCCGGGTCCGCCGGCAGGGGCGTTCTGGCTCGGGCTGCGGCTCCCCGACGTCGTCACCGTCGACCTGGGCGGATGACCGCTCAGAGGGTGTCGTTCATGGCGTCGACGAAGCCCTCGGGGTCGAGCTCGCCCGTGAACACCTGATGCAGGTGGTCGAGCAGCGCGGCCGCCTGGTCGGGCGGGACGGCCTGGTCCCAGGAGAGCTGGAAGTGCGGGGCCGAGTCGACCATCTCGTACACGGCACGCAGGTACTCCGCGCTGTCGCCTTGCGTCAGGCGCTCGTCGATCCCCCGCACGGGCGGCACGGTCCGGACCGTGAGGAACGTGTCGACCGCCCGCTCGGAGTACGTCTCCGCGTTGAGGAAGTCGATCGCCGCCTGCTGGTCCGCCGGCGACGCCGAGGCGGACACCGACCAGAAGTTCGCGGGGTTGCCGACCACGTTGTCCGGGTCGCCGACCCCGCCCGCCACGGTGGGGAACGCGCCGAAGCCGATGCCGCCCGCGGCGACGAGCTCCGGCATGGAGGTGACGAGGTCCGGATAGATCCACGCCCCTTGCACCAGGAACGCCGCGTTCCCGGACACGAGCATCCCGACGTCGCCGCTCGAGTCCGCCGTGACCTCGGTGAAGTCGTCGCCGAACGCCCCGGCGTCGACGAGCGCGCGGACCTTGCGCAGCGCCTCCAGGAGCGCCGGGTCGGACCAGGCGCCCGGCTCGCCCGCAACGACGCGCTGGAAGACCTCGGGCCCGCCGATGCGGTCGGTGAGGTACTGCAGGTACATCAGCTCGGGCCAGCGGCTTCCGCCCGCCAGCGCGACGGGCCGCACGCCCGCCTCCCGGAGCACGGGAACGGCGTCGAGCAGGTCGTCGAAGGTCTCCGGCGGCTCGACGCCGGCCCGCTTCAGCACGTCTGCGTTGTGATAGAGCAGCACGGGCTGGGTCTGGTTGGCGGGGACGGCGTACGTGCGCCCGTCCACGGTGCCGTTCTTCGCGACGGAGGGCAGCGCCTTGTCCAGCGCGGCGTCCACCCGGCCCGTGAGGTCGAGGACGTCCCCGTCGGCCACGTACCCCGCGAGGTCGCTCCCGGCCCAGCCGTAGACGAGCGTCGGCGCCGTGCCCGCGTCGATCGCCGCCCGGATCTCGTCCTTGTAGACGTCGTTCTCGAGCCAGCCCACCTCGAACCGGCGGTCGGGGTGGTCGTCGTTCCAGCTCTCGAACGACCGCTCCAGCACGATGTCGCTGCCGCCGGAGAGCGACCAGGCCGTGAGGCCCGCGACCGGCGGGCCCGAGGAGGTGTCCGGCTCGGCTGCCGGCACCGTCGTCGAGCCGCACGCCGCCGCCGTCGTCGTCAGCGCCAGCACCGCCGCCGTCAGGCAGACCTGCCTGAGCCGCATCGCACCCTCCACCTCGTCGTGGTTCGAAAACGATTTCCAGCGCCCGACTCTGGCAGTGGCCCGGGAAAGCGTCAAGCCCCCGTCTCTCCTGGTGAGAGACGGGGGCCCGCGAGGCGGCGACGGCCGGGCGTCAGGCGAAGGCCGAGACCCCGGTGATGTCGCGGCCGACGATGAGCGCCTGCATCGACTCGGTGCCCTCGTAGGTGTGCAGGGCCTCGAGGTCGGCGAAGTGCCGCGCGACGCGGTTGCCGAGCAGGATGCCGTTGCCGCCGAGCATGTCGCGGGCGATCGACGCGACCTCGCGGGCCTGCCGCGTCGTCGTGTACTTCGCGAGCGACGCCTGCTCGCCGGTGAGCGTGCCGGCGTCCGCCAGGCGCGTGATCTGCGCGACGAGCAGCTGCATCTGGGTGACGAGCGAGAGCATGCGGGTGAGCCGCTCCTGCACCATCTGGTTCTTGGCCAGCGGGCGGCCGAACTGGATGCGCTGGGTCGAGTACGCGGCGGCCGCCTCGTAGCAGGCGACGGCGTGCCCGACCGCGGACCACGCGACGGCGAGGCGGGTGGCGAAGAGGACGGCGGCGGTCGCCTTGAACGACGTCGCGCCGGGCAGGGCCGCGCTCGCGGGGACGAACACGTCGTCGAGCACGATGTGCGCCTGCCAGATGGCGCGCAGCGAGACCTTGCCCTCGATCGTCGTGGCGGTGTAGCCGGGCGCGTCCTGCGGGACGATGAAGCCGTGCACCTGGTTGTCGCCGTCGTCGCCGACGAGGCGGGCCCAGACGACCGTGATGTCGCCGCACGAGCCGAAGCCGATCCACTTCTTCTCGCCGTCGAGGACGTAGCCCTCGACCCCGTCGCGCGTCTCCTTGCGGGCCGTGGTCTCCAGCGAGACGGAATCCGAGCCGTGGGTGGGCTCGGTGAGCGCGAACGCGCCGAGGATCTCCCCGCGCGCCATCGGCTCGGCGTACTGCTCGACCTGCTCGGGCGAGCCGTGCATGACGATCGACCGCAGCGCGAGGCCGCCCTGGACGCCGCAGATCGTGGCGACGGAGCCGTCGCCGCGCGACATCTCCATGCTGGCCAGCCCTTCGGCCATGAACGAGATCGACGGGCGGCCGGGGACGTCGACGCCGTCGCGCAGGAAGTCGCGCTCGGCGAGCTTCTTCACGAGGTCGAACGGCACCTCGGCCCGCTCCCAGTAGCCGTCGATGACGGGCAGCACGTCCTCCTGCACGAACTCGCGGACGGCGAGCTGGTGGGCGCGCTCCTCGGGCGTCACGTCGGCGAAGGCGCCCACGTAGTCGAGGTCCAGCGGCTGCGAGACGTCGTAGTCGGGGGCGGTCACACCGGGCATGACGGGGACATCACGGGACGGGCTGCGGGTCATCGACGACCTCTCTCTGCGCGGGGGTCCGGCGTTCCGGGCCCGGTGAGGAGTGCGGACCGGCGCCGTCCGAGGCTGGTGGTGGCCGGCGCCGGTCCTCCTCCATCGTCACCCGCGACCGGGTCTCACGTCAAGCGATACTCCGTCTCACGTCTTCGCCGAGGTCGTACGGCCGGCGGCGAGGGAGTACCGCACCGGCCAGGCGGCCCTCGGGTCACACTGTGACCATGGCGACGACCAGCGCAGGCCTCCTGCTCTACCGCACCACGGACGACGGCGGCCTCGAGGTGCTGCTCGGGCACATGGGCGGGCCGTTCTGGGCGCGCAAGGACGAGGGCGCGTGGACGGTGCTCAAGGGCGAGCTCGAGCCGGACGAGGAGCCGCACGCCGCCGCGCTGCGCGAGGCGGCGGAGGAGCTCGGGCTGCCGCTCCCCGCGCCGTCGTCCCCCGACGTCGACCTCGGCGAGGTGCGGCAGCGGTCCGGCAAGCGCGTCCTCGCCTGGGCCCGCGAGTGGCCCCCGCCGGGGCCGGACCTGGACCAGGTCCGCAGCAACACCGTCGAGATCGAGTGGCCCCCGCGGTCGGGGAAGCGGATCGAGGTGCCCGAGATCGACCGGGTCGCCTGGCTCTCCCCCGACGACGCCCGCCGCCTCGTCGTCAGCGCGCAGGCCGCGCTCGTCGACCGGCTGGAGTCCGCGCTCGGCCGCTGACACCTCGCCCACCCACCTTCCAGCAAGCGATCCGTCGCGGAAAGCGGCCGGTTCCCGCGACGGATCGCTTGCTGGAAGGTCGTGGGGCTATCCGGTGAACGTCAGCCAGAGCAGCGCGACGTTCAGCGCCACGATGACCGCGGCCACGGCCCACGCCGCGACCTGGGTGCCGAGGCCGTTGCGGAAGCCGCCGAGCAGGCCGGCGTCGCGCGTGATCCGCACCAGCGGGATCATCGCGAACGGGATGCCGAAGCTGAGCACCACCTGGCTCACGACGAGCAGCCACGTGGGCGACACCCCCGTGGCGAGCAGCACGATCGCGGGCACGAGGGTGACCAGCCGCCGGGCGAGCAGCGAGACGCGCACGTGCAGCAGACCGGACATGATCTCCGCGCCGGCGTAGGCGCCCACCGACGTCGACGCCAGCCCCGACGCGAGCAGCCCCACCCCGAACAGCACCGCGACGGCGGGCCCCAGCGACGACTCGATGGCCGCGTGCGCGCCCTCGATCGAGTCGGTCCCGGTGCGGCCGGGCAGGTTGGCCGCGGCGAGCAGGAGCATCGCGATGTTCACGCTGCCGGCGAGCACGAGCGCGGCGACGACGTCCCAGCGCGTGGCGGTGAGCAGGCGTCGGACCACCGGCGGCGACGGCGGCCCCGGCACGGCGACGTCGTCCTCCCTCGCGTCGTCGCCCCCCACGAGATCGCGCCCCTCGGCCCCGGCGGCCAGGGCGTGGCGGCGCTCGACGCGGGCGTCGTGCCGCACCCGGTCGCGGGCGAGCGAGGAGTGCAGGTAGATCGCGTGCGGCATCACCGTGGCCCCGAGCATGGACGCGGCGAGCAGCACCGACTCCGGGCCGTCGAGGCGCGGCACCAGGCCGCCGAGCACCGCGCCCAGGTCCGGGGGCGCGAAGAACAGGCCCGCGCAGAACCCGACGGTGAGGACGGCGAGCATCGACGTCACGACCGTCTCGAAGACGCGCTGCCCGCGGCGCTGCTGCACGGTGAGCACCAGCATGGACACGACGCCGGTGATGAGGCCGCCGAGCACGAGCGGCACGCCGAACAGCAGGTGCAGCGCGATGGCGCCGCCGATCACCTCGGCGACGTCGGTGGCCATCGCGACCACCTCCGCCTGCGCCCAGTAGGCGATCCGGCCGCGCCGGGAGAGGCGCTCGCCCAGCACCTCGGGCAGCGAGCGCCCGGTGACCACGCCGAGCTTGGCCGACAGGTACTGCACCAGCACGGCCATGACGTTGGCGACGACCAGCACCCACACCAGCAGGTACCCGAACCGCGCCCCCGCCGTGAGGTTCGCCGCGACGTTCCCCGGGT
This sequence comes from Isoptericola sp. NPDC056618, assembly GCF_042792715.1. Taxonomy (NCBI): domain Bacteria; kingdom Bacillati; phylum Actinomycetota; class Actinomycetes; order Micrococcales; family Promicromonosporaceae; genus Isoptericola; species Isoptericola sp. NPDC056618. The sequence continues at coordinate 137,062 of NZ_JBHTVZ010000004.1, read as the reverse complement.
CCACGTACGCGATCGCCGCGACGAACGCCGGCCCGAGCAGGGTCACCAGGCGCGCAGGGCGCACCCCCTGGGCGGGTCGGTCGAGGGTCGGTCGGCTCATGCGGTCCTCCGTGGGCCAGGCGTCTAAGGTTTCGGGTATCCGAAACCTTAGACGTCCGAACCCGCATCACGCATCTCCCAGGCGGCTCCGGGGCGGCGACGAGCCCGGTCTGTCACCATGTCGGGCGTGCCATCCACGCAGACCGCTGCCGCGCGGAACACCCCCGGCCCCCTCGGCGCCGTGCTGAGGTCCCGGTGGCTGCTGGCGCTCGGCTTCGTGGCCGTGCACGCCTGGGTGGTCGGGCAGGCCATCACCTGGGGCTACACGATCTACGGCGACGTCACGCTGTACGAGTGGTGGGCCCGCCACGGGCTCGACACCGGGCAGTGGCCGGTCCTCGACTACGACTGGGTGTACCCCGCGGGGGCGCTCGTGCCGGTCACGCTGCCTGCGCTCGTGACCGACGGCCTGCTGGGCTACGAGATCGTCTGGACGGCGATGGTCGTGGCGCTGAACGCCGTCGCCACGGTGGTGCTGGTGCGCTGCGCGCCGCGCGGGGTGCGGGGCGCCTGGTGGTGGCTCGCGTTCCTGCTCGCCCTCGGCCCGATCTTCCTGGGCCGGCTGGACGGCGTCGTCGCGCCGCTCATCCTGATCTCCCTGGCGGTCGCGGCACGCCGCCCGACGCTCGCGACGGCGGTCGCCACCGCGGGCGCGTGGATCAAGATCGCCCCGGGGGCCGTGGTCGTCGCGCTGGCCGCGACCCGCGCCCGCTGGCACGACCTGCTGCGGCAGGTGGTGGTGCCGGGCGCCGCGGTGAGCCTCGTCGTCGTCGGGCTCGCCCTCGCGGGCGGGGCCGGGGAGCGCGCGTTCAGCGTGTTCGGCCAGCAGGAGGCGCGCACGCTCCAGGCGGAGTCGGTCTTCGCCACCTGGTTCAGCGTGGCGCGGCTGTGGGACCCGTCGGTGCGGATCGAGTACAACGACGTGATCTTCACCTACGAGGTGCAGGGCACCGCCGCCCGGCAGGTCGCGTCCCTGCTCGACTGGCTCCTGCCGGTCGCGGTGCTGCTCATCGCCGCCCTCACGTGGTGGACGGCGCGCCGCCGGCCCGACCACGCGGCCGACGTCCTGCTGCTCAGCACGGCCGCCCTGCTCCTGTCGCTCATCGTGTTCAACAAGGTGGGCTCGCCGCAGTTCGTGGCGTGGATCGGGCCGCCGCTGGCCGCCGCGATCGCCCTGGCCGGCCCCGGCACGCGGCGACTGTGGTGGCCGCCCGCCGTCGGCGTGCTCCTGGCCGCGCTGGGCACGCAGATCGTCTACCCGGTGGCGTACGGCGAGTTCCTCGGCGGGCAGCCCGCGATGGTCGTCGTCGAGGGGCTGCGGAACCTGGCGCTCGTCGTGCTGCTCGTCGGGGCGGTGTGGCGGATCGTGCAGCTCGGGCTCGACGGCGTGCGGGACGGCGTGCAGAGCGGCGTCGACCGCGACGCGCCCGCCTGAGCGAGGCGTTCACCGGCGGGTCGACACCCGTTCACCCCCGGCTCCCCCGACGGCCATCCGTCCTCCCTACGGTCACCCCGACGGCGCGCTCCGCGCGCGCCCCCGGCCCCGGAGGACCCCTTGCGCACACCGCTCCCCCGCACCCCGCGACTCGCGCCCGCCCCGCGTCGCGCCGTCGTCGCCGGCTGCGCCACCGCCCTCGCCGTCGCGCTGGCCGTGCCCGTCGCGCTCACCGCCTCGGCGCACCGCGACGCAGGGAGCGGCCACGCGACGCCGAGCGCCGGCGTCGTCGCCGACCCGGCCGAGCTGTCGGCCGACGACGCCCGCATCGCCCTGTCTCCCCTCGGCTCGTACGCCACGGGCGTGTTCGACGAGTCGGCGGCGGAGATCGTCGCGTACCACGCGCGCTCGGAGCGCCTCTTCTCGGTGAACGCGCAGGCGGGCGAGGTGACCGTGCTCGACGTCGCGCGCCCGTCGTCGCCCCGCAAGCTCTTCGCGCTCGAGACGACGGGCGTCCGCGCCGCGGACGGCTCGACCGTGCCGGACGGCGCGGTCGCGAACTCGGTCGCCGTGCGCCCGGACGGGCTCGGCGTCGTCGCGGTCGAGTCGCCCGACAAGGTCTCCGACGGCTGGCTGGTGCTGTTCGACGCCGCCGGGGACGGCGGGGCGCTCGGCGCGTGGCGCGTGGGCGCGCTGCCCGACATGGTGACGATCACGCCCGACGGCCGCAGCGCCGTCGTCGCGAACGAGGGTGAGCCCGCCGACGACTTCTCCGTCGACCCCGAGGGCTCGGTGTCCGTCGTCGACCTGCCCCGCCGGTTCACCGGCAAGCACGCCGGCACGGTCGCGCAGTCCGCCGTGCGCACGGCGACGTTCCACGCCTTCGAGGGCGACGCGCTGCCGGACGGCGTGCGCGTCTTCGGGCCGGACGTCGCAGGGCCCGACGGGTCGCTGGAGCACCGCGTCTCGCGCAACCTCGAGCCGGAGTACGTGACCGTGTCGAAGGACTCCCGCACCGCGTACGTGGCGCTGCAGGAGGCGAACGCCGTCGCCGAGGTCGACCTGCGCAGCGCCCGCACCACCGACCTGTGGTCGCTCGGCAGCAAGGACCACTCGCTGCCCGACGAGGGCATCGACCCGTCGGACAAGGACGGCGTCGCCGCCGTGCGCGAGGTCCCCGTCCGGGGGCTGTACATGCCCGACGGGATCGCGTCGTACACCTCGCGCGGCCAGACGTACCTCGTCACCGCGAACGAGGGCGACGCCCGCGAGTGGGGCGACTACGTCGAGCCCGCGCGGGTCAAGGACCTGGGCGACGACGGCCTCGCGCCGGTGTGCGAGGACTCTCCCGCCGCCGGCCTGCTCGGCGACGCCGACCTGGGGCGTCTCAACGTCACCACCGCCTCCGGGCTGCGCGCCGACGGCTCGTGCTACGAGGAGCTGTACGCGTTCGGCGGCCGGTCCTTCTCCGTGTGGACCACCGACGGTGAGCTCGTCTTCGACTCGGGCGACGAGTTCGAGCGTGCGACCGCCGAGGCGCTGGGCGACGCGTTCAACACCAACCACACCGAGACGAAGCGCGACGGCCGCAGCGACGACAAGGGCCCCGAGCCGGAGAACCTCGTGATCGGCGAGGTGTCGGGCCGCACCTACGCCTTCGTCGGCCTGGAGCGCGCGGGCGGCGTCATGGTCTACGACATCACGCGGCCGCAGCGGTCCGAGCTCGTCACCTACGTCTCGAACCGCGACTACTCCGTGTCGGTCGAGGACGCCATCGACGACGGCGCCGACCCGGCCGCCACGCTCGCCGGAGCCGGCGACCTCGGCCCCGAGGGGCTGGCGTTCGTGCCCGCGGCCGACTCCCCCACGCACCGGCCGCTGCTCGCCGTCGCGAACGAGGTGTCCGGCACGACGACGCTCTTCCAGGTGGACCGGCTCGTCGGCCGCCGCTGACGCGCTCCGCCGGAAGGACCCGCGGGACGGGGCCCGGGCGCGCGGGTACCGTAACGCCCATGACCCTGTCCCGCTACCTCGACGAGTGCGCGATCCGCGCCGCGGCCGTGCTCGGCCACGGCGTCGAGGCGAGCATCAGCCTGCGCGAGCACGGCATCTCGCTGCGCGCCGGAAGCAGCACCCACGGCGCGGGTCGCTGCGACCAGGCCGAGGCGCGCGCCGACACCGGGCCCTGCATCGACGCGATGCGGCGGGGCACCGTGCTGACCACGAGGCTCGCCGACACGGTGCCCGGCTGGGAGGCCTGGCAGGCGGCCGCGCAGGGCGAGGGGTTCGTCCAGGCGCTCGCCGTCCCGGCCGAGGTGGGACCCGGCGTCCGGGTGGCGATCAACGTGTACAGCCGCACGCCCGGGGACTGGCCCGCCGGCCTGGTCGACGCCGCCGTGGGGCACGCCGCGCTCACGGCCGACGCCGTGCGCCTGCAGCTCCAGTTCGCCGACCTCGGCGACGCCGTCGCGGGCCTGTACCGCACCATGTCCGACCGGGCGACGGTCGAGCAGGCGGTGGGCGCGATCATGGCCTCGAACGACTGCCCCGAGGACGAGGCACGCACCACGCTGCGGACGTCGGCGGACCGCCGCGGGCTCAGCGAGCGCGAGGTCGCCGAGGCGATCGTGCGGACCCTGGTCCTCGGCGGCGAGGGCGACACCATCGGCGACCTCGACCGCTGAGCCCGGCGTCGCGGTCCGTGTGCATCGGCCATCGGTGCCACACTGGCCGGGAGGCGACAGGACGGAGCGATCGGTGAACACCTCCGAGCTGCTGGGTCTGCTCGCGCGGACCCTGGCCGGCCTCGACGCCGACGAGACGGTCGCGGCGCGGATGTGCCAGGCGTGCACCACGATCCTCGGGGCACAGGGCGGAAGCCTCACGCTCGCCACCATGGCAGGCGAACAGGTCACCGTGACCAGCACGGACGCCGTCGCGGCGCAGGTCGAGAGCCTCCAGGAGCTGCTCGGCGAGGGCCCCGGGCGGCGGGCGTTCGAGGACGACGCGATCGTCACCGCACCCCTGGGCGCCGCGCCGGGCGACGACCCGTTCCCCGTGTTCTCCCAGCTCGCCGGCGAGACCGCCGGCGACGGCACGTGGTTCGGCATCCCCATGCGGGTCGGCGGACAGCCGGTCGGCGTGCTGGGGCTCGTCGTCGGGCCGGGGAACGTGCTGGCCCGGGACGACGAGGACGCGCAGTTCCTCGCGGACGCGATCGGCACCGCCGTCCTCGGCGAGATCGAGCAGGTCGGCTGGGGCGCGCGCGCGAGGGTCGACCAGGCCACGGGCATGGTGTCCGCGCAGCTCCGCGTCCAGCCGCACGACGCCCTCGCCGTCCTGCGCGCGCACGCGTTCGGGCGGGGCAGCACGCTCGAGGACGTCGCGGAGGACGTCGTGGCACGGCGGCTCAGCTTCGCCGACGAGGCCGGGCCCGTCGAGACCCGCCGCACCGACGACTGAGCCCGACCGGGGATCTCGCGGGCGGTCAGTCGCGCCGCAGCACGCGGTCGATCGCCGCGCGGCGGTCGACGTCGCGGCGGTGGGCGACGTCGACGACGGCCCGCGCCAGGTCGCGCACGGCCACGTTGTGGTCGTTGGAGACCCTGCGCATCAGGTCGAAGGCGCCGTCGATCTCGACGTCGTAGACGACGGCGAGCACGCCCTTCGCCTGCTCGATGACGCCGCGGGTCGTCGCGGCCGCCCGGATGTCCTCGGAAGCCCGCGCGCCGGCCCGCTCCGCGACGTCGGAGGTCAGGTCGAGGAAGTAGCCCACCGCCTCGTCGCGGTGCTGGTCGTCCCCCGCGCTGCCCACGACGGCGACCGTGAGCTCGCGGCGCCGGGCCGTCACGATCCGGTGCACGCTCGAGAACGCCCCCGTCGCGAGCGCCGTCCCGAGGGCGGCGCGGACGTCGTCGCGGTCCTCCGGGTGGGTGTGGGCGAGGACGAGGTCGGTGGTGGGCACCACCTCGTGCGGCTCGAAGCCGTGCAGGCGGAAGACCGCCTCCGACCAGGTCCAGCGGTCGGAGGACAGGTCGAGGCGGAAGGAGCCCACCAGGCGTGGGGCACGGAGGCCCGAGGGCTCACCGGTCACGATGGTGTCTACGGGCACGGTCGCCTCCGACACTGCTCAGAGCGGACCGGCCACGGCTTGACCGGCGGTACGACTCTAGCAAGCGGACCGCCCCCGGCTCACGGCGCGGGGGCGTCGTGCTCCTGCGCGTAGCGGCGGAACCAGTCGCGCGCGAAGCGGCCCGAGGCGAGGCCGTAGTCGAGGGTGGCGCGCTGGAACGCGAACACGTCGGCGAGCTCGTCGGGGACCTCCTGCCCGGCGAGCTGCTCCTCGAGCGCCTCCAGCCGCGCGACGTCCTGCTCGACGCGCGCCGTCAGCCGTGGCAGGACGGCGGCCCGCTCGTCCGGCGCGAGCAGGCCGAGGAAGAACAGACGCGGGAGGACGGCGGCCTCCGTGTCAGGCCCGGTCACCGGGCCGGTCAGCCAGGCACGGAAGTCCGCACGGCCGGCGTCCGTGACGCGATAGGTCTTGCGGCCCCGCGCCCCCGGGGCGACGTCGGCGACCTCGATGAGACCGCCGGTCAGCAGCGTCTCCAGCGCGCGCCGGATGCTGCCCGAGCTGGCGCTGTAGAACAGCGAGACCGACGCCTCGAAGTGCTTCACCAGGTCGTACAAGCTGGCCGGCCGCAGCAGGAGCAGCCCGAGGATCACGTGCGCCATGGTCCGACCCTAGACCGTTGACCCTCATAGACCTGTCTAGTAGACATGTCTATGAGACTTATCATCGAAGGAGGGCCCATGAGCACGTCACGCGAGATCGACCGCCTGAGGGCGGGGCTGGACCGGATCGCCCGACGGCGCCCGTCGATGCCACCGCCCCAGGTGCTGGTCGTCGCGCCGGGGCTCGAGCTGGAGTCGGGCGGGTCGCAGCCGTTCCACGCGGCCAGCGTCGGCAAGGTCATGACCGCCACGCTCGTCGCGCTGCTCGTCGAGCAGGGCCGGCTCGGGTTCGACACCCCGGTGGGGAAGGTGCTCCCGGGGAGCGACCTCGACGGCCTGCCGGCCGCCCCAGGCGTCGACGTGGGCACCGACGTCACCGTGGAGCACCTGCTCACCCACACCAGCGGGCTGCCCGACCTCTTCGAGCCGTCGGGCGTCCGCGAGACGACCTACTCCATCGAGGTCACGGCCGGGCGTCCCGACCGGCGGTGGACCCCCGCGACGCTGCTCGACGAGGTGCGCGGCCACGCCGCCGTCGGGCGTCCGGGCGAGCGGTTCTGCTACGGCGACCCGGGCTTCGTCCTGCTCGGCCGGGTCGTGGAGGAGGTCACCGGGGGCCGGTTCAACGACGTCCTGCGCGAGCGGGTCCTCGCCGCCGCCGGGATGGAGCGCAGCTCCACCCCGTACACCGACGCCCGCACGCCCGACGACCTCGCCGACCTCGACGTCGCGCCGTTCTGGATCGGCGACCACGAGCTCAGCCGCGCCCTGAGCATGAGCCTCGACTGGGCCGGGGGCGGCATCGTCGCCCCGCCGTCGGACCTCGTCGCCTTCCAGCGCGCCCTGCACGGCGGCCGCCTCGTCTCCCCCGCGACCCTGGCCTGGATGAGCCGGCCGCGGCACCGCATGCGCCGCGGGATCCACTACGGGGCGGGCACCGTCACCGTCCGGTTCGGCGAGTTCACACCGCCGTTCCTGCGCGGGCTGCCCGAGCCCGTCGGCGGCCTCGGGCACTTCGCCACCCACCTGTTCTTCTACCCGCGCCAGGACGCACACGTGGTGCTCAATTTCCACGCCTACCGGCGCATGAACCAGTCGTTCATGACGCATGCCCGGATCGCCAGACTCCTCGCCCGTCGCTGAGCGCGGTCAGCCGCGCCGGGCACGCACCCACCTCACGACGCGCGGCACCTGCAGCGCGACCAGTGCCGCGAGCGCCCCACTGCTGACGGCGTACAGGACCGGTGGGACGGCGGAGTGGTCGCCGCCGGTGATCATGAAGGTGTCGGCGAGGTCCATGCCCATGCCGAAGCCGCCCCAGAAGTACGCCGGCGCGCCCAGCGCGAGCACGGCGAGCTGCCACGCCACCGCGGTGTCGGGAGCCACCCGCCGTCGGAGCGCGACGGCGCACCCCGCGACCGACAGCCCGACCCCGAGCGCGGCCCACGACACCAGGAACGGGACGCTGCCCGCCACCGTCCAGCCCGCCGCCGCCAGGGCCCCGAAGATCTCCGCCTGGGTCATGCCGGGCACCGCCGCCAGCGGCTCCAGCACCAGGATCGTCAGCACCATCACCGTCGCATAGCACGCCACCAGCACCGGGCCGAGCGGGAGCCACCACATGCCCCACCGTGTCCAGGCGGCGTCGTACGACCGCGGGGCGGGGACGAGGACCGGCGACGGTCGTGGGCTCATCGGTCTCCTTCGTCCATTCCGCGCCTCTCGCGTGTCCGCAGCCTAGATCCGCTGGAGGCGAGCCGGCCGCCGCTGCGGCCGGTGCTAGGTTTCCGCGGTGCGCAGGGTGTCGGTGATCGGGGCGGCCGGGTCGGGGAAGTCCACGGTCGGGCAGCGTCTGGCCGCGCGGCCCGGTGTACGGCACGTCGAGCTGGACGCCCTGTTCTGGGGTTCCGACTGGACGCCGCGTCCCCGCGACGACTTCGAGGCCGACGCACGTGCCGAGATCGCCGCGGACAGCTGGGTGATCGATGGGAACTACTCCCACCTGCAGGCTGAGGTCTGGGCGCGCGCCGACGCCGTCGTCTGGCTCGACCCGCCGCGACCGGTCGTCATGCAACAGGTGTATCGGCGCACGCTGTCGCGTGCCCTCGACCGGACGGAGCTGTGGCCGGGCACCGGCAATCGGCAGCGCTGGCGCGACGTCCTCGCGCCGTGGCGCCAGAGCTCCATCGTCCGCTGGTCGTGGGAGCAGCTGGACCGGTACCCCGAACGGTACGGCGCGGCGATGGCCGACCCTGCGCACTCGCACGTCGAGTTTCACCGGTTGCGGTCGCGCGACGAGGTCGACGCGTTCGTCGCCGCCGTCCGCTGACGTCGCGGGCGATGACTCCACGCCATCGTGACGGTCCACCACCTATGACCAGAGTGGTGGGCGACATCTCGATCTCGTTGGACGGGTTCGTCACCGGGCCGAACCCGGGACCCGAGAACGGCCTCGGCGACGGCGGCGAGGCCCTGCACACGTGGGCGTTCAGCGACGACCCGGTGGACCGGGAGCAGCTGCGCTCCGCCACGGCGAGCAGCGGCGCGGTCGTGCTGGGGCGGAACCTGTTCGACGTCGTCGACGGGCCGCAGGGCTGGGACGACGAGGTGGGCTACGGCGCCCGCGAGGTCGGCCGGCCGCCGTTCTTCGTCGTCACGAGCGACCCGCCCGTACGTACGCGGCTCGCGTTCTGGACGTTCGTCACCACCGGCCTGCGCGACGCCGTCGCGCAGGCCCGTGAGGCGGCGGAGTCCGGCGACGGGGACAGGGACGTCGTCCTCATGGGCGGCGGCGCGACCGTCGGTTCCGCGCTGGACGCCGGGTTGCTCGACGTGCTCGTCCTGCACCTCTCCCCCATCGTCCTCGGCGACGGGACGCCGCTGTTCGTGGGCGGCCACGGCCACACCCTGGTGCAGCGCAGCGCGACGCCGTCGACGACGGCGGTCCACGTGGTCTACGACGTCGTGCGCTGAGCGTCGCCCAGCACGAGCCCGTCGAGCGCGCGGCGCAGCGCGTCCGTGTCCGGGCCGGGCACGAAGGCGGGGATGCGCAGGAAGTCCTCGAGGTCGGCGCGGGAGAAGTCGGTGAGCAGGTCCGCCCGGCCGTCGCGGATCGACTCGAACACGGTGGGGCCGTGGACGAAGAGGGGGTCGGTGAGCCGGAGCCCGCCGTCCGCGGTCTGCAGGATGTTGCCGGGCCGGATGTCCGCGCCGCCCCACAGGCGGTAGCGGCGCGCGCCGTCGGCGAGGAGGTCCTCGATCCGGCGGCGCAGGTCGACGACGTCGGGGTGGTCGGCGAGGCCGGCCGTCGCGCCGGCGGGCGGCGTCGGGTCGGACGCGCTCACGATGCCGAGGGACGCGACCAGGTCCCGGGCGCGGCCCTCGTCCGCGGGGTGCAGGCGCTCCATGACGACGACGTAGCCGCGGTGGCGGAGCGGGACGACGTCGTCCACCCGCACCAGGAAGGGGTTCGGCGGCCCGGCGAGGCACGCGTCCGCGAACATCCGGAACGCGGGGTCGAACGGCGTGACGCGCGCGGCGAGCGCGCCGTCCGGGGACGCGAGCACCCACGCCCAGTCGCCGGTCCCGATCTCGCGCCAGCCCGCGGACTCGAAGGCGGCGCGTGCCTCGTCGGCGGTGGTGTCGGGGGCGAACGTCGGGAGCACGGTCCCAGCATCCGTGCTGCAGGGCGTGACGTCATGGTGTTTCTGCTGGCGAGGGCCACTTCGTGCCTCGAACTTCACCCGTCGTGGCACGGCCGGGCGCGGGGTCGTCGAGCTGTCCCCAGCCCTACGATCTCGCCCGTGGACGACCGAGTCGACAGGGCCCGCACGACGGCGCGCACCGGCCGCCCCTTTCCTCGCCACCGCCTGCCGATCGCCGTCGCGGTCGTCGTCGCCCTCGCCTGCGGGGTCGGAGGGTGGGCGCACTACCGGGCCGTCGGTTCCTCGCTGGTCTACGGCGACGAGCTCCGCACGACCGCCGGCATCGGCTGCATGCCGTGGGACGGGCCGCTGCAGGTGCTCGACGCGCCGGTGCTGTCGAACACGACCGGCGCCACCGTGCACGTGAGCAAGGTCGAGCCCGCGGCGACACCCGGCCTCCGCGTGCACGAGGTGCGCGTCGTGCCGCCCTCGCCGGACGTCGTCTTCGGCACCGAGTACGACCCGGAGGACCCTGGCTGGCAGGAGACCTCCGTGGTCGGGCCGGAGGGGATCACGCTGGAGCCCGGCGAGCGGGTGCAGCTCGCGTCCGTGCTGGAGGTCGACAGGGACGGCGGCTCGTTCCCGTACAGCACGGTCACCTACGAGGTCGGCCCGTACTCCTACCGCGCGACCTATCCCGGCGCGAACATGGTGCTCCCCACGACGACGACGGAGTGCTCCGAGGCGGCGATGAACCAGCTCGGCGCGGCGCCCATCCCCTGACCGGTCCGGTCAGCGGGGCGCGAGCACCTCGAGCAGCAGCACCCCGACGGTCGCCACCGCCGCGATCGCCACCACCAGGAGGGGCGACCGGCGGCCCCGCAGCAGACCCCTGACCTCCGCGACGACGACCCACACGAACAGCACCGCCGACAGCAGCCGGAACAGCACCGGCACGACCTCCGGCGACTCGACGAGCGTCTGCACGTGCCGCCACCACGTCGTCACGAACAGCCCGGCGAAGCCCGCCTGGATGAGCGCGACGCCGACCACCGCGGCAGCGCGGAGCGGGCTGGGGCCCTGCTCGTCGGGGTATCCGTCGTGGTGCGTCGTCATGCGGTGGTGGTCTCCTGGTGAGGGGCCGATCGGTGCGGGCCGGCCGGTACCCGGCCGCCGGAGGCCAAGGTACAGCGACCGCCGGTCAGGCCAGCTTCCGCCAGGCCCCCTCGGACACGACCTCGACGGCGCCGTCGTCGACCACGAACGCCGTCTCGTCGTCGACGGCGTAGGCGGGGCCGCCGAGTGCCGCCGCCCAGCGCTCGGCCGCGGCCTCCGTGTTGTCGGGCAGGTCGGGGTGGCCGAGGTGCGGGAACATCGAGAAGTCGACGACGCCGAGCGTGGCGGCGTCCTCGCCGTCCGGCGGCAACCAGCCGACGAACTCCTCCCCGAGGGCCGGCGTCATGACCATGCTCCCGCCGCTCATCCCGACCCACACGGCGTCGTCCAGCGTGGGCAGCAGGTCTGCCAGGCCCGAGCGGCGCATCCAGTAGGCGAGGTAGCCGGCGTCGCCGCCCGCGGCCAGCAGGACGTCGGTCTCCCGCACCAGGGGCACCCAGCGCTCCTCGGGGATGCTCGGCAGCGCGGTCAGCTCGAGCACGCCGACCGACTTCCAGCCGAGGCCGGTCATGTGGTCCGTGGTGCCGGTGATGAAGTTCCACGCGTTCCGCCCCGGGCCCACCCACGGGTGCCCGTACAGCGCGGTCGGGATGGCGAGGGCGGTGCAGTCCGCGACCGGTCGCGGGAGCAGGTCCTCCAGCGCGCCGCGGATCGTCGCGTTCCGCACGCCTGCGGACGTCAGCAGCAGCTTCATCGTGTGCCCCTCGGGTCGGCGGTCTCCCGTGCAGACGGCGCAGCCGCAGCGGACTCATCGGCTCGAGGCCGCACGGCGGGCGGGTATTTGCCGTGACCGCCGCACGGCGAACGCCCACGATGGGCGCATGCCGCTGCCCACCCCGACGCTGACCACCGACCGGCTGCGGCTGCGGCCGGTCGCCGACGACGATGCCGACGCCCTGTTCGCGATGCACAGCGACGCCCACGTGCTGCGCTACTGGGACTCCCCGCCGTGGACCGACCGGGCGCGCGCCGACCGTTTCGTCGCCGTGTCCCGCAGGCTCGAGGAGGAAGGGACCGGCGCGCGCGTCGCCATCGACCGCGCCTCCGACGGCGCCTTCGTCGGCTGGTGCGGCCTGTTCGAGTGGAACCCCGACTTCCGCTCCGCGACGTTGGGCTACTGCCTCGGCGAGCAGATGTGGGGCCACGGCTACGCGACCGAGGCAGCGCGCGCCCTGCTGGGATGGGCCTTCGACACGCTGCCTCTCAACCGCGTGCAGTCCGAGACCGACACCCGCAACGCGGCGTCCGCCCGCATCCTGGAAAAGCTGGGGTTCGTGCACGAAGGGACGTTGCGCGAGGACTGCGTCGTCAACGGCGACGTCTCCGACTCCTGGGTGTTCGGGCTGCTCCGGCGGGACTGGGACGCGCTCGACCAGGCGGAGGCACGGGTGAAGTCTTCTCCGGCGCCCCGTCCGAGGTCTGGCCGTCCCCTACGGTCGCCGGATGAGGACTCGCTCGTCGACCGTGATGCTGGTCGGCGGCACGTCGCTGGCCATGGTCGGAGCGGTGGTGTCCGTGATCTACTTCCTGCAGCCGTGGCGGACCTGCCCGGACGAGGACTCGTCGGCCGGCTGCGCGATGCTTCCCCTCGATGCGTCGATCATGAGCGCACCGATGGTCGTGACCCTGTTCGCGACGGCGGTCGCCATCACAGGAGCCGCGAGTAAGAAACGCATCATGCACTGAGTGCGAGTCCACTCCCGAGGCGCGGTGCGGGAACGACGAAGGACCCCACCGCCGCAGAATTTCGCGGGTGGGGCCCTTCGGGTGGCGGTAGCGGTGGGATTTGAACCCACGGTGGACTTTCACCCACACACGCTTTCGAGGCGTGCTCCTTAGGCCGCTCGGACACGCTACCTCGCCGGACGAACCGGCCCACCGAGGATACCCAATGGATCGGCAGACCCGAAATCCGGTGTCCGGGGCCGCCCGGTAGTGCCTCCCGTCCTCCGGTCGTGCGCGGCGCGCACTACCTGGCGACGGGAGGCACTACCTCGCGCGGAGACGTCAGACGCAGGGCGCCCCGGCGTCCCAGGAACCCTTGACGTCGCTGCCGGGCAGCTCGCCGCGGGTCCACCACTGGGCGGTGTGGTTCACGCCGGCCCGGGAGACGACGTCGCCGGTGGAGTACGTCTTGGCCGCGTCGAACGCCGGGCCGCAGTCCTCGGAGACGACGGGGTGGTCGCCGTGCTCGCCGACGACCTTCCACGGGTCCTTCGTGGCCGCCACCGACGTGGGCGCGACGCCGCGCGTCCACCACTTCGCGGCGTACTCGACGCCGTCGTGCGAGACGACGTCGCCGGTCCGGTAGACGCCCGTCGGGTACCAGGGGGCGGCGCCGTCGCTCTCGACGAGGGGGCCGGGCGTCGCGGCCTGGAAGGTGCGCACCAGCGCGGAGCTGAGGTCGCGGTCGGCGTCGCCGGCGATGTCCCACAGGTAGGCGCCGCCGAAGCCGTTCTCGGCGAGCCACTCGGCCTTGGCGGTCACGGAGCGCGGGGTGTCGAGCGTCCACCACTCGTCGCCGTTGTAGTAGTAGCTCTGCCCGGCCTGCTCGTCGAAGTGCTCGGTGAAGCCGCCCTCGGCGAACCGGTCCTGCAGCTGCGCGGAGTACGTGAACGGCAGCGAGCCGCCGCTGGCGGGCGCGCCGGGCGTCGGGTCGTCGACGCCCTTCCACCCGTACCCGTACGCGGCCAGGCCGAGCACGAGCTGGTCGCCGCGGTACCCGGCGTTCTTGTAGGCGTTCATGAGTCCGTCGGCGGCGAGGCCCCAGTTGGCCGACTGGCTCGGGTCCCCGTACGACGGGTACTCGTGCAGGTTGCCCTGGTGGCCGGTGCTGCCCGCCTGCCACGGCCCCACGTAGTCGTAGCCCTGGATGTTGAGGAAGTCGACGACGGCGGCGAGCCGCGGGTCGACCCACCCGCCCTCGGTGCGGCCCGCCCACGACGCCGGGGCGAAGCCGGTGATGAGGTAGTCCTCCCCGGTGGTGGCGGCGCGCGCGTCGAGCTCGGCGCGCAGCAGCTCCGCGAAGGCCAGGAAGTTCTCCTTGTCCGCGTCCGGGTGGTCGCTCGGGTGCTCCCCGCCGACGACCGGCCACTCCCAGTCGATGTCGAACCCGTCGAAGATGCCGGCCGCGGCGCCGTCGCCGCCCTTGACGCCGTGCTCCGGGTCGTCGACCACGGGCAGGTTCCCGTCGAGGTACAGGTCGATGCACGAGTCGACGAGCCGCTGCCGGCTCTCCGGGCTGCTCACCGCCTCCGAGAAGTTGTCCGACCAGGTCCAGCCGCCCAGGGAGATGAGCACCTTGAGGCCGGGGTTCTCCGCCTTGAGCTTCTTCAGCTGGTTGAAGTTGCCCGCCAGCGCCTGGTCCGCGCCGTCGGCCACGCCGTCCACGGCCTGGCCGGCACCCTTGAGCTGCACGTAGTCGTTCAGCGGGTCGCCCTCCATGTGCCCCTCGGGCAGCCCGGTCTCGGGGTCGATCGCCCCCTCGTCCGGGTCGACGCGGTCGGTGATGTCGCAGACCAGGTCCGTCGTGACGTTGCCGAAGGCGTAGTTGAGGTGGGTGAGGTCCTCGACCGCCCCGGAGCGCTGGAGGTCGGCGACCTCGAACCCGACGTCCTGCGGGCCCCAGCCCGGGAAGTACGCGGGGGTCTTGAAGCCGTTGACGCCGTCGTCGTCGTGCACGGACGCGGCGCCGGGCAGGGGCGGGGTCGACGGCGCGGGGGCGGCGGAGGCCTCGCCGGCGGTCAGCCCGACGACGGCGGCGGCCGCGGCGAGCGTGAGGGCGCCGTGGCGGCGCGGGGACGGTCGGTGTCTCATCGGGAGCCTCGTTGCTTCCTCCGGGCGCACCCGGATCAGGATTTGTTCGGGCTCCTGCACAATAGCGTGGACGGCGCGGGGTGACCAGGCCTCGCTCAGCTCGTCCCCAGGTCAGACCGGGTGGGCGGGTCAGGTGCCGTCGTTGCCCGGGTCGAAGACGCGCGCATAGAGCTCCGCCGCCTCGTCCACGACGGCGCGGTCGATCGACGCGACCGGCACGGCGGCGACCAGCAGCGGCTCGCAGTCCGGCCCGCGCCCGGCGACCTCGCCCGTGAGCGCCCACGGGAACCGCTGCGGCGTCATGAGGTGCGCGTACTGGCACAGCTGCCGCGCCACCCAGTGCTCCACGGGTCGGCCCCACCACGGCTCCGGGTCCAGCGGGTTCACGCTCAGGCCCGGCAGCAGGCACCCGCTCTCGTGGTCGCGGCTCTCGGTGCCTGCGTCGGCCACCGGCCCGGCGCTGAACCGGACGTACAGCGGCGTCGCGACGGCGAGCAGCTCGACGACGTCCCCCAGCGACCGCAGCCGGGGGACGTCATCGAGCGTGACCGGGCCGTCCGGCACGTGCAGCGCCACACCGCCACCTCTCCGTCAGCCCAGGTCAGAGCACTCAGAACACCGGCTTGCCGCCCGTGACGCCGACGACCGTCGCCGAGACGTAGCTCGCGTCCCTCGGGGAGGCGAGGAACACGAACGCCGGCGCCACCTCGGCCGGCTGCCCGGCGCGGCCGAGCGGTGTGTCCTGGCCGAACTTCTGCACCTTCTCCTCCGGCTGCGTGGCCGGCTGCAGCGGGGTCCAGATCGGGCCGGGGGCGACGGCGTTCACGCGGATCCCGCGCGCCCCGAGCTCGCCGGCGAGGTTCACCGTGAGGTTGTTGATCGCCGCCTTGGTCGACGCGTAGTCGAGCAGTGACGACGACGGTTCGTACGCCTGGATCGACGAGTTGTTGACGATGCTCGACCCCTCGCCCAGGTGCTTGAGCGCCGCCTGTGTGACCCACAGCAGCGCGTACAGGTTGGTCTTCATCACCCGGTCGATCTCGTCGGTGGTGATGTCCTCCACGGAGTCGCGCCGCGCCATCTGGAAGCCGGCGTTGTTCACGAGGACGTCGAGCCCGCCGAGCTCGGCGACCGCCCGGTCGGGCAGGCCGCGCGCCGTCGTCTCGTCGGTGAGGTCGCCCGGCAGCAGCGCGGCCTTCCGCCCCGCCTCGCGCACCCAGCGCGCGGTCTCCTGCGCGTCCTCTTCCTCCTCGGGCAGGTACCCGATCGCGACGTCGGCGCCCTCGCGCGCGAACGCGATCGCCACGGCGCGCCCGATCCCGGAGTCACCGCCGGTCACCAGGGCGCGCAGCCCGTCGAGCCGGCCGGAGCCGCGGTAGCTCTGCTCCCCGTGGTCGGGGGTCGGGGTCATCGCGCCGGTCAGTCCCGGCGGCTCCTGCTGCTGGGCGGGGAACGACTGCTGGTCGTCGGCCATGCTGTCCTCCTCGGGTCGTGGGTCGGCTGTGGGGTCCGTGGTCGCGCGGCCCGGCGTCACGCGGCACGACGGCGCGCGAGCTGCGCCTCGTGCACGTGCGGCCGCTTGGCGGGCTGCACGGCGGCGAGGGCCTCGCGGACGCCCTGCTTGGCGAGACGGCCGAAGCCCTCGCCCGCGGCGAGCTGCGCCATCATCTGGGTGGCCGCCTCGCGCAGCGTGGCGCCCGTGGCGCCCGCCGCCTCGGTGAGCATGCTCTCCGCCGCGTCCTCGTCCACGCCGTGCACGGCCATCAGCACGCCCTTGGCGCGCTCGATCGAGGCGGCGGAGACGAAGGCGCTGTCGAGGGCCCGACGCACGTCGCGCTGCACCGCCTCGCGCTGCACCGGCGTGACGTCGACGACGTAGCCCGCCACCTCGGGCGGGCCGTCGCCGCGGGAGCGCCGCGCCTGCGCCGTGACCAGCAGGGTCCGCGTGCGGCCGTGCGCGTCGACGACGCGCCGCGCCGTCACGACCGGCCCGCCGGAACCGAGCGCGCGGGCGGCGTCGTGCACCACGCGGTCACGGTCGTCCGGGTGCAGCTTGGCCTCGAGCGTCTCCGGTCCGGGCTCGAGCGCCCCGGGCTGGTGGCCGAGCATCGTGTCGACCTCGTCGGACCACCACCACCGCCCCGTCCCTGCCTCGGCCCGGTAGGAGCCGGTGAGCAGGTGGGTCCCGACCGCGAGCGCGGAGACGAGGTGGTCGGTGTCGGCGGGAGTTGTCGTCGTCATCGTGACCTCCGGTGAGGGGAGGATCGGTGCCGCTTCCTGACGCCGGGACCTTCACGCTAGCGCGGCCGATCCGGGTCGGCCACCGGGATGCCCGACCGGCGACGCTCGCCCTCCGGGGCTAGCGTCGAGAGGGCCGGTCAAAGCGCGGCCGGCCGTCCTCGACGCGAGAGGAGGCCCCGTGGTCTCCATCGACCGGGTGGCGGAGCCCTGGGGCGCGCGCACCCCGTACGGTCCTGGCGAGACGTGGCCCACGCGGGTCGACACGTTCCTCGCCGACGACCTCGACCCGCGCGACGTCGACCGCTGGGTCCCGTCTGCGACGGTGCTGCACTCCAACGGCGACGCGCTCGACATCGCCGTGAAGGACGGGCGGATGGTGGGCGTGCGGGGTCGCGCCGGCGACCGGGTCAACCATGGGCGGCTGGGCCCCAAGGACCTCTACGGCTGGCAGGCGAACGCCTCCCCCGACCGCCTCACCCGCCCGCTCGTGCGCCACGACGGGCGCCTCGTCGAGACCTCGTGGGACGACGCCATGGGGCGCGTCGTGGCGCGCACGCGCGAGCTGCTCGACGAGCAGGGGCCGAGCGCGCTCGGCTTCTACACGTCGGGCCAGCTCTTCCTCGAGGAGTACTACACGCTCGCGCTGGTGGCCCACGCCGGGCTGCGCACCAACCACGTGGACGGCAACACCCGGCTGTGCACGGCGACGGCCGCCGAGGCGCTCAAGGAGTCGTTCGGCTGCGACGGCCAGCCCGGCTCCTACGCCGACGTCGACCACGCCGACGCGATCGCGCTCTTCGGGCACAACGTGGCCGAGACGCAGACCGTGCTGTGGACGCGCATGCTCGACCGGCTCGCCGGGCCGCGGCCCCCGGCGCTGCTCTGCGTCGACCCGCGGGCGACACCGGTCGCGCGGGCCGCCACGGTGCACCTCGCCCCCCGCCCGGGCACCAACGTGGCGTTGCTGAACGGCCTGCTGCACGAGGTCCTGGCGCACGGCTGGGTGGACGACGAGTACGTCGAGGCGCACACGGTGGGGTTCGCGGAGCTGGAGAAGCGGGTGGCGGCGTACCCGCCAGACGTCGTCGCGCGGATCTGCGACGTGCCGGAGCCCGACCTGCGCGCTGCGGCCGAGCTGGTGGGCACGGCGGAACGCCTGCTCTCGACCGTGCTCCAGGGGTTCTACCAGTCGCACCAGGCGACGGCGGCGGCCGTGCAGGTGAACAACCTGCACCTGGTGCGCGGGATGCTCGGCCGGCCGGGCGCGGGGGTGCTGCAGATGAACGGGCAGCCCACCGCGGAGAACACGCGCGAGTGCGGCGCGGACGGAGACCTGGCGGGCTTCCGCAACTGGGCGAACGACGCGCACGTCGCCGACCTCGCGCGGGTGTGGAACGTGGACCCGGACGACATCCCGCACTACTCCCCGCCCACGCACCTCATGCAGATGCTGCGGTACGCCGAGCAGGGCTCGCTGCGGCTGCTGTGGGTGCAGGCGACCAACCCGGCGGTCTCGCTGCCCGAGCTGGCCCGGGTGCGCTCGGTGCTCTCCCAGGAGCGCCTCTTCCTGGTGGTGCAGGACATCTTCCTGTCCGAGACGGCGGAGCTGGCCGACGTCGTGCTGCCCGCCGCCGCCTGGGGCGAGAAGACGGGGACGTTCACCAACGCGGACCGCACCGTGCACCTGTCCGAGCGCGCGGTGGACCCGCCGGGGGAGGCGCGGTCGGACCTCGACATCTTCCTCGACCTGGCCCGCAGCCTGGACCTGCGGGACAAGGACGGCGGCCCGCTGGTCCACTGGACCGACCCCGAGGGTGCGTTCGAGGCGTGGAAGAAGTGCTCCCGCGGCCGGCTCTGCGACTACAGCGGCCTCGACTACGCGCAGCTCCGCGAGGGCGGCGTGCAGTGGCCCTGCACGGCGGACGCGCCGCACGGCACGGAGCGGCTGTACGCGGACGGCGCGTTCTGGGCCGCGCCGGACACGTGCGAGAGCTACGGGCGCGACCTCGTCACCGGCGCCCCCGTGGAGCCCACCGAGTACCGCGCGCTGAACCCCGACGGCAGGGCCGTCATCAAGGCGGCCGAGTACCTGCCGCCGCACGAGGGACCGAGCGCGGACTTCCCACTGCAGCTCATCACCGGCCACACGCTCTACCACTTCCACACCCGGACGAAGACCGGGCGGGTGCCCCAGCTGCGCGACGCCGCCCCCGACGTGTGGGTCGAGCTCAGCCCCGCCGACGCGGGGACGCTGGGCCTCGAGGAGGGCGACGTCGCCGCGCTCACGACGCCGCGCGGCGGGATCGAGGCGCGCGTGCGGGTCGGCGGCGTCAGGCGTGGCGTCGCCTTCGTCCCGTTCCACTACGGGTCCTGGGACACGGGCCCGCAGCCGGACGGGTCGACGGGCCGTGCCGCGAACGAGCTCACGCCCACGGACTGGGACCCCGCCTCCAAGCAGCCCCTCTTCAAGGCCGGGGTGGTCGCCGTGCGGAAGGTGCGCGACGGCGAGGGGCCCGCACCGGCGCCGACCACGACCGGCTCCGCGCCCGTGTCCGGGCGCGTCCCGCCCACCGTCGGCGGCGACCGGGCCCTGAGCGACGAGAGCCTCCCCGGCGGGACCGCGGACGGGAGCACACCATGAGGATCGGTAGCGCCCTGCGCGACCTGGAACGGTCGGAACGTGGTCTGACCCGCGGCCTGGAGCGCCTCGCGGAACGCCATCCCGCCGAGCACGAGGTGGTCCACGTCGGCCGCGACCTCGCGGCCTGGTCACGCGCCCACGCCCTCGACGTGGCGGCTGCGGCGCGACGGTACGAGGACGCTCAGGACGAGAGCGACGAGCCCGGCGCGGGCCTGGGCCGCGAGCTCGGCGCGGCGCTCGGCGGTGCGCTCGACGACCCGCTCGGCGACCCGCTCGGCGACGCGGCCGCCCGGGCCGACGTCGGCGAGCCCGAGAGCGCCGAGACGGACGGCCTGGAGCTCCTGCACGACCTGCGCCAGGTGGCGATGCACGCCTACGGCGTCTCCACCGAGTGGGAGATGGTGGCGCAGGCCGCGCAGGCGGTGCGCGACCAGGACCTGCTGGCGCTGTGCCAGCGCTGCCACCCGGGCACGCTGCGCCAGCTCCGGTGGGCGAACGCGACGATCAAGGTGCTCTCCACGCAGGCGCTGACCTCGTGACCGCGCACCTCGCGTGCGGGCGGCGCCCGCACGTGCCACGGTGCCCGGAGAGCCGCGCGGTCCAGCCCCGGCCGCCGTGCTCCGGCGACAGGAGACGACCATGACGGACCAGCCCGGCTACGACCCTGCCGAGGACCCGGACGCCGACCCCGACCAGCTCAACCCCCGGACCGGCGGGTCCGCGGGCGAGGACGCCGGCCACGAGGACCCCCGGCAGGACCCGGACGCCGACCCTGACCAGCTGAACCCCCGGACCGGCGGGCAGGCCGGCCCGGAGTCCTGACCGGGCCGGCGCCGCTCACCGGTGCCGCTGCCCACGGCCGGTCACCACGGCCGGTCACGACTGCCGGTCACGACTGCCGGTCACCCGGCGTCGAAGCGGTCCTCGCCGTCCTCGTCGGGGTCGTCCTTCGGCTTCTCGCCGGGGACGGCCCCGACGTCGGCGGCCTCGCCGTCGTGCGCCGCCCGCTCGCGCTCGGCCTGGTGTCGCGGGTCGTCCTCGTCGGCGCGGCGTCGCTCGGTGGGGTGTTCGCTCACGGTGTCTCCTCTTTCTCTCGGTTCTCAGCTCTCGGGGAACGGGCGCACGGGCAGCGACCGCAGGGCGGTGGCCACGGCGTGCAGGTTGTGGGCCATGAGCCGTCCGGTGCGGTGGGACCACTCGTGGCCGTGCTCGGTGTCGGGGTAGTCGGGCCCCGGTCCCGGGCCCTGGTTCCAGTACGTCCACGCCTGCCCGGGGATCGTGTAGCCGAGGTCGGCCAGGGCACCGCCGATCTCCGAGATCACGTGGTGCGCGCCGTCCTCGTTTCCGGTGACGACGACGCCGGCCACACGGTTGTAGGCCACCGGCGTGCCGTCGTCCGCGGTCTCGGACAGCATCGCGTCCATCCGCTCGAGCATGCGCTGCGCGACCGACGACGGCCGGCCCAGCCAGGTCGGGGTCACGACCACGAGGATCTCGGACTCCAGCAGCCGGTCGTGCACCGGGGGCCACTCGTCCCCGTCGCCGAGGTCGGTGACCACGCCGGGCGGGACGTCGAGGTCGACCAGGCGCACGTGCCCGACGTCGACGCCACGCTCCTCCAGGGCCTCGGCCACGACCCGGGCCAGCAGCTCGGTGTTCGAGGGCTCGGGGGACCGCTTGAGCGTGCAGCTGACGAACAAGGCCTTCATCGCGCTCCCCGTACCTCCCGTGGCGGCGGCCGCTCCTGGACCCCGCGCCAACGTAACGCGGGGCGCTCCTCCCCACCCGCCGGCCTCACCGCACCCCCGCGGCGGCGGGGACGACGAACCGCAGCCCGAGGTGGTCGACCGTGCACGGGAGAGGGTCGTGGGCGAGGTACCGCCCACGCTCGACGTCGAGGCCGAGGCCCGCGAGCCGCGCGAGCAGGTGCGACGCGACGAGGAGCACCACGTTGCGGCCCGGGCACGCCGCGGGGCCGCCGCTGAACGGCACGATGCCCCAGTCCGCGTCCGCCCTGCCGTCCCACCACGCCTCCGGCGCGAAGTCGTCGGCGAACGTCAGCCGGTCGGCGTCCCGGTGGAAGAACCCGCTCACGACGACGAGCCCCGTGCCTGCCGGCACGGCGGTCCCGCCCCAGTCGGTGTCCCGCACCGCGTCGCGCAGCACGGCGAACGTCGTCGGCCACAGCCGCACCGCCTCGAGCAGGCAGGCCCGGCCGTACGGCAGCAGCGCCGCCGGCTCGCCGTGGTCGGCCGCCAGCTCGTCCACCAGGCGGCCCCGGACGTCGTCGCGCGCGGAGGCGACGGCGAGCGCGCGCAGCGTGGTCGCGCCCGCGGCGTCGAAGGCGAAGAGCCAGTGCGGCACCTGCCCCGGCGCCTCGTCACGGTCGGCGTCGCGCGCCCGCCCCGCGAGGGACGACGACGGCGCCCGCGCCACGTGCTCGGCGACGCGCCGCTCCAGCTCGGACCGCAACCACGGCCGCCGCGGGCGGAACCACGACCAGTTGCCGTCGCGCCGCAGCGCGTTCAGGAGGTCCACGACCCGCAGGTCGTCCCGGGCCCGCGCCCCGAACGTCACCTCCAGGACGAGCCGCCACCACGTGTCGGCGAAGGTGTCCGCGTCGAGGGCGCCCGCGGCGTCGAGCTTCCGGCCGAGCTCCTCGGTCGCGCGTTCGACCGCCACGACGACGGCGGCACCGTCGTCGTGCACCGCGTGCGCGGCGTCGAGCGCCGCCTCGTTGAGAGGCCGTCGACGCCGGCGGTCCTCCCGCCCCGAGATCAGCAGCGCGCGCGGCTGGAAGTGCGCCAGCGCGCCCCGCTTCTCGTTCGACGCGGCCGTGAACGGGTCGGGCGTGCCCTCCAGCAGGCGCCGGACGTCGTCCGGCGCGGTGACCACGACGAGGCGGCGGGGCCCGAGCCGCAGCGCCAGGGGCGCACCGTCGTAGCGGTCGCGCAGGCCACCGAGCACCCGCCGGGCCTCGCGGTCGGTCTGCCGCCGTTCCGCCCAGGCGGTCAGCCGGGGTCGGCGCACGATCGCGCCCTGCGCGACCAGCGGCACGAGCACGGAGCGCAGCACGCGCGCCGTCTCGAGCGCGGAGAGCTCGACGGGGGCACGGGACACGACGGACCTCCAGCAGGTCGGCGGACGCCACGGCTCGACGCGTCGTCCCAGCCTCGGACGGTCCGGCGTGCCCCGCACCCGGACCTGCGACGGCGAGCACCCGGCGCCCGTCCTACGGTCGAGGGACGGCGTCGAGGAGGGGCGCCCGGCCGACGCACACGACCGACCCGGACCGCCGACGTCGTCCCGAGGAGGCACGATGCCCGCCCACCAGCCCGCGGACCCGCCCACCGACCGACCGCTGCCGCGCCTCGCCGCCGAGCTCGAGCGCGCGGAGCGCCTCGACCCTCTGGCGGGCCTGTACGACCGGATCTCGCGCACCGCCGTGCCCTCGCCGGGCCGGGTGCGCGACGAGCTCCGCGGCCGCTCCGTCGGCCATCCCGTGCACAGCGTGCTCACCGACCTGCCGATCGGGCTGTGGGCGAGCGCGGTCGCCCTCGACCTCACCCGCCCGAGCGGCCATGCGGACGCCGCCCGCCGTCTGGTCGGCCTGGGGCTGCTCGCCGCGCCGCCGACGGCCCTCACGGGGCTGGCGGACTACCGCGCGCTGAGCGTGTCCGCGCGCCGGGTCGCCGCCGTGCACGCGACGTGCAACGGCGTCGGCACCCTGCTGGCGCTCGCCTCGTGGTGTGCCCGGCGTCGCGGCCGCACCGGGCTCGGCACGCTGCTCAGCCTGGCCGGCATGGGCGCGGTCGGCGCGGGCGGGTACCTCGGGGGCCACGTCGCGCAGGCGATGCGGGAACCCCGGCACGTCCCCGGGACCCGCTGAGCGCGGCTACCGCGTGCGGCGCTCCGAGCGGTTCTGGAGCAGGTCGGCCATCGTCTCGGCGACCTGACGCATGTCGCCGTTGCCGTCGGCCGCGAGCTCGACGATCCGCGCCGAGATGTCGCGGAGCGGCAGGTTGGAATGGTTCGAGGCCTCCCGGAGCCACTCGAACGCGCCCTCGAGGTCCGTGCGGAGCGCGCACATGACGACGCCCTTGGCCTGCTCGATCGTCGCGCGGTTGGCTGCGGACGCCCGGATGCTCGCCGTCGCCCGCACGTCGGCGATGCGCGCGACCGCGGGGGTAACGTCGGTGAAGTAGCCGACCAGCTCGCAGACGGCGCCCGTGGCGTTCGTGCGCCCCACCCCCACGACGGCGAGAGTCCGCTCGTCACCGTGGGCGTCCATGATCCGGTGCACGCTGCTGAACGGCTCGCCGGTGGTGCAGGCACGTCGCAGCACCTGGCTCACGCGGTCCCGGTCGTCGGGGTGCTTGTGCGCCAGGATGAGCGAGGTGGTGGGGACGACGTCGCCCGGCTCGAAGCCGTGGATGCGGTACGTCTCGTCCGACCACCACCACCGCCCCGTGGCGAGGTCGTGCCTGTACCGGCCCACCGGATGGCTGGTGCCGAGGGCCAGGGTGCCCTCGATGTCCCATGAGGTGATGTCGGTCATGTAGATCCTCCCGTCGTGGCGGATCGCGCCGCTGGAGATCGAGCCGCCTCATGACTCCCCATGACCGTAGCCCGCTTCCGTGCGGGTGAACAGCGCGGGTGCCGCGGACGACGCCCCGCCGGGTGGCGACCATGTCCGCGGAACGTGCACCATCGACGGTGCGGGGACCGTCCGCGGTCACCGCGGGCCGGATGTCCAGCAGCGCGGCACCCGGTTCCCCTGATCACGAGCCCGCGGTCGGTGACGATCCTGCTGGGCCCGCGGTCTGGCGGCGGGGCCGAGATCATGCCGACGGGTGAGCAGCCGGCCCCGGTGGTTCACTGGGCGGGTCGGTGCAGCAGCTCGCCGGCCGAGGGGCCTGGGCCCCACGGCGGAAGGAAGCAGCGGTGCGCGCACTGACCTGGCAGGGCAAGGAGCACGTCAGCGTCGAGGACGTCCCGGACCCTCGCATCCAAGAGCCGACGGACGCCGTCGTCCGCGTGACCTCCACCGCGATCTGCGGCTCCGACCTGCACCTGTACGGCGTGCTCGGGATGTTCCTCGACGCCGGTGACGTGCTGGGGCACGAGGCGATGGGCGTCGTCGAGGAGGTCGGGGACGACGTCGGGCACCTCGCCGTCGGCGACCGTGTCGTCGTGCCGTTCGGCATCGCCTGCGGGCGCTGCTGGATGTGCGAGCGCGGCCTGCAGAGCCAGTGCGAGACGACGCAGGTCCGCGACCAGGGCAAGGGCGCGGCCCTCTTCGGGTACACGCGGCTCTACGGCCAGGTGCCGGGCGGGCAGGCGCAGTACCTGCGCGTGCCGCAGGCCCACTACGGCCCGGTCGTGGTGCCGGACGACGGCACGCCCGACGAGCGCTGGCTGTACCTGTCCGACGTCCTGCCCACCGCGTGGCAGGCGGTGGAGTACGCGGACGTGCCGGAGGGCGGCAGCGTCGTCGTGCTGGGGCTCGGGCCCATCGGCCAGATGGCGGCCCGCGTCGCCCTGCACCGCGGGGCCGGCACGGTGGTCGGCGTCGACCCGGTGCCCGCACGGCGCCTCATGGCGCAGCGGCACGGCGTCATCACGTTCGACCCGGGAGAGCGCGGCGTCCGCACGGCCGTGCGCGACCTGACCGACGGACGCGGGCCCGACGCGGTGATCGACGCCGTCGGGATGGAGGCGCACGGCTCACCGCTGGCCGAGACGACGCAGAAGCTCGTGGGCCTGCTGCCCGACGTCCTCGCCGCTCCGCTGACGGAGAAGGGCGGCGCCGACCGGCTCGCCGCGCTCCTCGCCGCGTGCGCGCTGGTGCGGCGCGGCGGCACGGTGTCGCTGTCGGGCGTCTACGGCGGCGCCAAGGACCCGCTGCCGCTGATGCAGATCTTCGACAAGCAGCTCACGATCCGTACGGGCCAGGCGAACGTGCGGCGCTGGACCGACGACCTGCTGCCCCTCGCCGCCGACCCCGCCGACCCGCTCGGCGTGCTCGACCTGCGCACGCACCGTCTCCCGCTCGAGGAGGCGCCGGAGGCGTACCGCGCCTTCCAGCGCAAGGAGGACGGCTGCATCAAGGTCGTGCTGGACCCCTGGGCCGACGCCGCGTAGGGAGGCGCCGCGAAGGGATCAGTCCGCCGGCACGTCGTCGCCCCGGAACGCACGCCGGCGCGCGTACTCGTGCAGGCGGTCGAGGGTGGCGAGCTGCCGCTGCGCGCGCTCGGCGAGCTCGCGGAACTGGGCGGGGTCGAGGCCGAGCTCTGCGGCGTGCTCCTCCAGCGTCTGCCAGCCGCCCAGCTTGCCCACGACGGCGGACCGCATGAGCTCGGCCTCCAGCACCACGGACATCGGCGACCGCTCCACCACCCGGCCGTTGAGCTTGAGCCGCCCGACCCGCTCGGCGACGCCCGCCAGGAGCTGGCGGTGGCGCCGCCGCGGGAGGCCGAGCTCCCGCAGGAGCCGCACGTACAGCTCCCGCTCTCCGCGGATCTGCTCCGCCACCTCCGTCAGCTCGGCGTGCAGCGGCAGGTCGCCGTAGTCGCCCACCATCCGCTCGATGCGCCCGAGGCCCGCCGTGGCGCCGGTGAGGTGGTCCGACAGGTACAGGCCGAGGAGCTCCCGGTCGACCTGCGGCGGCACCGCCGGGTGCGGGCCGCGCAGCGGCAGCGTGGACGCACCGGCGGGCCGGGTGGCCGACGGGCGCAGCGGCGCGGAGCCCAGCCCCCGCCCCTCGGCCATCCCCGCCACGACCTCCCGGAGCGCGTCGCCCGCCGACGTCCGCGCCCGCCAGCCGAGCTCCGTGAGCGCCCGCGTCGTGCCCATCACGGGAGCGCCCATGGCCATGTCCACCCAGCCCGGGTCGGCGGCGACGACACGCGCCGCGTAGCCGAGCGACACCGCCGCGCGCACCGCCGCGGGCGGCACCTCGACCAGGCGGCCGTGGTCCACGAGCCGCGCGACGTCGGCGCCGCGCAGCAGGTCGTCGGCGGCCACGTTGAACGCGCCGCGCGCGCGGCGCAGCAGCACGCGGAGGTAGGCGTCCGCGGCGTCGTCGGCGTGCACGGCCTGGAGCCGCAGCCCGGCGGGCAGCGGCAGCAGCGGCGGGCGGCCGAGGCGCAGCATGCCCACGGGCAGCACCTTGCCGACGAACAGCCGGGTCACCTCCGCGCCCGCGTCGCCCTGGAAGACGAGCGCGGTGCGCAGCCGCGCGACGGTGACCTCCGGGTGGTCGCGCTCGAGCTCGTCCAGCACGTCCTCCTGCGCGGCCTTGTCGACGCTGTAGTGGGACGTCGGGATACCGTCCGCGGGCCAGTCCTCGGCACGCGGCAGGTCGTCGTCGACCGGGGAGTACACGCCCACGGACGAGGCGACGACCAGGTGCGGCACGCCGGCCGCGACGACGGCGCGCCCCACCCGCCGGGTGCCCTCGACGTTGACGACCCGCAGCAGGTCCCGGTCGCGGTTCGGCTGGATCAGCCACGCGAGGTGCACGACCGCGTCGGCACCGCGGAACAGCTCGGCGAGCCGCTCGACGACGGCCTCCCCGTCGTCGCCCGCCAGGTCCAGGGCCGCCCACTCGGCGTGCTGGTACGGCTCGGCCGTCCGGTCCGGCAGCCGCCGCGCCACGCCCAGGACGGATGTCACCTCCACCTCGTCCGCCAGCGCGCGCAGCAGCGCGGTCCCGACGTTCCCCGTCTGTCCCACCACGACCACCCGCATGACCGACACCGTGGCACCGGAGCCCCGTGCCCGCAGACGGACGGCGTCGCCCCAGGTCGCGGATCAGCCCGCGAGCACGTCGTGGCCGCGGCCCAGCACGACGGCGAGCGCACCCGCCACGAAATGGTCGCCGCCCGTCCGTTCCCGCGACTCGCGCACCACGTCCCGGAGCCGGTCGAGCGACCTGGCGAACCCGGCGCAGGGGTCGTCAGCGGAGTCGCCGTCCGTGTCGTCCGTGTCGTCCACCGGGTCGCGCAGGGCGTCGGCGAAGGACCGCAGCGCCGTCGCGAGCTCGGGGCGCAGCCGCGGTCCGAGCGCGACGTCGTCGCGCCCCGTCCGTTCACCGTCCACGAGCAGACGCACCACCTCGTCGACCACCTCCGCCGCCGCACCCAGCACCGCCGACTCACGGGCCTGCGTGCGCACCCGCTCGCCGTACCGCCGGGCCCGCAGGTTGCCCCGGGACGCCTCCCCGGAGTGCGCGACCGCCGCCCGGGCGCCCTCGATCGTCGGGTAGAGGGCGTGCCGCCGCCGTTCCCACTCGTCCGGCTCGAGGGGGCCCTCGTCGTCGAGCCAGTCCGCGAGGTCGTCGAGCTGTTCGACGAGGCTCGCGCGCAGCGCCCGGAGCGCGAGGTCCGACGGCGTGATCGGCAACGGCGGCCACAGGAGGTTCACCACGATGCCGATGCCCGCTCCCACCACGACCAGCCCGGCGAAGGCGCCGATGTACTCCGCGTCCTGGCCCTGGCCGAGGACGAGGACGAAGAGGGCGGAGTTGGCCACCCAGACCCCCGTGCCACCGAGCACCCGCCACCCCGCGCACAGGAGCGCCACGCCGACGACGAGCGCTACGGCCAGCGCGCTCGGTTCCAGCACGGCGTCCGCGGCGAGGGCGATCCCGGCGCCGAGGAGCAGCGCGCCGACGGTCTGGAGGGACTCCCGCGCCGACCGCGCCAGGGTGCCCGCCGTCGCGACCACGGCGCCGAGAGGCGCGTAGTAGGGATACTCGGAGAGCGGCGCGGGTGCGAGCACCCCGACCACCCAGGCCAGCGCCGCCGCCACCGCGCCCCGCAGCGCGAGCGACCATCGCGGGTGCCGGACCCAGACCTCGCGCAAGGCCGCGGAGCCACGCCGCCACCCTCGGGTCATCCGAGTCCCGCCGGCAGCTCGGAGTACCCCGGCGCGAGGCGCAGGCGCAGCATCCCGTCGTCGGCGGAAGGGTCGCCCTCGACCGCCGCGACGTCCTCCCACCGCACGAGGAAGGTGCCGCGGTGACGGCGGCGCACGAGCTGCGGGATCGGCCACGGCGACCGCACGTCCGTGCGCTCGTACCCGTGGAACGACCCGGCCCCGCGCGGCCCGACCAGCACCCCGACCAGACGCGCGGCACCGACGGCGTCACGCCGCGCCTGCGCGCTCAGGGGCGGGTCGTGCTCGGCCTCCTCGCGGTCCTCCCCGGCCCCCGGCCGGTCCTCCGGCTCGTCCACGACCTCGAGCGCCAGGCGGACGTCGACGACCACGCCCAGGGCCGCGCCGTCCGGCCCCAGCACGCGCGCGTCGAGGAGGTCGCCGACGTTCATCCCTCGGCCTCCGGGTCGTGCCGACCGCCGGGGACGCGCGCGATCAGCCGGTCGCGCACCCAGCGCTCCACCCACACGGCGTCGAGCCGGTCCGAGGGCACGGTGAGCTCGATCGCCGTCCCGACGTGCCCGACGTCGTCCCACGCGATGCGGGGCAGCCGGCTGTCGGGCACGCGGCCGCCGAAGAGCCGCGTCGCCAGCACGGGGCCGACCAGGATCGCCTCCACGTGCGTCTCCCGGCCCGCCTCCACCTCGCCCCCGTCCGGGCCTGCGAGGGCCAGGTCGTCGACCGCGCCGGCCGGCTCGCCGTCCGCGTCCAGCACCTGCCGGCTCAGCAGGTGCAGGCGGGCGTCGACGAGGCGCACCTCTCCCCTCGGGTCCGTCATGAGCCCGCTCCCGTCGCGATCATCAGGGGGATCGCCGCGACCGCCGCGACGATCACGATCACCAGGTACACCGTGCCCAGCGCGTTGACCACCCGCCCGTTGACGTGCTCGCCCATGTACTCCGGGTCGTTGGCCACGACGAGGATCGGCACGTACGTGAGCGGCAGCGCGACGGCGGAGAACACCACCGACATCTCCGTCACCGCCACCGGGTCCACGCTCGTCATGAGGATCCCGACGGCGAGCAGCAGCGCCACGATCATCGTGAGGTGGAAGCGCGCCGCCCGCGCCGGCCGGCGGAACTTGCCCCACGACCAGCCGAGGTACTGCGCCAGCGTGTACCCGCTGGACAGGGCCGTCTCCAGGGCTGCGCCGAACGTGGCGGCCACGATCCCCAGGATCACGACGGCGAGCAGCAGCACCCCGCCCGCCTGCGCGACCGGCAGCACGATCTGCGACAGCGACGAGACCTCGATGCCCGCGGGCAGCAGCACGACGGCGGCGCACGCCGCGATGGCGAGCGACAGCAGGCCGCCCAGGGGGAAGCCGAGCAGCACGTTGAGCCGGTTGGTGCCGAGGTCCTTGGCGGTCCATCGCTCCTCGACGGCCCCCGACGAGAAGAAGAACACCTCGTACGGCGTCATCGCCGCGCCGAACAGCGCGACGGCGTAGTACCAGTACGACGCCGGGTGCTCCGTGCCCGGCGGCGACGGCGGCACGGCCTGGCGCAGCAGCTCGCCCCAGTCCGGGCCGAGCTGGAACAGCGCGATCGCGAACCCCACGAGCAGCAGCCCCATGAGGCCGGCGACGTTCTCCATGATCTGGAATTTCACGCGCCACAGCACGAGCCACACCGCGAGCGCCGCGACCGGGATCCACAGGCGCGGCTCCACGCTGCTCGCGAGGTGCAGGGCGAGCGCGATGCCCCCGACCTCCGCGGTGAGCGTGAGCAGGTTGATGGCGAACGACGCGAGGAGGTTCGCGCCCGCGGCCCGCGGCCCGAGCCGCTCGCGGATGATCTCGAAGGTGGCGCGGCCGCTCACCGCCGCGACCCGCCCGGACATGCTCGCGAACAGCACGATGCCGACCACGCCGAGCACCACCACCCAGGCGAGCGACATGCCGAACCGGGACCCGACGACGGCGTTGGTCACCAGGTCCCCGATGTCGACGAACCCGCCGATGGCGGTGAGGATGCCGAGCGCGGCGGCGAGCAGCTTCTTCACGGCCCGCCCGCCTCGGCCAGGGCGGCGTCGGTCGCGTCGACGGCGGTCGCGAGCTCGACGAGGAGGTCGTCGGACGACGGGGGCACGCCGTCGGCGCCGGCGAGGTCTCCCCCGGACCGTGCGGCCACCCACGAGCGCGCCGCGACGACGGCGTCCGAGACGTCGCCCACGGCGTCCAGCCCGGTGGTCCGGCGCGCCGCCGTCGCGGCGTCGGGCGGCACCAGGGTCGTGAGCGCCGACTCGGCGTCGTCGAGCACGCGTAGCTGGTCCAGCAGCACCGTGTCGGCGACGGGTCCGGTGACCCGGCCCTCGTCGAGCAGGCCGACGGCGATCCGCGCCGTCTCCCCCGCGGAACCGGCCTCCGCGAGCGCGTCCGCCACCGCCGCCGTCGCCTGGCCGGGCTGCTGCCTGCTCGCGACGCACCCCGTCCCGGCGAGCGTGACGACGAGCGCGAGGCCGGCGGCCGCGAGCCGGCGTCGTCCTGTCTCCTGCGTCACGCCCCGATGATCAGCACGACCGGCCGTTGCCCGCACGTCGGGCCTGCTCAGCGGCGTTCCCAGCGTCCGTCCACCCCTCGCAGCGGATTCCCAGGGCGCCCCCAGTGCCCACCTGAGCGCGAGGTGTCCACTGGGTGTCCTTCCCACCCACGGACCACGACCGGTCCCTGATCTCCCGGAGCCCGCATGCCTCCCGCAGCCCTGTACGCCGTCGACCTCGTCGCCGTGTCGATCCTGACGTTCGCCCTCTACTTCCCCCGGCACCGCCGCCGCGACCTCGTGGTCGCGTACCTCGGCGTCAACGTCGGTGTGCTGGCGGTGTCGGCCGTGCTGGCGTCGACCTCGGTCGCCGCGGGCCTCGGGCTCGGGCTCTTCGGCGTGCTGTCGATCATCCGGCTGCGGTCCGACGAGCTGTCGCAGCGCGAGGTCGCGTACTACTTCGCCGCGCTCGCGCTGGGCCTGCTGGGCGGGCTGGGCACGTCGGCCGGCTGGCTCGGCGTCGCCGGGTCCGCGCTGATCCTCGTCGTCATGGCCGTCGCGGACCACCCGCGGCTCCTGGCGCGGCACGGGTCGCAGACGATCGTCCTCGACCGCGCCGTCGTCGACCGCGCCGAGCTCACCGCCCACCTCGAGACCCTGCTGGGCGCCCGCGTGCGGTCCGTGTCCGTGCAGGAGATCGACCTCGCCGACGACACGACGCGCGTCGAGGTGCGGTACGACCTGCCGCGCGACGGCGGCCGGCCCGCCCGGCCGGTCGCCGTCCGGGACGACGCCCTGACGGTGACCCGGTGACCGCCGGGACCGTCGTCGCCCGCGGCCTGGCCGGCGCCGCGCCGGTCACCCTCGAGGAGCTCGACGCCACCGCCGCCCTCCAGACCCGCGTCGACCGCAAGTACGTGCTCACCCCCGCCGAGGTCGCGGCGCTGCTCTCCGCGCTGGCCGCGCACGGCCCGCGCGTGCTGGAGATCGACGGCGACCGGTCGTTCACGTACGCCTCGACGTACTACGACACGGCCGACCTGCTGACCTTCCGGCTGGCCGCGCGTCGCCGTCGCCGGCGGTTCAAGGTCCGCACCCGCACCTACGTCGACACGGGGAACGCCACGTTCCTCGAGGTCAAGACGCGCGCCGCCCGCGGCGTCACGGTGAAGGAGCGCCGCCCGTGGGAGCCCGCGACCCCGCTGGCCGGCGAGGGCCTCGAGTTCGTCGACGACCGCCTCGCCGCCGCCCGACTCGCCGCGCCCCCGTCGGCGCAGCTCGCCCCCGTGCTGCGCTCCGCCTACCGGCGCACCACCGTGCTGCTGCCCGACGCCCGCGTCACGCTCGACACCGGCCTGCGATGGCGGCTCGCCGGCCCCGACGGCGCCGCCCGCGGCGGCGGCACGGCCGACGTCGGCGACCTCGTCGTCGTCGAGACCAAGGCCGGCACCGCGCCGTCGTCCGCCGACCGCGCCCTCTGGCGCGCCGGCCACCGCCCCGACCGCATCTCCAAGTACGCGACCGGGCTCGCGACCCTGCGGCCCGACCTGCCCGACCACCCCTGGCGCCGCCTGCGGCGCGAGCGGCTCGGCGCCGCCTGACCCCGACCCCTGCCACCCCTCCCACCACCAGCGAAGAGGACCCGAACCATGCGCATCCCCCGACCCCAGACCCTCTGGACCCGTACCGTGGCGCTCGCCGCCGCGGGCAGCCTGACCGTCGGCGCGCTCGCCGCGTGCAGCGCCGGCTCGACGACCGCCGCCTCCGACGGCTCCGGCACCACCACCGCCCAGGTGTCCGCGACGGACAACTCGGGTCGTTCCGCTCAGGACGTCCTCGCGGAGAACCTGTCGTCCGAGGACACCGCCGCCCTGGCCGACGCGACGTGGGACACGGCCGACGAGGTCGCCGTCACGCTCGACGGCGACTCCGCCTCGGTGTCGGCGGCGGCCTCCGGCGACGGCGTCACCGTCGACGGGTCGACCGTCACCATCACCGAGCCGGGCACGTACCGCGTCTCCGGCACGCTCGACGACGGCCAGGTCGTGGTCGACTCGTCGGCCGACGGCGTCGTGCGGCTCGTGCTGGACGGCGCGGACGTCACCAGCTCCACCGGCGCCGCGATCGACGTGCGGGACGCCGACCAGGTGTCGGTCGTCCTCGCCGACGGCTCCACCAACCGGCTCGAGGACGCCGCGGAGTACGCCGACACGACGTCGGACAACGCCGCCAACGCCGCGCTGTACTCCACGGCGGACCTGGCGGTCTCCGGCGGCGGCGCGCTCGACGTGGTCGGGAACGCGAACGACGGCATCACCGGCAAGGACGGGCTCGTGATCGCGAGCGGCAGCATCACCGTCGACGCCGCCGACGACGCGATCCGCGGCAAGGACTACCTGGTCGTCTCCGGGGGCACAGTCGACGTCACCGCCGGCGGCGACGGGCTGAAGTCCGACGCCGACGACGACGTGACCGCCGGGTACGTCGCGCTCACCGGCGGCGACGTCACCGTCGAGGCCGGGTCGGACGGCGTGCAGGGCTTCACCGACGTCGCGATCACGGACGGCACGCTCACCGTGACCGGCTCCGAGGAGGGCGTCGAGGCCGCGACCATCGCCGTCTCCGGCGGCGACACCGACATCACCTCCACCGACGACGGTCTCAACGCGACCGTCAAGGAGGCGGAGGACGAGACGACCACCGAGGACGGCGCGACCGACGACACCACGGACGGCACGACCGACGACACGACGACGGAGGACCAGCAGGCGCAGCCCGAGCCCCCGGCGGACGGCGAGATGCCGACCGGCGAGCCGCCCGCCGACGGCGAGATGCCCCAGGGCGAGGCTCCCCAGGGCGGCGGCGGCGGGGGCGGCGGCATGGACGCGGTTCAGGAGGGCGCGTCGCTGACGATCACGGGCGGCACGCTGCACGTGGACGCGGAGGGCGACGGCCTGGACTCCAACGGCGTCACGGTGGTCAGCGGCGGCGACGTCGTCGTCGAGGGCCCGACGAACGGCGGCAACGGCGCGCTCGACTCCGCGGGCGGCAGCACGGTCTCCGGCGGCACGGTGCTGGCGGTCGGGTCGGCGGGCATGGCCGAGGCCTTCGACGAGGACTCGACGCAGGGCTGGGTGGCGCTGACCGCCGACGCCACGCTGGAGGCCGGCACCGAGGTGGCGGTCGTGGACGCCGACGGGACCGAGGTCGCGACGATCACGCTGTCGAAGACGGCCCAGTCGGTCGTCTACACCGGCCCGGAGATCACGGACGGCGACACGTACACGCTCATCGCCGACGGCGACGAGGTCGGCACGGCCACGGCCGGCGAGGAGCCCGCCGGAGGGATGGGTGGCCCCGGGGGAGCCGCTCCCGGCGGCTCGACCGACCAGGGCGCCCAGTCCGACCAGACCGACGAGGGCGGTCAGTCGTCGTCGACCACCACCAGCTGACGGCGAGGTGGTCCGGACCCTCGTCCTCCCCCGCAGGACCGGGTGGCGGCGGCCGCGGCGACGTACGCTCGAAGGCGTGCAACCCGTGCCCCGTCCGCTCGCCCCGACGTACCAGGACCGGCGGTGGGAGCTCCCGCCCGACGCCGTCGTGCACCACGGCACGATCGACGACGCGGTCCGCCTGCTCCAGGGCCGCACGGTCACCGCGCTCACGGGCGCGGGAGTGTCCACGGACTCGGGCATCCCGGACTACCGCAGCCCGGACTCTCCGAAGCGCGCGCCGATGACGTACCAGCAGTTCGTGGCCGACGAGGCGTTCCGCCGCCACTACTGGGCGCGCAACCACGTGGGCTGGCAGGTGGTGCACCGCACGGAACCGAACGCGGGGCACCGGGCGCTCGCTCGGCTGGAGGAGCGCGGGCTGGTGCGCGGCGTCATCACGCAGAACGTGGACCTGCTGCACGAGGACGCGGGCTCGCGCCACGTCATCGACCTGCACGGCCGGTACGACCGCGTCATCTGCCTGAGCTGCGGGCGGGTCATCAGCCGCGCGCACCTCGCGGAGCGGCTCGACGCGCTCAACCCGGGCTTCGTGGAGTCGGTGCTCGACGACGGCGCCACGGTCGCGGACATCGAGACCGCGCCCGACGCGGACGCCGTCATCGAGCAGACCAGCCACTTCGTGCCGGCGCCGTGCGAGTTCTGCGGCGGCGTGCTCAAGCCGGAGATCGTCTACTTCGGCGAGAACGTGCCGCGCGAGCGGGTGCAGCGCGCGTACGCCCTGGTGGACGACGCCGACGCGCTGCTCGTGGCGGGCACGTCGCTCACCGTGATGAGCGGCCTGCGGTTCGTGCGGCACGCGGCCAAGGCCGACAAGCCGGTGGTCATCGTCAACCGCGGCGAGACGCGCGGGGACCCGCTCGCCACGCTCAAGGTGGACGACGGCGTCACCGAGACCCTCGTCGCGCTGGCCGACCGGCTCTGACGGGCCGGACGCGGCTACGGCGCCGAGACGAGGCGGCAGCCCCGGACGCTCTCGGCGTCGATCAGGCTCCCGTCGCCGCCGGGGACGACGGGCAGCGCGCCGCGCCCCAGCCCACCGAGGTAGACGGCGGCCTCGGTGCCGGCCTCGGCGGCGTCGGCCTTGCGGCGCCGCACGTCGATCCGGGTGACGGTCACGGGGTGGTCACCCGTCGGCAGGTGCAGCACCGCGGGCTGACCGGTGCGCACCCGCCCGGACGCCACGGTGCCGGTGAACACGTGGCCCCGCGTCGGGACGGCGAAGACGGTGTCGACCAGCAGCTCGAACGGCTCGACGGGGCCGGGCGGAGCCGGCGTCCGGCGCGAGAAGATCCCCATGGCCGACGACGATATCCGCCGCGCGGAGGTGCCCGGGGCCCGCGTCAGCGCACGAGGTACGCGACGTCGCCGTTGGACGACCGGACGTCCACCGTGCGGTCCGCCTCGGGGTCGGTGGGCCCCTCGGTGGTCTGCTCCCCGTTCGACGTCTCGATCGTGAGCCGCACGGGCTCGCCGTCGCCGACGACGGTGACGTCGCCGTTGCTGGACTCGGCCCGGACGTCGCCGGTCACGCCGGAGACGTCGACCCGGCCGTTGCTGGTGTCCGCGTCGAGACTGCCCTCGACGCCCGTCACCTCGATCGACCCGTTCGACGAGGTCGCGACGACGTCCCCCACCGCGCGGTCGACGACGACGTCCCCGTTGCTCGAGCCGGCATGAAGCCCGCCGGCCGCGCGCGTCACCTCGACGTCGCCGTTGCTCGACCGCAACTCCGCTCCCCCGGTGACGCCGGACGCGACGACGTCGCCGTTGGAGGTGCGCACCACCAGCGTGGTGCCCGCCGGCAGCGTGACGGCCAGGTCGCCGGCGCACCGGCCGGGGACCCACCGCAGGCCCTCGCACTCGTGCCGCACGGCGAGCCGGTCGGCCCCCTCGTCGGCGCTGTAGGTGGGGCTCGTGAGGCCGGTGCGTGCGATCGCGTCGACCTCGACTTCCCCGCCCTCGACGGCACGGACGGTGACGTCGCCGTCGGCGACCAGCTCGACGGTGCCGGCCGCCGCGTACGTCTCGTGCTGCGTCGTGGTGCTCGCGACGGCGCGGTCCACGAGGAACAGCGCGCCCCAGGCCACGGCGAGCAGCCCGACGACGATGCCGGTCACGAGCAGCGCGCGCCCGACGGGGCCGCGGTGCGGCTCCTGCGGGGCCGGCGGGGCGGGCACGGTGGGTCCGACGGTGGGTCCGGTGGCGGTCATGGTCGTGCTCCGTTCTCGTCGAGCCACCGCAGCACGGCGAGCACGCGGCGGTTGTCGTCGGCGTCGGGCGGCAGCCCGAGCTTGGTGAGGATGCTGGTGACGTGCTTCTCGACGGCGGGCATCCCGACGACGAGGCGGTCCGCGATCGCGGTGTTGGAGCGGCCCTCGGCCATGAGCGCGAGCACCTCGCGCTCGCGGCGGGTGAGCTGGTCGAGGTCGGAGCGGCGGCTGCGGGCGATGACCTGCGTGACCACCTCGGGGTCGATGACGGTGCCGCCGCCGGCCACGCGGCCGACGGCGTCGAGGAACGCGTCGACGTCGGCCACCCGGTCCTTGAGCACGTACCCGAGGGCGTGCGCGCCGCGGGCCAGGAGCTCGGACGCGTACCGCTGCTCGACGTACT
Organism: Isoptericola sp. NPDC056618; assembly: GCF_042792715.1. Lineage (NCBI taxonomy): Bacteria > Bacillati > Actinomycetota > Actinomycetes > Micrococcales > Promicromonosporaceae > Isoptericola > Isoptericola sp. NPDC056618. The sequence goes on along the minus strand of NZ_JBHTVZ010000004.1, from coordinate 99,731 downwards.
GCGACAGCACGAGGATCGGCAGGTCCGGGTGCAGGCTGCGCAGGTGCAGCGCGGCCCGCAGGCCCTCGTCGGTGTGCGACGGCGGCATCCGGACGTCGGTGACGAGCAGGTCGGGCAGCGCGGCACCGGGCCGCGACAGGGCGGCGACCAGCTCGTCGGCGGTGCGGTGGCCGGTCACCGTGTGGCCCTCGGCGGCCAGCAGCCGGGTCAGGCCGTCCAGGAGGAGCACGGAGTCCTCGGCGATCACGATGCGCACGGCACCTCCACGGTCAGTCGGGTGCCCGCGCCGGGCGGGCTGTCGAGCTCGAAGACGCCGTCGAGCGCGGCGACCCGCCCGCGCAGGCCCGCGAGGCCGCTGCCGGGCGACGGCTCGGCGCCGCCCCGGCCGTCGTCCTCCACGACGACGCGCAGGCGGGCGTCGTCGTCCCCACCGTCGTCCCCACCGACGTCCACGACGTCGGCACGCACCCGGACGGAGCGCGCGTCGGCGTGCTTGGCCACGTTGGTCAGCGCCTCAGCGACGACGAAGTAGGCCGCGGCCTGCGCCGCGGAGCCGGCCCGGGAGACGTCGGGGGACGCCTCGACCCGCACGGGGACCGGGCTGCGCGCCGCCAGCGCGGACAGGGCGGCGTCGAGCCCGCGGTCGGACAGGACGGCGGGGTGGATGCCGCGCACGAGGTCGCGCAGCTCGGCGAGCGTCGCCTTCACCTCGCCGTGCGCGTGCTCGAGGGCCGCGGCGGACGCGGCCGGGTCGTGCTCGGCGAGCCGGCGGGCCACGCCGAGCTCCACCCCGAGCGCGACGAGCCGCTGCTGGGCGCCGTCGTGCAGGTCCCGCTCGATGCGGCGGCGCTCGGCGTCCGCGGCCGCGACCGCCTGGGTCCGCGTCTCGGTGAGGACGGCGGCGCGCTCGGCCGCCGCGCTCGCCGCGTGCTCGGCGTCGCGCGCCCGGGCGCGGGCGAGGTCCGCCGCGGACGGGCCGAGGCACGCCCGCGCCAGCGCCAGGACGAGGGAGGTGCCCGCCTGGGCGGCGGCGGCCCCGAGCCACAGCAGCAGCACGGCGCCGACGGCGCCGCCGACCAGCGCGACCGGCCACGCCAGCCCCGGGGCGCCGCCGGCCGCGCCGACCCCGCCCCGCGCCATCACGACGACGAGCGCGACCGCGCCGGCGACCAGGGCCACCACCGCGGCGAGGAACGCCGAGGACACCAGCATCGCGGCGAGTGCGTACCCCGCGGCCGCCCACGCCCGACCGTCGCGCAGCGTCTGACCGAGGCCGGCCCACGACCGCGGCAGGCCGGGCGCGGCGAGCGGCGGGCCCGCCACGACGACGCCGGTCTGGGCGGCGAGCCGCTCCCGCTCGAGGGCGCCGAACCAGCGGGCGACCGGCAGCGTCGCGCCGAGCGCGAGCAGGCCGAGCCCCAGGGCGGGCACGAGGACCGACGACACGAGCACCAGCACCCACACGACCACGCCGGCGCTCGCCAGCCACACCGTCCCCACGGCGAGCTGCGCGACGGCGCGGCCCGTGGCCGGGTCGACGGGCGCGCGCAGCAGGGCGGCCCGCGAGCTCAGGGCCGGGGCGGCGTCCACGCCGCGGGCGGCGGCGTCCGTGCTGGTCATGACGTCGAGACTAGGCTGCGTCGTATCGGCCGGACAGTGCGCGCACCCACGTCGTGACGGTAGGGAGATCCCACCCGGAGGGCGCCCGCGGCGGCCGGAGGGAGGCAGCATGCTGGACGCCGTCGTGGTCGGCTCGGGGCCCAACGGGCTCGCGGCCGCGGTGACGCTCGCCCGCGCGGGGCTGTCGGTGACGGTCCTGGAGGCGAACGAGACCGTCGGCGGGGGCGCCCGGACGCTCGCTCCCGGCGACGACGGCGACCTGGTCGCGGGAATGCCCGCCGGCGTCGTGCACGACCTGTGCTCGGCGGTGCACCCGATGGCGTGGGCGTCGCCGTTCTTCCGCGCGTTCGACCTGCGGGCGCACGGCGTCGAGCTCCTCACCCCCGAGGTCGCCTACGCGCAGCCGCTGCCCGGCCGGCGGGCCGCCGTCGCGTACCGCGACCTGGAGCGCACGGCCGAGCGCCTCGGGCCCGACGGCGCGGCGTGGCGCTCCCTGCTCGGCCCGCTGGCCGCGCGGTGGGAGGCCGTGGTCGCGGTCGCGCTGGGCGACCACCGGTCGGTGCCGCCCGGGGTGCTCGACGGCGCCGACCCCGTGCGCGCGACGCTCGCCGCCGCCCGGTTCGGCCTGGGCCTCGCGGAGCAGGGCACGGCGGCCTGGGACGCCCGGTTCTCCGGCGAGGCGGCGCCCGCGCTGCTCACCGGCGTGGCCGCGCACACCATCACCCGGCTGCCGTCGCTGTCCGGCGCCGGCACCTCGCTGCTGCTCGGCGCCCTGGCACACGCCGCCCCCGGCCTGTCCGGTGCTCGGCCCACCGGGGTGCGCCCAGCGTCCGACGGCGGGTTCGACGGCGGCTGGCCGGTCCCGCGCGGCGGGTCCGGGGCGATCGTGGCGGCGCTCGTCGCGGACCTGGAGGCGCACGGCGGCACGGTCGTGACGGGGCACCGGGTGCGCTCGCCGGCGGACCTGCCCGCCGCACGCGCCGTCCTGTTCGACACGACGCCCCGCACGCTGCTCGACGTGCTGGGCCCCGCCGTCCCGCCGGGCCTGCGCCGCGCGCTGGGGGCGTTCCGCCACGGGAACGCGGCCGCCAAGGTGGACTACGTGCTGTCCGGCCCGGTGCCCTGGGCGGAGCCGGAGGTGGGCCGCGCCGGCACGGTGCACGTGGGCGGCACCCGGGCGGAGATGGTCGCCGCGGAGAACGAGGTCGCCGCGGGCCGGCACGCCGAGCGTCCCGTGTGCCTGGTCAGCGATCCCACGGTCACGGACCCGTCCCGCCGGGTCGGCTCCGGGACGGGCGAGCTGCGGCCCCTGTGGGCGTACACCCACGTGCCCGCGGGGTCCGACGTGGACGTCACGGAGACCGTCACCGCCCAGATCGAGCGCTTCGCGCCGGGGTTCCGCGACGTCGTCGTGGCCAGCCGGGCGATCCCCGCCGCCGCCATGGCGGAGCACAACCAGAACTACGTCGGCGGGGACATCTCCGCCGGCGCCGCGACGATGTGGCAGATGGTCTCCCGCCCGACGCTGCGTGCGAACCCCTACCGCGTGGCCGGGGGCGTCTACCTCTGCTCGGCGTCGACCCCGCCCGGCCCCGGCGTGCACGGCATGGGCGGGTGGCACGCCGCGCGACGCGCCCTGCGGGACGTCTTCGGCGTCCGCGCCGCGGCGCTCTGAGGCGCGCCGGTCCCGTCCCCTCCGCCCGCCACCTCCGCACGGCCGGCCGGCCGGGCCCGTCAGGCCGGGGCGTCCGCCCAGCGCGTGGTGCGGGCCCGCAGGTCCGTGATGCCGACCCGGCCGGTCGGCGAGAGGGTCGTGACCCGGCCGCGGGCCGCCCACCGGCCGGCGTAGCGCTCCGCGAGCGCGGCCTCCGCGGCGGCGTCCCCGGCGTCGGCCGCGACCAGCAGCGCGGCGACGTCGTCGGCCAGCGCGTCCAGCTCGTCGGACGACGGCTCGGGCGACCGCTCGCCGCCGCTGTCGGGCACCTCCTGCGCCCAGAGCTCCGCGACGCCGGGGACGTCGTCCGGCGTCCCGCCCCAGACGTCCCACAGCAGCACCTCGTCGCGCATCCGGTGCGCCAGTTCGAGCAGCACGTAGCCGCGCACGAAGTCCTGGCCACCCAGCTCGGGAAGCTCGGGCGCGACGCCGTACGACGCCGGGTCCGCCTCGCCCGCGCGGATCGCGCGCCACACCTCCGCCGCCGTGGGGAAGGGCGACGCCGGGCCGGTGGGCAGGTCGCGAGGGTCGAAGCCCCACGAGCCGTCGTCCGACAGCTCCGGGTCCCAGCGCACCCAGCGGCCGTCCTCACCCGTGCCGCCGGCGTCCCAGTGCTCCACCACCACGTGGTCGTGGAAGAACGGGGGCTCGAAGTAGCCCGCGAACCCGATCCGCGACCGCGCCGGCACGCCGTGCTCGCGCAGCACGCCGAGCGAGAACAGCGTGTGGTCGCGGCAGCAGCCGGCGACCTGCTGCGGCAGGTCGCGGGGCGCGGCGAGCGGGCCCGGCCGGCGGGCGACGGCGGTGTCGAGGATCGTCGCCAGCCACCGCTGGTCGATGTCGGCACGCTGGGCGTCGGCGAGCGCGGGGCTGCCCGCGCGGTAGTGCACGATCGTCGCGCACGCCGCCGCGGAGACGGCGGCCGCGTCCGGCGCGACGGCCCGGAGCAGGGGGGCGTGCGCGCCGGGGTCGGAGTACGCGCTGTGCCGGGCGTACTCGGCCAGGGTGGGTGCCGCCGGGGTGGGTGCCGCCGCGCGTGCCGTCGTGTCCATGCCCTGCTGACCTCCGTCGTCGTGGGGACTCATCGGCCCGCGCGGACGTCGTCGTCAGCGGCGGGACTCGAAGAAGTCTCGCAGGATTCCGCCGCACTCGTCCTCGCGCACGCCGCCGACCACCTCGACGGCGTGGTTGGCGCGCTGGTCGCGCACGAGGTCCCACACGGAACCCGTGGCGCCGGCCTTGGGGTCCCAGGCGCCGAGGACGAGCCGCCGCACGCGCGACGCGACGAGCGCGCCCGCGCACATCACGCACGGCTCGAGCGTGACGACGAGCGTGCAGCCCTCGAGCCGCCACTCGCCGCGCGTGGTGGCGGCCTGCCGCAGCGCGAGCACCTCGGCGTGCGCCGTGGGGTCCCCGGTCTCCTCGCGGCGGTTGCGGCCGAGCCCGACGAGCCGGCCGTCCGCGTCGACGACGAGCGCGCCCACGGGGACGTCGTCGCTGGCGAGCGCGTGCGACGCCTCGTGCAGCGCCAGCCCCATGAGCGCGTCCCACACCGCGCGCCGCTGGCTGACCGTGTGCGGCGGGAACTCGCCGTCGGCCCAGGGCAGCGCCAGGCCGGGCCGGGCGGGGCCGGCGGGCTCGGCGTCGGACGTCATGCCCGCCAGGCTAACGGCCCCGCGAGCTGTCAGGGCCACAGCCACGTATACCGTGCGCTGGCCCTGACAACTCGCGGGTACCGTGGGGCCATGCGCCTGCACGTCGCCGACCACCCGCTGGTGGACCACAAGCTCACCGTCCTCCGCGACGAGAACACCCCGTCGGCGACGTTCCGTCTCCTCGTCGACGAGCTCGTGACCCTGCTCGCCTACGAGGCGACGCGGCACGTGCGCACCGAGCCGAAGGAGATCCGCACCCCGGTCACCACCACCACGGGCGTGCGCCTCAGCGACCCGAGCCCCATCGTGGTGCCGATCCTGCGCGCCGGGCTGGGGATGCTCGAGGGCATGACGCGGATGATCCCGACGGCGGAGGTCGGCTTCCTCGGCCTGCAGCGCGACGAGTCCACGTACGAGGCCGTCACGTACGCGAACCGCCTGCCCGACGACCTCACGGACCGGCAGGTGTTCCTCCTCGACCCGATGCTCGCCACCGGCGGCACGCTCGTCGCGGCCATCGACTACGTGCTGGAGCGCGGCGCCCGCGACGTCACCGCCGTGTGCCTGCTCGCCACCCCCGAGGGCCTGAAGGTGCTCGACGACGCGATCGGCTCGCGCGTCGACGTGCAGATCGTCGTGGCCGCCGTCGACGAGCGGCTCAACGACCAGAAGTACATCGTCCCCGGCCTCGGCGACGCCGGGGACCGGCTGTACGGCATCGTCTGACCGGTCCGGGCCCGGGAGGGCTCAGCGGTACTCGCAGTCCCCGATGCGCTCCCAGGTCCGGCCCCAGCCGTGGCCCCGGGCGTGGTCTCCGTCCTGACGCTTCTGGGCGCTGTCCGCGCCGTCCTCCTGGGCGCCGCGGCCGACGTAGCGGTAGTTCGCGCCGTGCCACGACGCGACGTCGCCCACCTCGTACCCACCGCTCCAGCGGACCCGGTCCGCGCACCAGCCGGTCGTGCCCGTGAAGGGGTCGACGGCGAGGTCGGCGGACCAGTCGCCGGCGCGCACGGTGTACCTGGCCCCGTCGCGGCCCCGCACGGTGCCGCCGTCGGCGGTCAGGCTCTGGCGGGCGGGCACGGTCACGTCGACGGACGCGCCGTTCGAGCCACGCACCGCGAAGTCCTGCGGCACCGACGACCCGGTGTTGTCGAGCACCACCGCCACCGCCCGGGTGGACGTCGAGCGCCACCGCCCCTTCTCCACCTGCACGGCGCCCGGGTCGAGCCGCGCCTGCGGGTCGACGACGACGCACGACACCGCGCCGTGGTCGAACGTCCGCTCGACCGACCGCGTGCGCTCCTCGATCTCGCGGGAGAGCCGCACGGTGACGTGGCCGGCGTCCGCCGTCAGCCCGCCCGGGGAGGTGCGGAGCGTGACGGTGGAGCCCGGCTCGACCGACGTCCCGTCCCCGCCCCCGAGGGCCGCCTTCCACGCGCCGCCGCCGCGGTTGCGCACGTCGACCTCCACCTGCGCGCGGTCGTCGACGCACCGGGTCACGGTGGACACGTCCACCGAGCCGGGCCAGGCCACGGTGGCGCAGCTCTCGAAGCCGGGCACGTCCACCGTGGCGAGGTCGCGACCGTCGGCGGTGACCGCCAGGCTGCGGGTGCCCCACGGCACGGCCATCGTGAGGGTGCCGGTGGCGCCGGCTGCGACCGTCGCGGAATCCCCGTTCCCGGCGCGGTCCGCCGCCGCGAAGCGCACCGCGTGCGTGGAGCCGCTGTTGTCCACGGGGACGGTGACGGTGCGCCACGACGTGTCGGCGGAGGCGTCGAACCGGCACTCGGCGGCAGTGAGCGTCACCTGCCCGCCGACCGTGGGCGCGAGCGTCGCGGCGGCGTACGACGCCGTCGGGGCGACGGCGGGCACCACGCCCTGCGCGGGCTCGTCGTTGTCGCGGTCGGCCACCCAGCGGTACAGCTGGAACTCGGCGGCGCCCGCGGCGAGCGAGGTGCGGTCGGTCGCCGCGACGAACGTGGCGCTCTCCCCCGGCGCGAGCCGCTTCTGCTCCGCGGTGACGCCGGCGGCGGTCATCCCGACCCGCATCGCCTCGTCGCTGGTGTTGGTGAGCGTGCCACGCACCTGCAGGCGGCCGTCGACGTTCACGGTCTCGGCGGTCTTCGAGACGGCCCAGCTCGGGTCGTAGCACTCCGCGGAACCGTGCGTCCCGGCGGGCACGCTGGTCCGGTAGGTCTCGCCGCCGAGGGTCGTCGCGACCGTCCACGTGGCGCCGCCGGCGGGGACCCGGAGCCCGTCGGGGACCCGCACGGTGACCGACGCCCCCGGCGCGACCTCCTGCGCCGCCGCGGCGGTGTCGCCCGCCGCGTCGAGCCGCACCGCGAGGCTCTGGTCGGTGAGGTTGACGTACGTTCCCTCGACCACGGCGGAGGCCGTGGCCACGCCGCCGACGGCGGCGCACCGGGCCTCGACCGCGCGTGCTCCCGAGGCCGCGCCGGCCCAGGACTGCGCCACCGTCACCGCGGCGTTGCCGCCCACGGTGTGCGGGGAGCCCGGTAGCTGCGGTGCGGCGGAGACCGTCATCGGCCCCGGGGTGGCCGAGCCGTCCGCGACGACGCGCAGCCGGACGGACCGCTGCTCACCCGGCGCCAGCGGGGCGGCCTCGGGCTTGGCCACGCAGGTCCAGACGGCGCCCTGGTCGCCGCCCGTGCCCGGCACGCAGGCGAGGTCGCCGTCGGTCGTGACCGGCCTCAGCCCGGCGGGCACGCCCAGCTGCACCGACCAGGCGACGGCGGGCTGGTCGCCGGTGTTCCGCACCGTGACCGGCACCCAGGCCGCGCCCGGGTTCGAGACCGGGACGGCGTCGCCGCTGGAGGCCGTGAGCTCCGCGCCGTACGGCCGCACGGTGGTGGGCGGCAGGGCGATGTTCTCCCGCCCCACGCCCTCGGCCCAGACCGCGGCCCCGATCGCGTAGCTGCCGCCGGCGTGCGCGCGCACCGGCACCGAGACGTCGCGCGACGTGCCCGGCTCGAGGGTGCCGACCGTGCAGCGCGCCGTCCGCCCCGTGGTGTCCCCCGGCGTGCACGACAGGGCGTCGGCCGCGAGCACGTCGCCGACGGACGCGCCGGCCGGCGCCTGCGGCATGGCCAGGTCGACGCCGTCCGGGAGCGCGACCTCGACGACCGTCTCGCTCGCCGTCGCCTTCCCCGTGTTGGCGACGGTGAGCACCAGGGGCTGCGCGGTGCGCGGCTCGAGGGGGGCCCCGGCGGCCGTGACCGTGAGGTCCGCGACGGGGGCGAAGATCGTGGTGCCGAGCAGGTTGACCGGGCTCGTCGGGTCGGCGCTGGGCTCGGCCGGCTCGTCCTCGGCGGGCTGCACCGCGCCCTCGCCCGGCTGCTCCCCGGGCGGGTTCCACGGGGCGCCCTGGACGGTCACGGGCGCCTGCGGTGCGGTCGTGGGCGGCTCCTCGCCGCCGCCGAGCGCGTTGAGCACCGTGACGACCCCGACGGTCGCGACGGCGACCGCGCTCGCCGCGGCGGCGACGCTCGCCGTGCCGACGGCGGCGCCCGCGGCGGCCGCCGTGCCCGCCGTCGCCGCCGCCGTCGTGCCCGCGGTGGCGGCGGTCGCCGTGGCGGCTCCGGCGGCAGTCGTCCCGGCGGCCGTCGTGCCGGCCGTCGCGGCCGCCGTCGTCCCGGCGGCGGCGCTGCTCGTGACGCCTGCGCCGCCGGTGATGCTCGCGCCCCCGACCGCGCCGGCGCCGACCGAGCTCGACGCGGCGGTGCTGGTGCCCGCGACGGCGCCGACGCTCCCCGCGCTCCCGGCACCGACGGCACCCGTGGCGCTGCCGGCCCCGACGCTCCCCGCCGCGACGGACCCGCTGAAGGCACCGCCCAGCGCGCCCCCGATGGGGAGCGCGCCGACCACGGCGAGCCCCGCGAGCCCGACGACCAGCGGCGCCACGACCGCCCGCATGCCGTGCGCGATGTCCCCGAGCTCGAGCACGAGGGACCGGCACTCCCCGCAGGTCTCGAGGTGCGCGTCGACCTTCGCGACCTCGCGCCGGGCGAGCCCGCCCCGCACGTAGGCGCCGAGCAGCGGGTTCACGACGCGGCAGCCGTCGGTGGGCGCGTGCGTGAGGTGCTCCTGCAGGTAGCCGACCCGCAGCCCTTCGCGAGCCCGGTAGGCGAGCGCGGACACGCCGTTGGGCGTCAGCCCGAGGATCGGGGCCACCTCCGCCGGCGCACGCCCTTCGATCTCCGTGTACCAGAGCACGGCTTGCCAGCGCTCCGGCAGCGCCTGGTAGGCGTTCTTCACCACGGAGTGCTCGAAGCCCTCGAACGTGGCGACGTCGGTGGGGTCCACGAGGCCGAGCGCGGCCTCGAACGTGCCGTCGTCGGACGTCGGGCGGGTGCGCTTCACGCCCCGCGCGAGGTCGGCGGCGAGGCGCCGCACCACGGTGAGCAGGTAGGCGCGGAAGGTCGCGTCCGGGCCGCCGCCGTGCTGCAGCACGTCGAGCACGCGGTGGAACGCCTCGGACACGAGGTCGTCCGCGTCGGCCGACGACCGGACGTACTGCCGGGCCACGGCCCGCGCCGCCGGGACGTGCCGGGTGTAGAGGGCCCCGAACGCCTCGAGGTCGCCGCCGCGCACGTCGAGGATCAGCTCGGCGTCGCTGCGCGCCGAGTCGTCTGACCCCACGTAGACGTCCGTCATGGCCGACCTCGCTCTGGCTGCACTGCGCGCCCAACCGCGCAGACTCCCGTACTCTACGTGCTCCCCGCCTCGTCCTCCGGGGTGAAATTCCCCAGGAACAGCGCAGGATTTCCGCAGTTTTCCGTGCCTCGGGCAGCGGAGAGGGCTATCCCGGGGCACCTACCGATGAAAGTGGCGGACAACTGCGTCATGATGGCTGCCCATGGCGGTCCCATCATCATGAACCGGTCCACGAGCGGCCCCCGCGGCGCGCCCGAGAACGATGCGCCCGAGCACGACGCACCCGAGCACGTCCCGGACGTGATCGACCGCTGGCGTGCGACGAGCCTCGCCGAGGTGTGGCTGCGTCCTGACGACTGGTACCACCCCGCCGTCGACGCCCTTGTCGAGGCCTTCGACGACGGCCGCTCCCCCCACGCCGCCGCGCACCGGCTAGGCGCCGCGCGCGGGCGGGCCGGCGTCGGCCTGGGCGAGACGCTGGACGACGTCGAGTGCCTGTACCGCTCCGCCCACCACCCGCCGGACCCCGACGCGATCCGCGCGGTCGCCGTCGGGTGGGTGCGAGGCCGCGACGCGGAGCCAGCGCTCGGCGCTCTGCGCGACCCCAGCTCGGGGCTGCCCACCCGCGAGTACCTGGCCGAGCGGCTGCGGGAGACCTACGGCGCCGCCGTCGGCGCGGACCAGGGCGTGCCGGACACGCACTGCCTCGTCGTCGTGGACGTCGCCGTCGACGGCCTTGCCCCGTGGGACCGCGCCGCGCGCTCCGCGACCGTCGGGCGCGCCCTCGAGCAGGTCTTCGGGGAGGGCCATCCGATGGCCGCCCTCACGGACGGCGTGTTCACGGTGCTCGCGCGGCGCGACACGGGGGTGCCCGACCTGGCCAAGGCCACCCGCGGGGTGGTGGAGCGCAACGCCGCGCTCATGGGCCTCGGAGACGTGCTGAGGCGCCCCACCCGGGTATGGGTGGAGCGCCTCCCGACGTCGCACGCCGCCGCCGTCGAGCTCCTGACGCAGCTGGCCCGGTAGCCGCCCCGGGGACGTCCCGGGGGTCGGGTCAGTGCTGCGCGTACGTGAGGCAGTCGGCGTGGCTCTCGTCGTCGGGGCCGGGGCCGACGCGGATGGCCGACGCCGCGCACTCGAGGTCGGTGTTGTGGACGCAGTCGCCGCGCTGGCAGGCGCCCACGTGGGCGACGACCTTCTCGAGGCCGCCCTTGGAGCTCAGCGGGATGAACGTGGCGCACGCCGCGTCGCCGCTGTGCCCCGCGATCGTCACCGCCCCGGCGTGGCAGCCGTGGTCGTGGTTGTAGCCGCAGCCCTCGACCGTGCACTCGGTGACCTCGGGCATCTCCATCAGCGTGCTCATGGTGCGCTCCTCGCCGCTCGACGCCGGCTCTCGCCGCCTTCGACCACGATATTCCTCTCGCACGGAATTGCACAGTGAATGCGCGATCGAATTCACGACTGGTCAAATAAGGAATGCCTTACCCATTGCCTCGCGAATTAGCGAAGAATTGCGTTGCGGAAAGTCGTCAGCCGCGGCGGTGCGGGCGCCACAGCACCAGCGCGCCCTCCTCGGCCTCGAGGTCGGCCCGCTCCGCGCGGCGCACGCGCTGGCCGCGGCGCACGACGACGACGTCGCCCGTCGTGCCTGCCGTGAACACCCTGCCGCCGGGCGGCTGCATGGCGAGCGCCGCGAGTCGGCCCTCGAGCTGGGCGACGTGCTCCTGGAGGTCGAGGATGCGCCGGATCCCGGCGAGGTTGATGCCCTCCACCTGCGCGAGGCGCTGCACCTCGAGCAGTCGTGCGACGTCCCGCTGCGAGTAGCGGCGGCCACGGCCGGCGGTGCGGCGCGGCGTGACCAGCCCGAGGCGGTCGTACTGCCGGAGCGTCTGCGGGTGCATGCCCGCGAGCCGGGCCGCCTGCGACACGGTCAGCACCGGCGCGTCCTCGGTGACCATCGCTACCTCCTCGCTCGGTGCCGCTCCTCGGTGCCGCCCCGGGCCGGTCGCCCCGCGCGCCGCCGCGGCGTCATTCCGCCGCGCGCTGCGCGAGCCCCGCCCGCACGTCCTCGTGGTCGCTCTCGGCGGCGAACGCCTCGAGCGCCTCCTTCGCCTTCTTGCTGAGCTTCTGCGGCACGGCCACCTGGACCGTGACGAGCAGGTCACCCTGAGTCTTGGCGTTCTTGACGCCGCGGCCCTTGACCCGCAGCACCCGCCCGGTAGGCGTGCCCGCCGGCACCTTGAGCTTCACGGTGTGCCCGTCGAGCGTCGGCACCTCGACCGTCGTGCCCAGCGCGGCCTCCGCGAACGTCACGGGGACCGTCATGCGCAGGTTCGCGCCGTCGAGCGTGAACACGGGGTGCGGCGCGACGTGCACGGTGACCACCAGGTCGCCGGCGTCGCCGCCGCCCGAACCGGGGCGCCCCTTGCCGCGGATGCGCAGCTTGCGGCCGTCGTTCACCCCGGCGGGGATCTTGGTCTTGACCTTGCGGCCGTCCACCGTGAACTCGACGGTGGCGCCCTCCACCGCCGTGCGGAACGGCAGCGTGGTCTCGGCCGCGACGTCCGGGCCCTTCTGCGGCGTGGTGAAGCCGGCGCGCTGCCGGCCGCCGCGGAAGCCCCCCTGGCCGCCGAGCATGGAGCTGAGGATGTCCTCGAAGCCTCCGCCACCCGCGCCCCCCTGGGGGTACTGCTGATAGCGCACGTTCGGGCCGGCGCCGCCGCCGAACATCGAGCCGAAGACGTCCTCGAAACCGTTGCCCCCGCCCCCGCCCGGGCCCGCCGCGAAGCGGGCGCCGCCGCCGGCCATGGCGCGCACGGCGTCGTACTGCTGACGCTGCTCGGAGTCGGACAGCACGGCGTACGCCTCGCCGATCTCCTTGAACTTCGCCTCCGCCGACGCGTCGCCCGGGTTCTGGTCCGGGTGGTACTGGCGCGCGAGCTTGCGGTACGCCTTCTTGATGGCCGCGTCGTCCGCGTCCTTGGGGACGCCGAGAGCGGAGTAGAAGTCCTTCTCGATCCAGTCCTGACCTGTCACGACGCCCTCCTTCCTGTCATTGTCCGCGAGATCGACCCGCCCGTCGTGAGATCGACCCTGGGCAGGTCGGTCTCACGACGGGCAGGTCGATCTCGCGGATGGTGTCACTCGGGGCCGACGACGCCGACGCGCGCGGCGCGGACGACCCGGTCGCCGATGCGGTAGCCGGGCTCGACCACCATCGCGACGGTGGTCGCCGTCGCCTCGGGGTCCACGTTGTGCATGAGCGCCTCGTGGACGTTCGGGTCGAACTCCTCCCCGACCGCGCCGAACCGCTCGATCCCGAACCTCGCCAGCGACGCGTCGAGCTTCTCCGCGATGGCCGCCATGGGCCCGCTCAGCTCGGCGTGCTGCTTGGCGCGCTCGATGTCGTCGAGCACCGGCAGCAGCGCGGCGAGCACGTCCTGCGTGCCCTGCGTCCGCGCCGCCTCCTGGTCGCGCAGCGACCGGTTGCGGTAGTTCGTGAACGACGCCCGCTCGCGCTGCAGCGCGTCGAGGTGCTCCGCCGCCTCCGCCTTGGCCTTGAGGACCTCGGCGCTCTCGGCGGCCTCGCCCTCGGGCTCGAAGTCGAGCGCCGCGAGCGGGTCGACGCCCTCGGGCTCGCCCTGGTCGCCGGCGGCGCCGGACTCCTCCCGGGCCTCCCCGGACGTGGGGTCGACCTTCCGCTTGTCCGTGAACTGGAACGGGGTCTCCCCCGAGCCCTCGGGCTCGGGGGTCCCCTGCGTGTTCTCGTCCGTCACTTCTTGTCGTCCTCGTCGTCGACGATCTCGGCGTCGACCACGTCCTCGTCGGAGGCGGACGTCGCGCCCGCGGCAGCGGCCGCGTCGTCCTCCGCCGCCGGGGTGTCGCCCGCGGCCTGCTCCTGCTCGGCCGTGGCGTAGAGCGCCTGGCCGATCTTCTGCGAGGACGCGCCGAGCTTCTCGTACGCGGTCTTCACGGCGTCGGCGTCCTCGCCCTCCAGGGCGGTCTTGACGCCGGCGATGTCGGCCTCGACCTCGGTCACGACCTCGGCGGGGAGCTTGTCGCGGTTGTCCGCGATCTGCTTCTCCATCGAGTACGCGAAGGCCTCGGCCTGGTTGCGGGTCTCCGCCTCCTCGCGACGCTTCTTGTCCTCGGCGGCGTGCTCCTCGGCGTCCTTCACCATGCGGTCGATGTCCTCCTTGGGGAGGGCCGACCCGCCGGTGATCTTCATCGACTGCTCGGTGCCCGTACCGCGGTCCTTGGCGGACACGTGCACGATGCCGTTGGCGTCGATGTCGAAGGTGACCTCGATCTGCGGGACGCCGCGCGGCGCCGGGGCGATGCCGGTGAGCTCGAACGTGCCCAGCGGCTTGTTGTCGCGGGTGAACTCGCGCTCGCCCTGGAAGACCTGGATCGCCACGGACGGCTGGTTGTCCTCCGCCGTGGAGAAGATCTCGCTGCGCTTGGTCGGGATGGCCGTGTTGCGCTCGATGAGCTTGGTCATCACGCCGCCCTTGGTCTCGATGCCGAGGGACAGCGGGGTGACGTCGATGAGCAGCACGTCCTTGCGCTCGCCGCCGATGACGCCGGCCTGCAGGGCCGCGCCCACGGCGACGACCTCGTCCGGGTTGACGCCCTTGTTGGGCTCGCGGCCGCCGGTGAGCTCCTTGACGACCTCGGTCACGGCCGGCATGCGGGTGGACCCACCCACGAGCACGACGTGGTCGATGTCGGAGACCGAGATGCCGGCGTCGCGGATGACCGCGTGGAACGGCGCCTTGGTGCGGTCGATGAGGTCCTGCGTCATCTGCTGGAACTGCGCCCGCGTGAGCTTCTCGTCCAGGTGGACGGGGCCGTTCTCGCTCATCGACAGGTACTGCATCGAGATGGTGGTGCTCGTCGCGGACGAGAGCTCCTTCTTGGCCTGCTCGGCCGCCTCGCGCAGACGCTGCAGGGCGATCTTGTCCTTGGACAGGTCGACGCCCGCGCTGTTCTTCACCTGCTTGATGAGGTGGTCCACGATGCGCTGGTCCCAGTCGTCGCCGCCGAGGCGGTTGTCGCCGGACGTGGCGCGCACCTGGATGGTGGAGAAGTCGTCCTCGTCCTTGCCGACCTCGAGGAGCGACACGTCGAACGTGCCGCCGCCCAGGTCGAAGACCAGGATGAGCTCGTCCTCCTTGCCCTTCTCCAGGCCGTAGGCGAGGGCCGCCGCGGTGGGCTCGTTGACGATGCGCGTCACGTTGAGGCCCGCGATCTGGCCGGCGTCCTTGGTCGCCTGGCGCTCGGCGTCGTTGAAGTATGCCGGGACGGTGATGACCGCGTCGGTGACGGGCTCGCCCAGGTACTCCTCGGCGTCGCGCTTGAGCTTGCCGAGCACCCGCGCGGAGATCTCCTGCGCGGTGTACTTCTTGTCGTCGATCTCGACCGACCAGTCGGTGCCCATGTGGCGCTTGACCGACGAGATGGTGCGGTCGACGTTGGTGACCGCCTGACGCTTGGCCACCTCACCGACGAGGACCTCGCCGGTCTTGGAGAACGCGACGACGGACGGCGTCGTGCGCGACCCCTCCGCGTTCGCGATGACGGTGGGCTCGCCGCCCTCCAGGACGGCGACCACCGAGTTGGTGGTACCCAGGTCGATACCGACTGCTCGAGCCATGTGTGCTGCCTCCATGCGTACGTCCGGGCGCCTGTGCACCCGAGGTTGAGTCAACTGCACTCAACGTAAATCTCGGCTTCCCCGCCTCGCAAACCGCGGGCGCCAAAGTTGAGTCTGTATGGCTCAACCTTGCTCGGGGCGCCGATATTCCCGCAGGCAGACCCCGCTGTTCGCCGTGAGCGAACAGCGGGGTCTGATGCTCCGGCTGGCTCGGCGCTCAGATCAGCTCGACGCGGTCGGCCTGCGGCCCTCGGTCGCTCTGGCGCACCTTGAACCGGACCCGGTCGCCCTCCTCCAGGTACTCGCCGCCCTGCACGACCGACACGTGCACGAACAGGTCCGCGCCCCCGGCGTCGGGGGTGATGAAGCCGAAGCCGCGGTCCGCGTCGTAGCGCGCCACGGTGCCCTCGCCGCCGCGCACCGGCCCGCCGGACGCCGCGGGGCGGCCCGACCGGCCACGGTCCCCCCGGTCACGGTCACGGTCCCGCCCGGTGGCCCCGTGCGCGCCCCCGGAGCCGCGCACGAGCCGCACGTCGCGGGCGTTCGGCCCCTTGTCACCGTCGACGACGTCGTACGTCACGCGCGCCCCCTCGGGCAGCGAGGACAGCCCGGGGCCGAGCGCGTTGACGTGGACGAAGAGGTCCGCGCCGCCCGCGTCGGGGGCGATGAACCCGAAGCCCTTGGTGTCGTCGAACCAGGAGACGGTGCCGTCCCCGCCGTCGGAGGCGGGCCGCGCCGCCTCCGACGCGAGCGGCAGCAGGTGGTCCGCCTGCGGACCCTTCTCCCCCTCGACGACCATGAACGCGACCCGCTGGCCCTCCGCGATCACGCCGCCCCCGACGATCGCCGAGCTGTGCACGAAGATCTCGACGCCGCCGTCGTCGGGCGTGACGAAGCCGTACCCCTTGGTCGGCTCGTACCAGTTCACGGTGCCGAGCACCCCCACGGGGGCGTCGGCGGCCCGGTCGCCGGTGACCCGGACGCGCCGCGCCTGCGGGCCACGGTCGCCCTCGCCGACCTCGAACTCCACGGTCTGTCCCTCGCGGAGCTGCTTCGGCCCGTCGTCGCCGACGATCTCGGACGCGTGCACGAAGAGGTCCTCGGCCTCGTTCCCGAGGTCGATGAAGCCGAACCCGCGGTCGGCGTCGAACCATCGGACTGTTCCCTGGGGCACCTGGTACTCCTCGTCTTGGCAGATAGTGCTCCCCCCAGTGTCGCGCGGAGAACGGTCACGGCGAGAATCGCCTGGCCTGTGGTGGGATCGCCGCATGCACCCTGAGTCCGCCGAGGAGTACCACGCCCGCATCGCCGCGCACGCCGGCCCGGACGGGCGGCTGCCTGTCGCCGTCGAGGAGATGCCCGGCTGGGACATCTACCCCTACGAGGTGGACTCCCTCCGGATGAAGCCCCTGCGCCCGCTGGCCGACGCCGAGCCGCCGCGGCGCGGCGAGGACCCCGCCGACTGCTGGTGCGCCGGGACCCCCGAGGAGCGGACCGCCCGGTTCGCGGGCTGGGTCTGGCGCAACGAGCGATGGGTGCTCACGGCGGACCTCGAGCAGGGTCTGCCCGTGTTCCTCACCCTGGTGCCCGTCGCCACGCACTGCGACCTGCCCACCGTCCCGGCCGACCTCGCCGCGGAGATGGGGCAGCTCGTCGTCGCGGTGTCGGCCGCCGTCGAGGCGCTGCCGAGCGTGGGCCGCGTGCAGCTCGCCAAGTGGGGCGACGGCGGGGCGCACCTGCACCTGGCCTTCCTCGGCCGGCCGGCCCGCGTGCTGCAGCTCCGCGGGTCGCCGCTGCTGGACTGGGCGGAGAACCTGCCCGACGTGCCGGCCGACGTCCTGCGCGCCAACGCCGCCGCCGTGGCGGCGCACCTGGTGGCCGCCGTCGGCGGCGAGGCCGGCACCCGGGACGGCTGACCCGGCAGGGAACGGTCAGCGGCGCCGGGTCCGCCCGAGGCGGGCGCCGGTACCGAAGTACTCGCGGAACACGTAGAGGGCCGGCGACCACGCGCCCGTGTCGACGTGCCCGGTGAGGGTGTCCACGACTTCCCGATCCGCGTGGACCGCGCGCACGTAGACCTCGACGATGCGGAAGTCCTCGGCGTCGGGACCCGCGGGGGCGTGGATCGCCTGCACCTCCGCCTCGCACTGGATCGCGCACTCGGCGATGCGTGGCGGGTGCACCAGCGTGGACGGCTGCGCGGTGAAGCCGCCCGGGGTCCACTTGTCCCCCGCGCTGCGGAAGCGGCCCTCCTTGTGCGGCGGGAGCGGGTCGCTGCCGCTGAGCAACGCGATCGCCTCCACCTGCGACCAGCGGTCGGCGTGCGGGAAGTTGACCACGCACTCCCCCTCGCGCTCGAGGTTCGCGAGGGTCTGCGAGCCGGTGCCCCAGCCCAGCACGACCGTGCGCCCCAGCGTCCACGCCGACGACATCGGGCCGATGTTCGCCGACCCGTCGGGGCTGGTCGTGGTGACCAGCGCGATCGGGGTGCCGACGTACAGGACCGGTGGGTCGATGGTCACGTGCGACGACGGGGCGCCCTGGGGCCCCGGGTCTCGCACGGAGGAAACGGCGGTCCGGCTCATGCCCCCAGCATCGGGGCGGGACGCTTCGGCCTCCGCCGAACCGTCAGAGCGCCTTGCGCATCTGCTGCGTGACGACGGCGTACCCGGCGGAGTCGTAGAGCGCGACGGCGGCGGCGTTGCGGCCGAAGACGTTCAGCTCCAGCGCGGTGGCGCCCGCCTGCCGGGCGGCGTCCTCCGTCGCCTCCAGCAGCGCGCGCCCCAGGCCCTGGCCTCGCCGCTGCTCCACGACCTCGATGTCGTAGAGGAACGCGATCCCTGCCGTGGCGTGCGGCGGGTCCAGCGCCACCCAGGAGCGCCCGATCGGCTCGCCGTGGGCGTCGACGGCGAGGTTGACGAGCATCCGTTCGGTCGCCGGCCCCTGCGGCAGGAGCGCTGCGGTCTCGTCGCGGGCCCGCCGCACCGCTCCCTCGTACGGCCAACGGCCGGCGGCGACCTGCTCCGCCGCGTAGTCCGCCGCCAGGGCGTCCTGCCACTCGTCGAACTCGGCCGGGGTCATCGGGCGCAGCGTCACCGTCGTCATGCAGGGCATGCTGGCACGCTCGAGGAGCGGGTGGACGCCAGGAGTGCGGCGCCCGCCACGACGGCCCTCGCGCCGCTCCTGCCCGGCGATGCCGTACGGTCGGCGTCGATGAGCGAGTTCTGGCACGACGCGGCGCTGCCGCAGCTGGAGGCGCGGCGGTCCTGGCAGGACGCCGCGTGCTACCGCCCGCACTCGCACGACCGGTTCTCGATCGGGCTGATCGACGCCGGCTCGACGACGTTCACCGGCGCGGACGGCCGTCCCGTGCCGCTCGCCGCCGGCGACGTGATCCTCGTCCCCGCCGGGCACGTGCACTCGTGCAACCCGGACCAGGGCCGCTGGGAGTACGGGATGATCCACGCCGACCAGGACTGGGTCGCCGGCCTGCTGGCCGCCGGGGCGGACGCCCTCCTCGCCGGCATCACCGTCCTGCGCGCCCCCGGCGCCTACCGCCCGGTGCGCGCCGTGGAGGACCTGCTGTTCGCGCCCGGCGACGGCAGACCGGTCGACGGCGCCCTGGTCGAGGAGGCGCTCCGTCACGCTCTCGGGGCCTGCGCGACGACGCCGCCGCACCGCCGGATCGCCCCCACCACGGACGACGCGCTGCTGGAGCGCCTGCGCCCGGTGCTCGCCCGCCTGCACGAGGACGCGTCGAACCCCGCCCTCGACGAGCTGGCCGCTGTCGCCGGGATGGACCGGTACGCGCTGGTGCGGACGATGAAGCGGGCCACCGGGCTCACCCCTGTCTCATGGCGCCACAACGACCGGGTCACCTCCGCGCGGGCGATGCTGCGCGCAGGCAGGCCGCTCGCCGACACCGCGCACGCGCTCGGGTTCGCCGACCAGAGCCACTTCCACCGGGTGTTCCGCGCCCACGTGGCCGCCACCCCCGGCGCCTACCGGCGCTGACGCCGCGCCCGTTCGCGTGCCCGCGGGTGAGGGCGCGCAAGAACGTCCAAGACGGCGCCGGTGGGCCGGCCCCAGCATGCCCGCATGGAGCAGTTCCTCGCCGTCGCCGTCGCCCACTTCCTCGCCCTGCTGATCCCCGGGGTCGACTTCTTCCTGATCGCCCGCACCACGATGACCAGCGGCTGGCGCAGCGCCAGCGGCGCGTGCGTCGGGATCGCCTGTGCGAACGGCGTCTTCGTCACCGTGGCGTTCTGCGGGCTGTCCGTCGTCACGAACCCCACGGTGCTCCTGGCGGTCCAGGGCGCAGGCGGCGTGTTCCTGGTCGTCATGGGGATCGCGTTCCTGCGCGCCCGGGTCGACGTCGAGCTCGCCGCCCCGGTCAGGGTCGGGCGCACCTCGTGGACGCGGAGCCTCGGCCTCGGCTTCGCGTCCGGGCTGCTCAACCCGAAGAACGCGCTGTTCTACGCCAGCCTCGCCGCCACCCTCACCGCCGCGTCCGCCGGCGCCCGCACGCTCTACGGCGCCTGGATGGTCGCCGTCGTGCTGGCATGGGACCTGTTCGTCGCCGTCGCGCTGGGCTCCGAGCGGGCGCTCGCGCGTCTGGCCCGCCTCCTGCCGTGGCTGACCAGGGCGGCGGGCGGCGTCCTCGGGCTGCTGGGGCTCGGGATGATCGGCACCCTCGCCGCGAGCCTGGTGGGGTGAGCCGCCCGTCAGTCGTCGACGGGCTCGCCGGTCGGGTCGTTGGCGACGACGGCGTCGAGCTGCGCGCCGCCGACGGGCTCGCGGCGCCAGTCCACCAGCTGCCAGCCGGACACCGGGTCGCCCTCGACCTCGATGAGGCCGGTGTTGGCGAGCGGGGTGTACGCCAGCTCGTCGACGTCGAGGCCGCGGACGCGCGCGCCCGACCACGAGCGGATGGCGGCGCCGTGGGAGACGGCGAGGACGACGTCGTGGCCGTCCGCCGCGAGCGCCCCGACGGCGTCGTCGAACCGGGAGAGGAACGCGTCGCCGTCGGGCCCGCCGGGCATGCGGCGTGCCCGGTCGCCGCGCGACCAGGCGAACACCGTCTCGAGGTAGGTGTGATGGTCGGCGAGGTCGGACGACATCTCGAGGGCTCCGGCCTCGACCTCGCGCAGCCCGTCGAGCACCGTGGGGCGCAGGTCGCGGTCGGTGGCCAGCGGGCCGGCGGTGTGCGACGTCCGCACCAGCGACGACACCGCCAGGGCGTCGATCCGCCGCCCCCGCATCGCGGCCGGCACGGCGGCGGCCTGCTGCTCGCCCAGCGGGGTCAGCCCCGGGCCGGGTGCGCCGGTGTCGAGCAGCCCCGCCACGTTGGAGGGGGTCTGGCCGTGTCGCAGCAGAAGGAGACGCATGGCCCCAGGGTTTCATCTCTCGCGCCCGGCTTCGTCAGTCCAGCACCGCGGTGGCCTCGATCTCGACGAGCACGTCCGGCTCGAACAGGCTCTCCACGCCGACGAGCGTGGCGGGCGGCCACGGCTGCGGGATGCCGAGCTCCTCGACGACCGCCTCGATCCCCGCCACGAGGTCGGGGTACTTCTCGGGGCGCCAGCCGACCACGAGGAAGCGCAGGCGGACCACGTCACCGAACCCGGCCCCGGCGCCGGCCAGCCCCCGGGCGACGTGACGCAGCGCCCGGGCGACCTGGCCGGAGAGGTCGCCGACGGCGGCCGGGGACCCGTCGGCGTCGCGGCCGACCTGCCCGGCCACGTGCACCTGCCGGGACCCGAGGCCGATGCCGACGTGGTGGTACGGGACGGGCTGGAGCATGCCGGGCGGGGTGCGCAGGTCGACGGTCACGGGACGTCCTTCCGGTGGGGCGATCAGGTATCCCGTGTCTACCTGGTCTCCTCAGACCACTTCAACGAGACTAGGTGTCGTGCACGAGACCTCCCCCGCCGCCCTCGCCCCCGCCCACCGTGAGCTGCTCGACCAGGTGCTCGACCGGTGGTCGCTCCAGGTGCTCGAGTCGCTCTGCGAACGACCGCAGCGGTTCAACGAGCTGCGCCGGAGCATCCCCGCCGTGACCCAGAAGTCGCTCACCGCGACGCTCCGGCGGCTCGAACGCAACGGCATGGTCGAGCGGAGGCTCCTCAGCTCCCGCCCGGTGGCTGTCGAGTACCGCGTCTCGGGGCTCGGCAGCACGCTCCAGGACCTCGTGGACGCCCTGCTGTCGTGGTCCACGTCCGTCCTGCCCGACGTCGAGGCGGCACGGGCGGCCTACGACGAGCCCGAGCCCGGCGCGGCGCCCCTCAGCCGCTGACGGCGGCGGCCGGCACCTCGGCCGTCGCCCGCCCGCGGGCGCCGAGGGCCCGGGCCGCCAGCATCCCGACGCCCGCGACGAGGACCTGCACCCCGCCCACGACGACGAGCACCGACCCGGCGCCGACCCACCCGATGACCGCGCCGCCCACGAGCAGCCCCAGCGAGGCGCCACCCGAGTGCAGCACGGTCTCGGCGGTGAACGCCGCGCGCCGCTCGGGCCCGGAGGTCTGCTCGCTGATCAGCGCGTTGAGCGCGGCGATCCCGAACGGCGTCGCCAGGCCGCCGACGGCGGACACGAGCGCGACGCCCGCCACGCTCGGCACCACCGCCGGGAGCGCCGCGAACGACAGCCCGAGCACCGCCCACGTCCCGACCGCCGTCGCGAGGCGCGGCAGCCGGTCGACGACCAGAGGCGCCGCCAGCGACGCGGCGACCGACGTCGCGCCGTAACCGCTCATCCCCGCCGCGACGAGCGCGCCGGGCATCCCGTGCTCCACGCCGAGGACGGCCAGCCCGAGGCTGAAGCCGAACCAGCACAGGCCGCCGACGCCCGCCGCCACGATGCCCACCGCGACCTGCGGGTGCGCGCGCAGGACGGCGAGCACCGCCGTCGGCTCCGCCTCGCTCCGCACCGCCTCGCCCCGCGCCGCCTCGCCCCGCGCCGGGGCGCGGCCCTCCGCCCGCGGGACTCCCCGCATCACCGCGGCCGCCGCGAGCACGACGGCGGCCTGGCACCACAGCAGCGGCTCCGCGCCCCATGCCACGACCAGCCACGCGCCCAGGGGCGGCGCGAAGATCATCGACACCCGGTGCGCGAGGTCCTGCCACGCGAGCCACCGGGCGGCGGTACCGCCCGAACCGTCGCGGCGGTGGCGTCCGGCGTCCGCGAGGTCGGCGACGAGCGCACGCTCCGCGGGGCCGAGCAGCGCGCCGGCGACACCGGTCACGAGCCCGGACGCGCACAGGCTGACCGCTCCCACGTGTCCGACGAGCGCCGCGACCGGCACGATCGCGAGCCCCGCCACCTGCACCAGCATGACGACGGCGAGCGCCCGCCCGGACACGAGCCGCTCGCGC
Organism: Isoptericola sp. NPDC056618; assembly: GCF_042792715.1. NCBI lineage: Bacteria > Bacillati > Actinomycetota > Actinomycetes > Micrococcales > Promicromonosporaceae > Isoptericola > Isoptericola sp. NPDC056618. The sequence continues at coordinate 77,038 of NZ_JBHTVZ010000004.1, read as the reverse complement.
AGGCCGCGGCCCCACCAGCCGACCGTCAGCAGCGGCAGCCCCGACATGCCGCCGACGAGGCCGGTGGCCCACGCCTCGCCCGTCTCGGCGAGCGCCACGAGCGGCAGCGCGACGGCCGTGACCCGCGCACCCACCCAGGTGACGAAGGTGATGGCGGTGAGGATCTGCAGGGGACGGCGCATACCTCGATCCTCGGCCGCCGCGGACGACGCCGGTAGACGGCGTCGCGGGCCTCTCGCTCATACGCTGAGGGCATGACCTCCCGCCTGACGGTGGACGACCTGCAGCTCGCCGAGGCGGTCGCGCGGCACGGCTCGGTGGGCGCTGCCGCCCGCGAGCTGCTCGTCGCGCAGCCGTCCGCGAGCCGCCGCCTGTCCGCCCTGGAGCGCCGCGTCGGCACGCCCCTGTTCGACCGCGACACCACCGGCGCCCGGCCCACCCCGGCCGGCCGCGAGCTCGCCCGCCTGGCCGCGGGGCTGCTGGCCGACCTGGACGCCCTGCCCGACCAGGTGCTCGCCGCCGTCGCCGCGCCGACCCTTTCGGTCGGCACCATCCAGGCCCTCAGCCCGATGGTGCTCACGGCCGTCGAGCTCGAGCTGCCCGAGGTCACGATCCTGCCGGAGGTCGACCACGGTCCGAACCTCGTGCGGCAGGTGCACGAGGGCACCCTGGACGCCGCGATCGTCACCGTCGCGGAGCAGATCGTGGTGTCGCGCGGCCTGCAGCGCACCCCGCTGGGCGAGTCGCCGCGGGTGGTCGTGCTGCCCGACGGCGTGGCCCCGCTCGCCGCCGGGAGCCGGCCGTTCACGGGCCGCACCGTCGTCTACAGCCTCATCGACCTGGCCGGCGAGGCCACCCACCGGCGGCTGTCCGCGCTGGGCGCCGTCCCGCGCCGCGGCCCCACCACCGAGGCCACCCTCCGCATCGCGCGCGAGCTGGGCTGCCCCGCCCTCATGCCCGAGCTCACCGCCCGCTGGTACGCGGTCCCCGGGGACCGCGTGGTGCCGTCGCCGGTGCCCGGGACGGTGCGCATCACCCTCGTCACCCGCACCCCGCGGCCCGCCGCGCTGGCGGACGCGCTGCCCCGGATCACGGCGCGCGTGCTGGGCGACGACCGGTCGCCGGACGTGCCTGCAACGCTCTGACCCGAGCAGGACATGACACCGTCGTCACCGTCTCCCCGCCGAAGGGCCACCGATGCCAGCCCCCGAACCGCCCGACCACGAGGCGCGCTTCACCGCGCTCTTCGAGGCCACCCACCGCCCGCTGCTCGCCTACGCGGTGCGGCGCGTCGCCGACCCCGCCGACGCCGCCGACGTCGTCGCCGAGGCGTTCCTCGTCGCCTGGCGGCGCATCGAGGACGTCCCCGCGGGCGCGGACGCGCGGCCGTGGATGTTCGGCGTCGCGCGCCGTGTCCTCGCGAACCTCCACCGCGGGACCAGACGCCGCCTCGCCCTCGCCGACCGCCTGCGGGCCGAGGTCGTCGAGGCGGTGCCGCCGCCGTCCGACGACGACGTCGGCGACGTCGAACGGGCGCTCGCGCGCCTCGGCGACCAGGACCAGGAGCTGCTGCGGCTGGTCGCGTGGGAGGAGCTGGCACGGGAGGAGATCGCCCTCGTGCTCGGCATCTCCCGCGCGGCGGTCCGCGTCCGGCTGCACCGTGCACGACGACGGCTCGCCGACCAGCTGGCCGCGCTCGCCGCGGCGGACGACGTCCCCCGCGTGCGGCGCACCGACCGGGCCGTGCAACGCACGGACCCGGCCGGACAGGTGATCAGCGGGTGGGCACCGGCCCGCCCCGGAACCGAGGAGGCGTGATGAGCGACCTGACGAAGCGGCTGAGCGCCGCAGACCCGGCTCGCCGGGCGAACCTCGACGCCGTGGACGAGGCCGCGTTCGCCGCCCTGCGCGAGGAGATCACCATGACGAGCACCGGCGGCGCGACGGCGCCGACCCTCCCCACCGCCGACGACCCGCTCCCCCGGCGACGCCGGCTCGGGCGCCGCGGCGCGGTGGCGATCGGCCTGGCCGCCGCCCTCACCGGGGGCGGCGTCGCGTACGCGGCGATCCAGGCGTTCCAGGGCTCCAGCGGCGAGGGCGTCGCCTGCGTGCACGTCTGGGACGCGGACGCCGCCGAGGGCCTGCACCTCGACGCCGCCGGCTCGTGGATCACCGGCGACCCCTACGCCGACTGCACCACGCTGCTCGCCGAGGAGGGGCTGCCCCCGATCGAGGACCCCGTCGCCTTCGCGTGGGACGGCCAGACGATCGTGGCCCCCGCCGACCAGGTGCCCGAGGGCGTGCAGCGGCTCGAGGGCACGCAGGCGGTCGAGGGCGGCGTCGTCGAGCTCCAGAGGAGCGTGGCCGACACCGTCGACGGCGGCAGGAGCGGGTGCCGCACGGTCCCCGAGGCCGTCGCCTGGGCGCAGGGCGAGATCGAGCGGCTCGGCCTGCAGGACTGGACGGTGGTCACGCCGGAGTCCGCGCCGGCGCCCGACGCCGTGCCGGGCGCCGCGCCGCCGTGCTCCGACGGCGAGGTGCACGCCGGGGATCGGCAGGTCGTCGTCTTCGCGTCCGACGACCCGTTCGCGCGGCTCCACGGGCCCGACGACGACCCGACGATCGACGCCCTGCGCGAGCGGATCGTGGACGAGTGCGTCTCGCTCGACGAGGCCCGTGCCGTCGTCGACGAGGCGTACGCGGACGAGGAGTTCGAGGTGCCGACGACCGAGGTGGTCGACGACGGCGCCTCGTGCGCCCGCGTGGACCTCGTCGAGGGCGGCATGATCGAGGCGTTCGTGTACGGGCCGGGCTCGGGCTCCTGATCGGTCGCCGGGCGTCCGCTCCCTGACGCCCGGCGGGCGCCGCCGCCGGCTCAGCGCAGCCGGTAGCGGCGCTCGGGGCGCCCCGCGGTGCCGTAGTTGAGGCGCACCGCGGCGCGCCCCGTCGTCGCGAAGTGCTCCAGGTAGCGGCGGGCGCTGACGCGGCTGACGCCGACGGCGTCGGCGCACTCGGTGGCGCTGAGCTCCGCGCCGTCCGCGAGCGCGGCGAGCACGGCGTCGGCGGTCTCCTGGCTGAGGCCCTTGGGCAGCGGGTCGCGCGGCGCGGACGCCTGCGGCGGGCGGGCGAAGACGGCGTCGATGTCGGCCTGGATGTCGGCCGGGCTGCCGGCGGCGCCGTCGTCGTCCAGCCCCGCCAGCGCGGCGCGGGCGCGGCGGAACTCCTGGAGGCGCGCCGTGAGGTCGTCGGACGCGAACGGCTTGACGAGGTAGTGCGCCGCCCCGCCGGCCGCGGCGGCGCGCACGGTGTCGGCCTCGCGGGCGGCGGTGATGACGACGACGCCGAGGTCGTGGCCCGCGGCCCGCAGGCGGCGGAGCACCTCGATGCCGCTCATGTCGGGCAGGTGCACGTCGAGGAGGACGAGGTCGGGGTGCAGCGCCTCGACGGCGGCGAGCGCGTCGGCGCCCGAGTGCGCCTCGCCGACCACCCGGAACCCCGGCACCCGCTCCACGAAGCGGCGGTGGATGGACGCGACCATGAAGTCGTCCTCCACCACCAGCACGTCGAGGCTCACGCCTGCTGCTCCCCCTGATCGGTCCGTCCGGTGCCCGCGACGGCCCGCGGCAGCCGTGCGATGAACACGGCGCCGCCCTCCCCGGCCGGGGCGTCGCCATTGTGCACCGTCACCCGCCCGCCGCGGCGCTGCGCCAGCACGTGCACGAGCGCGAGCCCCACGCCGCGGCCGGTCGCGCCGTGCGGCTTGGTGCTCCACCCGCGCCGGAAGATCGTGTCGGCCTGCTCGGGCGGCACGCCGGGCCCGGTGTCCGCGACCTCGACGAGGACGTCGTGCGCCGGCCCGTCCAGCGCCAGGCGCACCCGGACCATGGCGGGCGCCGAGACGCCGTGCGCGTCCGGGCCCGCGGCCCAGGCCGCGGCGTCGACGGCGTTGTCCACGAGGTTGCCGAGCACGGTGCCGACGTCCGCGGACAGGTCCGGGTCGAGGCGCGGCAGCGCGCTGCCCGGGTCGACGACGAGCTCCACGTGCCGCTCGTCCGCGAGCGTCGCCTTGGCGATGAGCAGCGCGGCCACCGCCGGGTCGGCCACGCGCGTCGTCACGACGTCGCTCAGGTCGGCCCGCCGCCGCGTGAGCCGCTCCACGAACCGCCCCACCTCGTCGTACTCCCCCAGCTCGATCAGCCCGGAGACGGTGTGCAGCTGGTTGCTGAACTCGTGCGTCTGCGCGCGCAGCGTCTCCGTGACGCTCTCGCGCGCGTGCAGCTCGCTCTGCAGCGCCAGCAGCTCGGTGCGGTCGCGCAGCGTGGTCACCGTGCCGGCCGGGCGGCCGTCGTGCAGCACGCGGCGCCGGTTGAGCACCAGCACGGTGTCGCCCGCGACCAGGACGGCGTCGTGCACCTCGTCGGTGCCCTGCAGCAGGTCCAGGACGGCGGGGTCGAGGCCCAGGTCCTCCAGGCGGCGCCCGGTCGGGTCGGGCGCGTCGTCCGCGAGGCCGAGCAGCTCGCGGGCGCTGTCGCTCACGAGGCTCACCGCGCCGTCGTCGCCCAGCACGACGACGCCCTCGCGGATCGAGCGCAGGACGCCCTCGCGGTGGTCCGCGAGCGCCGCGATCTGGGCAGGCTCCAGGCCGCGCGTGCGCCGCTTGACGAGGCGCGCCAGCAGCCACGACCCCGCCGCCGCGAGCGCGGTGCCGATGCCGAGCACCACGAGCACGTCGCCGCCGGCGTCCGAGAGCCGCTCCGTCAGCGGCGGGTACGGGTCGGCCAGCACGACGACGGCGACCGGCTCCGGCGCGCGCGGCTGCGGCACCGGGTCGCTGCCGCCGTACACCGGCACCCACGCCGCGATCGAGCGCCCCGCCACGTCGTCGACGTCGCCGCTGCCGGCGCGCGCGGCCGCGTCGTCGGGCAGGTCGAGACGCTCGCCCCTGCGGGTCGGGTCCGTGGCGACGAGGATCCGGCCCTCGGGGTCGGTGAGGTAGGCGTTGCGGGCGTCGACGTACGCCGCGCGGCTCTGCAGGTAGAACGCGAGGGCCTGGGTGTCGGGCGCATCGGCGACGAGCGTCGCCTGCACCGCCGGGATGCCCGCCAGGCCCTCGGCCGCCACCTCGAGGCGGTCCGCGCGGTCGTCGCGGAACGCGGCGTCGGCCTGCCCCAGGAAGACGACGGCGGCCGCGGCGACGACGACGAGCAGCACGGCGAGCTGGAGCGCCAGCACCTGACCGCCGAGCGTCAGGTGCCGCCGGGTGCCGCGCGAACGTCGTGACCGCAAGTTCCACAACCTCCTTTGGTTGCCCAATGATGACGCGCCCGGCGGTCACCTGTGACGATCTCACCCGGGGCACAGCCGCCCCGCAGCACCGACAGTCTGGAGTACCCGGTGTCGACGACGACATCCCGCCGACGACGCGGCCTGCGCGCCGCCGTCGCCGCGACCCTGGCGACCGCCCTGGTCGCCGTGACCGCCGCCTGCGGGGTCACGCGCGGCGACGACTCGACCGACCTCGACATGTGGATCCCCAACAGCCCTGGCGGCGGCTACGACCAGACCGGCCGCGCGGCCGTCGGCGTCCTGGACCGCGACGGCATCACCGGCGGCGACATCCAGGTCACCAACATCCTCGGCGCGGGCGGCTCGGTCGCCATGTCGCGGCTCATGGGCGAGGCGGGCAACGAGCGGCTCCTCATGACGCTCGGGCTCGGCGTGGTCGGCTCCACGTACTCGTTCGGCGTGGACGCCCGCCCGCACGACGCGACGCCGATCGCCCAGCTCATCGAGGAGCAGGAGGGCGTGCTCGTCCCCGCGGACTCGCCGTTCGAGACCATCGACGACCTCGTCGCCGCGTGGGAGGACGACCCGGGCTCCGTGGTCGTGGGCGGCGGGTCGTCGCCCGGCGGGCCCGACCACCTGTTCCCCATGCAGCTCGCCAAGGCGACCGGCGTCGACCCGAAGGACCTGCGGTACGTGCCCTACGACGGCGGCGGCCCGCTGACCAGCGCCCTGCTGGGCCACAAGATCCAGGTCGGGTTCTCCGGCCTCGCCGAGTTCGAGGGGCAGATCGAGGCGGGCGAGCTGCGCGTGCTCGCCGTCTCCGGCGAGGAGCGCGTCGCCGGGGACGCCTTCGCCGACGTCCCGACCCTCACCGAGTCCGGGATCGACCTCGTCTTCACCAACTGGCGCGGGGTCGTCGCCCCGCCCGGCATCAGCGACGAGGCGCGCGACCGGCTCGTCGACTACCTCACCCGCATGCACGACTCGCCCGAGTGGGAGGAGGCCCTGGCCGACAACGGCTGGACCGACGCCTTCACCACCGGCGACGACTTCGAGCAGTTCCTGCGCGAGCAGGACGAGCGGGTGTCGACCACCCTGAAGGAGCTGAACCTGCTGTGAGCACCCAGGAGGAGACGCCGACGGCGGCCACGCCCCGCGTCGACGCCGCCCAGTACGGGCTGGCGGCCGTGCTGCTCGTCGTCGGCGCGTACACCGTCTACGACGCCGCGACGCTCGAGGTCGGGTTCGCCGACCCCGTGGGCCCGCGCATCTTCCCGTTCGTGATCGGCGCCGGGCTGGCCGTGACGAGCATCCTGCTGGCCGTCGCGACCGCGCGCGGCTCGCGCCCCGAGCCGGAGGCGGGCGAGGACGTCGACGTCACGACCCCCGCCGACTGGCCCACGGTGCTGAAGCTGGTCGGCGTCATCCTGCTGACCGTCGCCACCGTGAGCTGGCTCGGGTGGGCGCTCGCGGGCGCCGTCCTGTTCGCCGGGTCGGCGTGGGCGCTCGGCAGCCGCACGGTGATCCGCGACGTGCTGGTGGGCCTCGTGCTCGCCGTGGCCAGCTGGTACGGCTTCGTCGTCGGGCTGGGCATCCCGCTCACCCCCGGCGTCCTCGACGGGATCCTGTGAGGCTCTGATGGACAACCTCGGACTGCTGGCGGACGGCCTCGCCGCCGCCCTCACCCCCATGAACCTGCTGTACGCCGCGGTGGGCGTGCTGCTCGGCACGTTCGTCGGCGTGCTGCCCGGCATCGGGCCGGCGATGGCGATCGCGCTGCTGCTGCCCGTGACGTTCGGGCTGGAGCCCACGCAGGCGTTCATCATGTTCGCCGGCCTGTACTACGGCGGCATGTACGGCGGGTCGACGACGTCGATCCTGCTCAACACGCCCGGCGAGTCCGCGTCCGTGATGACGGCGCTCGAGGGCAACCGCATGGCCCGCGCCGGGCGGGGCGCGCAGGCGCTGGCGACCGCCGCCCTCGGGTCGTTCGTGGCCGGCACGATCGGCACGCTGCTCGTCGCGATGTTCGCGCCCGCGCTGGCCGACGTCGCCGTCGAGATCGGCGCGCCGTCGTACTTCGCGCTCATGGTGCTGGCGCTGGTCATGACCGCGACCGTGCTCGGCGCGAGCCCGCTGCGCGGCCTCATGTCGCTGTTCGTCGGCCTGACGATCGGCCTGGTGGGGCTGGACCTCAACACCGGGCAGCCGCGCCTGACGTTCGGCGTCACGCAGCTCGTGGACCGCCTCGACATCGTGGTGGTGGCCGTCGGCATCTTCGCCCTCGGCGAGGCCCTGTGGGTCGCGGCGCACCTGCGGCGCAAGCCCGCCCGCGTCGTGCCGGTCGGGCAGCCGTGGCTGGGCCGCGCGGACCTGCGCCGGTCGTGGAAGCCCTGGCTGCGCGGCACCGCGTACGGGTTCCCCTTCGGCGCGCTGCCCGCGGGCGGCGCCGAGCTGCCGACGTTCCTGTCGTTCGTCACCGAGCGCAGCCTGGCGAAGCGCGGCGTGGCCAAGCGGCGGGCGGACGCCAAGGACGAGTTCGGCCGGGGCGCCATCGAGGGCGTCGCCGGACCGGAGGCCGCGAACAACGCCTCGGCCGCGGGCATGCTCGTGCCGATGCTGGCGCTCGGCCTGCCCGTGACGGCGACGGCGTCCGTGATGCTGTCCGCGCTGCAGGGGTACGGCATCCAGCCCGGCCCGCAGCTCATGACCGAGCACGCGGACATGGTGTGGACGCTGCTCGCCAGCCTGCTGATCGGCAACCTGCTGCTGCTGGTGCTCAACCTGCCGCTCGCGCCGCTGTGGGCGCGGCTGCTGCGCATCCCGCGGCCCCAGCTGTACGCGGGCATCCTGTTCTTCGCCTGCCTGGGCGCCTACGCCACCAACCTCGACCCGTTCGACATCGCCCTGCTGCTCGTGTTCGGCCTGCTCGGGATGGCGATGCGCCGGTTCGGGCTGCCGGTGCTGCCGCTGATCCTCGGCGTCATCCTCGGGCCGCTCATGGAGACCAAGCTGCGCGAGGCGCTCACCATCTCCGGCGGCGACCCGGCCATCCTGTGGAGCGAGCCGCTCGCCATCGCCATCTACGCGGTGCTGGCGCTGGTGCTGCTGACCCGCCCGCTGCTGTCGCGGTGGCGGAACAGGACCGAGTCGCGGATCGTCGCGGAGGCCGAGCCCGAGACCGAGCTGGAAGGGAGCACGCGATGAGCGAGCAGGAGCAGACCCCGCCCCCGGCCGACGGCTGGGTGGTGGTGGCCTGGACGCCCGACGAGTTCGGCGACGCCGCGCTGGAGCACGCGATCGCGTGGGCCGCCGAGGGTGCCGCCGCGGGCAGGCGCGGAGTCGCCGTCGTCAACGGCACCCGCGGCGACGCCTTGGTGGACGAGCGGTTCGCCGCCCCCGGCGGGCTCGCCGACCTGGCCGAGCGGCTGCGGGGCACCGGGCTGCCGCACGTCGTGCGGCAGGAGATGGGGCGCGACGTCGCGGAGCAGGTGCTCGACGTCGCGGCCGAGCTCTCCGCGCGCCTCGTCGTCGTGGGGCTGCGGCACCGCAGCCCCGTCGGCAAGCTGCTCATGGGCTCCGTCGCGCAGCGCATCCTGCTCACCGCGGCGTGCCCCGTGCTCGCCGTGAAGCCCGGGGAGCAGCCCGCCTGACGGCCCGAGATCGCGTGTAAGGAGCGACCGGCCCGGGACACTACGTCGTGTGAGCACCCCCGACGACGCTCCCGACGGCGCTGCCGCACGGCGCGAACGACTGTCCGCGCTGTGGTGCGCGCACGCCGTCCGCGTCCAGGCGTACCTGTGGCGGCACACCGACCCGGACACGGCGCAGGACGTGCACTCCGAGACCTTCCTCGTGGCGTGGCGCCGCCTCGACGACGTCCCCGACCCGGCGCTGCCGTGGCTGCTGGTCGTGGCCCGCAACCTCGTGCGCAACGCCCACCGCGCCGCGCGGCGCCGTCGCACGCTCGACGACGAGCTCGCCGCCCTCGCGGCCTCCGCTCCCCTGCCGGAGGCCGCCCCCGAGGCGCTCGCCGTCGAGCGCGACGCCCTGCTGCGCGGCCTCGCCCGCCTCGGCGAGCGGGAGCGGGAGGCGATCCTCCTCGTCGCGTGGGACGGCCTCGCCACCGCCGACGCGGCCGACGTCGCCGGCTGCAGCACCGCCGCGTTCCACGTCCGGCTGCACCGCGCCCGACGCCGGCTCGCCGGCTCTGCGGACAGCACCGCCGGCGGCCCGGCCGACAGCCCCGCCGCCCGTCCCGCCATCGGTGACACCGACACACCTCGCTCCGCCGCGTCCTCGAGGAGGTCCGCATGAGCACCGCCGGCATCGACGAGCGGCTCGCCCGCCTCGCCCCCACCACGTCCCCCGACCCCGCGCGGCTCGACGCCGCCCGCGCCGCGCTCGACGATGTTCTCGACGGCACCAACGACGGGACCGGCCCCTCCCGCAGCCGCCGCGTCGGCGACGCGCACGTGCTCGACCTCGACGACGCCCGCGCGCGCCGGGACGGCCATGACGGCGACGACCCGCTCCCCCTGGTCGACGACGACGTCGTCGTACCGCTCCGCCGAGGCCGCACCGTTCGCGAGCGCCGCAGGCGGCGCGTCCAGCTCGGCGCAGCCGCCGCCGGCGTCGTCGGGATCGTCGCCGTCGGGCTGGTGCTGGCGCCGCAGGTCGCGCCTGGACCCGCGTCGTCCCTGGCGCGCTGCGAGAGCAGCCTCACCGCCGCGTCCCTGCCCGACGACGCCGAACTCGAGCTGCGCTGGCGCACGCTCGTCCGCGAGTCACGCGACGGGTCGGACCTGATGCTCCTGCGCGAGGACGCGATCGGCTTCACCGGGTTCTGCGCGGACGACGAGAGCTCGACGGGCTCCAGCACGTCGACCACCCTCTGGTCCGAGGAACCGCCCACCACCCCCGCGGAGGACGAGGTCGCGGTCGGCGCCGTGCAGGACGACGAGTGGTACGTGGTGTGGGGCGTCGCCGGGGCCGACGTCAGGTCGGTGCGGCTGCTCGCCGAGTGGTCGATAGACGGCCTGGTCGACGAGACCGCGGTCAGCATCGAGCCCCGGCAGGCGGAGGACGGGCTCTGGTCCGTGTTCGTACCGGGCGCGCAGATCCCTGCCGAGGCCGAGATCGCGCTCGAATGGCGGCTGGCCGACGGAGGCGAGCGCTCGATGGCCCTCGACAGCGCCTGGCCGGAGCCGGGGGTGCCCGGGACGCCGTTGGCCGACGCGCGGCGTCACGCCTGCGTCCCCGGCGGCGGCGCGGCGGCCCTGCGCCCCGTCCTCGAGGGGCGTCACGGCGACGGCGGTCTCACGGTGTTCGCCGACGACGACCAACGGTTCGTCGCGTGCCTCCAGGAGGCCGTGCCGCCGTACGGGGCGTATCACACGCTCAGCGGGTCGCCCGACGAGGACGCCCCCGCGAAGGGCGAGGCGAAGGCGCTCCTCGGCGGCGGTGACGACGACGGGCGGGTGATGATCGGCCTCGCCGGCGCCGACGTCGCGCGCGTCGAGGTGCTGTCGGCGGACGGCAGCCGGCTCAGGGCCGACCTGAACGACGGTTACTGGGCGGCGTGGGCCTCCCACCTGGACGAGGACGCCTGGGACGACGCCCGGATCGTCTGGTACCTCGACGATGGCTCCCGGCACCAGGGGCGGGCGTTCTCCTGACGCAGGAGCCAGGGCCGCGGCGCCCGGGTACCGTGCCCGGATGTCTCCCTCGAGTCCTGGCCTCTGCGCCCTCTCCGACCGGCAGCGGTCGCTGCTGAGCACATGGCTGCCGGACCTCGCGGTCGAGGAGGACATGAGCTGGGGCCTGGTGGAGACGACGGTGCTCCGGGTGGCGTCGGGGGGCCGGACGCTCGTCGTCAAGGCCGGGGGCGAGCAGGACCACCACATCGCGCGGGAGATCCGGGCGCACCGGGAGTGGACGGGGCCCTGGCTCGCGGACTGCCCGGGCGCCCCCGTGGACGCGGACCGGGTCGGGCGCCTGGTGCACGCCGACGTCGACGCCAGGCTGCTCGTCACGACGTACCAGCCGGGCCGGCTGGTCCAGGACGACGCCGCCGCCGCCGAACCGGACACCTACGAGCAGGCGGGGCGGCTGCTGGCCGCCCTGCACGGGCAGCTCGCCGTCGAGGACGTCGGCTACGAGGCGAGGGCGAACGCCCGGGCCGAGCGGTGGCTGGGCGATCCGCACCGGATCGCCCCGGGCGACGTGGTGCGGTTGCGCACGCTGATCCGCTCCTGGCCCACGCCGCCCGCCGTCGTCGTCCCGACGCACGGCGACTGGCAGGCACGCAACTGGCTGGTGGACGACGGCGGCACGGTGCGCGTCATCGACCTCGGCCGCGCGGACCTGCGGCCGGCGATGAGCGACCTCGACCGTCTCGCGTCCCGCGAGTTCCGCCGGTACCCAGGCGCCGAGGAGGCGTTCCTCGCCGGGTACGGGCACGACCCGCGCGAGCCGGGGGCGTGGTCGCGGTCCCGATTGCGCGAGGCGATCGGGACCGCCTGCTGGGCGTACCAGGTGGGCGACGACGCATTCGAGGCGCAGGGCCACCGCCTCGTCGCGGAGGCGTTGGACGACGCCGGCGACGCCCGCCCGGCGAGCCCCTGATCAGGCCGGACGGGCGCCGCGGGCAGCTCATTGCGGCGCGGCGAGGTGCTCCTCCCACGGCAGCGGGGTGACCGGGTGCGGCGGGTGGTCCGACGCCCGCAGGGTCAGGTCCACGACGGCCGCGCGCACCCGCGCCCACTCGGCGTCGCCGCCGGAGCCGCCCCGCCCGTCGGAGGCCTGCGCGACCTCCAGGATCTGGCGCAGCACCAGGACGGCGCGCGCCCGGTCGACCCGGTCCGCGGTGCCGGGCCGGGTGGCGGCACGCACGACCTGGGCCGCGAGGGCCGCCCCGCGCGACCCGGGCTCGAGGGGCTCCGACGTCGCCAGGCGCACCGGCACCGGGGCCGCGCGCAACGACCACCGTGTGCCGGACGGGTCGTGCGCCACGATCCGCGTCGGGCCGCGCAGCAGCGACGCCACCAGCAGACCGTCGGCGACCAGCACCGCGACCCCGCCCGCCGCCAGCCCCCAGCCGGCCGGCTGCGGCCCCGAGACGTCGGTGAGCATCAGCACGCCCAGCCACACGACCCAGACGGTGGCGCAGCCGAGCGCCACGAGCGCGAAGATCAGGGGCGCGGAGGCGTCCCCGGGGCGTCGGCGTCGAGTGCTCATACCCCTCAGTTGCCGGCGGGGGGTCGATCACTACATCGTCGGTCGATACGGCTGAGGTCGGGCCGGCGTCTACGCTCGGCCCGTGACACGCCCCGCGCGACGGCTCCTGCCGCCCCTGTGGGTGCCCGCCCTGGTGCTCGTGGTGGTCCTGCCGCTGTCGGGGGCGCTGCCGGCCGCCGAGGCCCGCGCCCTCGCCGCACTGACCGGGCCGGTGCTCGGCTTCGTCGTCCTGCTCACGGTGGTCGCCGAGCTCTGCGCGGGCGCGGGGTTGTTCGACGCCGTCGCGGACGGCGCCGCGCGACTCGCCCGCGGGCGGGCGCCGGCGCTGTGGCTCCTCGTGGCCGCGGTCGCGGCCCTCTGCACCGTCGTCCTGTCCCTCGACACGACGGCCGTGCTGCTCACCCCGGCCGTCGTGGCCGTCGCCCGCCGCGCCGGCCGCGACCCGCTCCCCCTCGCGCTCACCGTGCTGGCGCTCGCCAACACGGCATCGCTGCTGCTGCCGGTCTCCAACCTCACCAACCTCATGGCCGCACCGTCGTTCGAGGCCGGGTATCTCGGCGTCATGGTCGCGCCCGCCGCCGCGGTGCTCGTGGTCGTGGTCGCCGCGCTCGCCGTCCTGCACGCGCCGGCGCTGCGCGGCACGTACGCCCTGCCGGAGCCTCGCCGGGCCGCCGACCCGGTGCTGCTGTGGATCGCGGGGGTCGTCGTCGTCCTCATGGGTGCCGGCTTCGCGGCCGGGCTGCCGGTCCTGCCCGTGGCGCTGGGCGCCGTCGTCGCGCTCGGGGCGGCGACGGCGTGGCGCCGGGTGCCGCTGCTCGTGCCGGTCCGCGAGCTCGTGCCGTGGCGCACGGTCGTGGTCACCGCCGGCCTGTTCGCCGTCGTCGGCACGTGGCACGCGCACGGCCTCACGGACCTGCTCGCCCCGCTCGTGGGCACGGGTGACGACGCAGGGTCCCTCGCCCAGGTCGCCGCCGTCGGCGCGGCGTCGGCGAACGCGGTGAACAACCTGCCCGCCTACCTGGCGCTCGCCCCGACCGTGACGGGCGACGACGCCCGGCTGGCGGCGCTGCTCGTCGGCGTCAACGCCGGGCCGCTGATCACGCCCTGGGCGTCGCTCGCCACGCTGCTGTGGCTCCAGCAGTACCGGCGGCACACGTTCTCCGCCCCGGCGGGCCTGATGCGCCGCGTCGTCACCCAGGGCGCCGTCGTGGCGCCGCTCGCCGTCGCGGCCGGCGTGCTCGCCCTGGCTGTCGTGGGCTGACGTCCCGGCTGCCGGGGCGGGTACGGTGCCACCGTGCCGACCTCCCCACACCTGACCACCGCGCGCCCGGGCGACCGTCCTGACACGTCCGCCGAGGGCCCGCACCGCCAGCTCACCCAACGCTCGACCCCTGCGCTGTGGGGCGAGCTGGTCGCCCGCGTCTTCGCGCTCGACGGCGTCGTCGAGGGCCACAGCCAGGTGTCGCCGAAGTCCTCGCGCGCGGTCTTCCTCGCCGACCTCGAGCGGGAGCGGGAGCCGGCGACGAACCTCGCCCCGGGCCGCCGCCTCGAGCCGGTGCACCTGCACGGCGTGACCGACACGAGCGTGCACCTGGTGCTGCCGCACGAGCGCGGCGAGGAGCTCGTCGCGCTCGGGTGGGCGGAACCGCACCAGTACGAGGACTTCGGCACCGAGTACATGATCTACGGCCCGCGCGACGCCGCGGAGGTCGACGCGGTCGTGTCCGTGGTCGCCGAGAGCCTCGCCTTCGCGCGCGGCTGAGGCCTGACCCGCTCAGGGGCGCCAGGCCTGCAGCACGTCGACGAGGAGGGCCTTCTCCGCGGCCTGCACCCGGGCGCGCAGGGCGGGCACGTCGTCGCCGGGGAGGACCGGCACCTCGGTCTGCGCGACGACGGGTCCCTCGTCGTAGTCCGCCGTCACCACGTGGACCGTCGCACCGGAGACCGTGCGGCCGGAGGCCAGGACGGCCTCGTGCACGCGGTCGCCGAACATGCCGGCGCCGCCGAACTCCGGCAGCAGCGCCGGGTGCGTGTTGAGGATCCGCCCCGCGTAGCGGGCGAGGACCCGCGGCCCGAGCTTCTTCATGTACCCGGCGAGCACGACCACGTCGGCCCCGGCGCCGTCGAGGGCGGAGAGGACGGCGTCGTCGAGGTCGCCCGGGTCCGGGTGCGTGACACCGCTGAGGTGGGCGGTCGGGACGCCGTGCCGCCGGGCGACGTCGAAGATCCCCGACCGGCTGTTGTTCCCGAGCACGAGCCGCACGTCGGCGGCGCCCGACCCCAGGACGTGGTCGGCGGTGCTTCCCGCGCCCGACCCGAGGAGGGCGACAAGGAGCGGGACGAGGGGGCTCGCGGCGGCGGTCACGGCACGAGCCTGCCAGAGCCCGGTCAGGCCGTCGCCCACACCCCGAGCTCGTTGCCGCTGGGGTCGAGGAAGTGGAAGCGGCGGCCACCGGGGAACTCGTACGGGCCCTCGACCACCCGACCGCCCGCGGCCGTCACACCGGCCCGCGTCGCGTCGAGGTCGTCGGAGTACAGCAGGACGAACGGCCCGCCCCGGGAGACGTCGGCGGCCTCCGCGAGGCGCAGTCCGCCCGCCTCGGCGGGCGCCTGCTCCGCGGCCGTGCGGATGCCCGCGTACCCCGGCCCGTAGGAGACGAACTCCCAACCGAAGGCCGCGGCGTAGAACTCCCGGGCCGCCGAGAGGTCGGTCACCGGCAGCTCGAGGTAGTCGATGGTGTGGTGGACGCCGTGCTCGCTCATCCCGGCAGCATGGCGCGGCCCTCCGACACGGGTTCTGCCAGACGGGCCGGTAGAGTCGCCCGATGCTCAGAACCCTGCGGCGGGCGCTCGCCGGCACCTACTGGCGGCTCAGCCGCTGGACCCTGCGCAGCGAGCCCGCCCCGGCGCAGGCGGGCGTGCTGGTGGGCGCGCCGCACACGTCCAACTGGGACTTCGTGCTCATGCTCGCCATCGCGTGGCGGCTCGGGCTGGACGTGCGCTGGCTCGGCAAGCACACCCTGTTCGCCGGTTGGCGCGGTCCGCTCATGCGCGCGCTGGGCGGCATCCCCGTGGACCGTCGCGACCCCAGCCGCGTGGTCGACGACGTGCTCGCCCACGTCCGCGCCGGCGAGGTGTTCCACCTCGTCGTCACGCCCGAGGGCACGCGGTCGGGCGACGGGTGGAAGTCCGGCTTCTACCGCATCGCCCGGGCCGCGGACCTGCCGGTGACGCTCGGGTACGTCGACCGCACCACGATGACGACCGGCCTCGGCCCCACCCTCCGCCTCACCGGCGACGTGCGCGCCGACATGGACGACATCCGCGCGTTCTACGCCGACAAGGCGGGCCTGCGCCCGGCGCTGCGCACCGAGCCGCGGCTGGCGGACGAGGACCGGCAGGGCTGACGCCGCCGAGTCAGCCGCGCGCCACGTGGTCGTAGGCGCCGGCGGCGAGGTCCTCGACCAGGGTCGGGCCGACGGGCTCCCAGCCCAGCCGCTCGCGGGTGATCGCGCTCGACGCGACGGCGTCCATGCCCCAGAACCGGCTGAGCCAGCCGAAGTGTGCGGCCGAGTCCGCCGGGTCGACGGAGACGGCGGGCACCCCCACGGCGCGGCCGATCGCCTCCGCGATCTCGCGGGAGGGCACGCCCTCCTCTGCGACGGCGTGCACCGCGGACCCCGCGGACGCCTTGTCGACCGCGAGCGCGACGAGGCGCCCGGCGTCGTCGACGTGGACGGCGGGCCACCGGCCCGACCCGTCGCCGACGTAGCCGGAGACCCCCCGTTCGCGCGCGATCCGCGTCAGCACGGCCGTGAAGCCGTGGTCTCCCACCCCGTGCACGGTGGCCGAGAACCGCAGCGCCACCGACCGCACGCCGCGGTCCGCGGCGTCGAGGGCCAGGCCCTCGGAGCCGCCGCGCGGGGCGTCCGGGCCGGAGAACACGGACCTGTCGTTCTCGGTCATCCTCACGCCCGGGGTCCCGACCAGGCCGGAGGCCAGCAGGAGCGCGCGGCCGCTGCCCGCCAGCTCGTCGACGAAGGTCGCGACGGCGGCGCGCTCGACGCGGCCGGCACCCACGTAGTCGTCGAAGTCGTGCTTGAAGGCCAGGTGCACGACGGCGTCGGCGTCCTTGGCGCCGGCGCGCAGGCTCTCCAGGTCGTCGAGCCCGCCGCGATGGACGGTCGCACCCAGGGCCTCGACCCGGCGCGCGGAGTCGTCCGAGTAGCCGAGGCCGACGACGTCGTGCCCGGCGGCGATCAGGTGGGGAACGGTGTGGGAGCCGATCCAGCCGGAGGCTCCGGTGACGAAGACGCGCATGGGTTCTCCTCTCGTGGGCCGCAGCGCGGCCCGTGATGTCAGTTACTGACATCAACCACGCTACACCCGCATGTCAGCAACTGTCATCACTAGACTGTCCACCATGGCCCGATGGGAACCCGACGCGCGCGGGCGCATGACGCGCGCCGCGCTCGACCTCTACGCCGAGCAGGGGTTCGAGCAGACCACGACCGCGCAGATCGCCGAGCGCGCCGGCGTCACCGAGCGCACGTACTTCCGGCACTTCGCCGACAAGCGCGAGGTGCTGTTCGACGGCGGGCACGAGCTCGAGGCGGCCGTCGGGGCGGCGATCACCGCCGCGCCCGCCGCCGACGACCCCCTCGACGTCGTCGGCGAGGCCGTCGCCACCGCCGTCGAGGTCCTCGAGGAGCGCCGCGAGTTCGCCGCCCGCCGCGCCGCCGTCATCGCCGTGACCCCGCGCCTCCAGGAGCGGGAGCTCCTCAAGCTCGCCGCGCTGCGCGACGCCGCCGCGGCAGCCCTGCGCGACCGCGGGGTCCCGGAACCCGACGCCTCGATGGTCGCCGAGGCGGGCGTGGGCGCGTTCCGCGTCGGGTTCGAGGCGTGGATCGCCTCCGGGCAGGCCCGCCCGGTCGCCGACGAGGTGCGGTCCGCGCTCGCGGCCCTGCGGGCCCAGGCCCGGGGCTAGGCTCGCCGTCGTGCCCGCGACCGGAACGCCCTCGACCCCGTCCGGCGCCCCGCTGCCCGCCGGCGTCGCCCTGCGCCTGCTGCGCCCCGACGACGGCCCGGCGCTCGCGGCCGCGTACACCCGCAACCGCACGCACCTCGAGCCGTGGGAGCCCGTGCGGCCGCCGGAGTTCTACGACGGCGACCGGCAGGCCGCGCTCGTCGCCACGGAACTGCGGTCGCACGAGGACGGCCGGTCGGTGCCGCTCGTGCTCGAGCGCGACGGCGAGGTCGTCGGCCGCGTGAACCTGTCCGACATCGTGCTCGGGGCGTTCCGCAACGCCCACCTGGGCTACTGGGTCGACGCCGCGCTCGCCGGGCGCGGCGTCATGACCGCGGCCGTCGAGGCCGCGTGCGCCCACGCCCGCGACGACCTGGGCCTGCACCGCGTCCAGGCGGCGACCCTGCTGCGCAACGCGGCGTCACAGAAGGTGCTCGCGCGGACCGGTTTCGACCGCATCGGCACCGCGCCGTCCTACCTCCGGATCGCCGGCCGTTGGCAGGATCACGCCCTCTTCCAGCGCATCCTCCACGACGACTGACCCCGCTGCGGCACGGTCCGCGGCCGCCGGGTCCACGGCCGCGGACCGACGTCGACGGCGCACCACGAGCGCGGCCACCCCGCCGGCCGCCGCCAGCACCAGCACGACCAGGCCGGCACCGGCGGCCGTCGAGAGCCCGGCCCGGTCCGACGCGGCGCCCGCGCGCTCGGCCGCCGCGTCCAGGTCGCCGGCGGCGAGGTCGTCCCGCGCCCGCTCGGCCGACCGGTCGACGCCGAGCACCAGCGCCCCCAGCTCCGTCACCGGGTCGCGGTCCGCGTCGGACGCGCGGACGGCCGCGCCGACGCGCGTCGTCACCTCGGCGGCCCGGGGCAGCAGGGTGGCGAGCTCCGCGTAGGCGTCGGCGTCGGACGCGCCCTCGTAGGCCGCGCGCACCGCCGCGGGGACGCCCAGCCCGGCCTCCTCCGCGGCGGCCTGGACGGCGCCGGCGTCGCGTGCCGCGCCGTCGAGGGCGGACAGCACGTCCTTCGCCTCGCCGAACTCCCAGCGGGTCATGGCCGTGCGCAGCCCGAGCGGCGGCGCCCAGGCGCCGTCGGCCTCGTCCAGGGCCGCGTACGCCTTCCGCGCGGCGGCCCGGGGCTCGAGCACGGCCTTCTGCTCGGCGTCGAGCACCCACGTGCGCAGCACCTTCGGGGCACCGGAGACGCCGCCCCGCTCCTCCACCAGGTCGAGGAAGCGCCGCCAGTCGGTCCGGCCGCCGTTCTCCTCCATGGAGCCCGGGCGCTCGTACGCGCTCTCCCCCGCCTGGGCCGCCGAGACCACCGCGGTGAACGCGTCGTCGTCGAGCCCGCCCAGCAGCTTCCGCACCACGGTGTACGACGCCGCGTACCCGTACTGCTCGGCGTCCGCGTCCAGCTCGCCCGGGTGCGCGTCCCAGGCCGACAGGGGCACGGCGACGTCGGCGTGGCGGTCGGGCGTCGACCACGGGTCGCTCGACGCGCCCGTCCGCTCCACGACGCGCTGCGCCACCACCTCCGTCACGCCCTCGGACAGCCACCGCTCCGTGAGGCGGTCCGGGTTCAGCCAGGCGTGCCCGAGCTCGTGGTAGAGCGTCGCGGAGTCGAGGTCCTCCGGGATGACGATCTCGTCCTTGTCCGGGTCGAACCACGCGTACCCCAGCACCTTGGGCGACACGTCCTCGCGGATCGTGTCGAGCCCGCCGGGCCACGGCCGCCCGACGAGGTCCTCCAGCACCGGCAGGCCCTGCCGCAGCCGCTTCGCCACGAAACCGGTCCACTTCTCGTCGCCCGGGAAGCTCTGCAGGGTGAGCGTCGTGCCGCCCACCTCGACGTCCTTCTCGTCCGCCTTCTTCGGGTCGCGCGCCGACACGACCGCCCAGATGCCGTCCTTGTCCGTGTTCTCCGTCGCCGTGTACGTGACGGTCTTCCCGTCCCGCTCCGACCGGAACGCGTCGGACGTCGCGTCGAACGTCATCGACGCCGGCAGCACCACCTCGACCGTGGTCCGGCCGACGTCCCCCACGCCCGACGCCGCGAACGTCGCGAAGCCGTCTCCCACCCGCGTGTAGTCCTTCGAGCGCACGGGCTCGCCCGGGACGACGAAGCTCCACTCGATGGTGCGCGTCTGTCCGTACCGCAGCGGCGCGAACGTCGCCACGGCGTACCGGGTGCTCGGGTCCTCGGTCGCCTCGAGCCGCACCGGCAGGGCGGCGCCACCGCTCGTCGCGCGCACGTCCTCGGCGCCGGCCGGCACGGCGATCGAGTAGCTCGTGAAGTAGTAGTACGTCAGCCCGCGGTCGGGCGTGACGTTGCCGATGGTGGTGGTCGTCGTGGCCCGCAGCTCGGTGTCCTTCGCCCGCAGCACGTACCGGCTGTGCGACTCCTCCGTGAGCCCTTCGTCGGCGACGGCGACAGGCCCGGCCAGCAGGAGGGCGCCGGTCAGGCCGACGCCGAGCAGGGCGGGCAGCAGGTGCGGCGCGGCACGTCGGCGCTGCGCGGGCGAGGGGATCATCGCGCGCATCCTTGCGCCTGCCCTCGGCGCGCCGCAAGCCCGTCCGGGGTGCGCGACGTCGTCCCGTGCGGTAGACCGGAACCCGTCGGGCCGCGGAGGGGGACGCCATGGGTACTGACAGCACCGGTGCCGGCGAAGGCACCCCCGGCACGGACGCCGGCTCGCTGACGATCGCCCTGCTCACGGCGTGCTCGGAGCCCGACCTCGGCATCCGCTCGCGCGTCGTGCAGGAGCTGCTCGACGAGGCGAGCGTCGACCCCCGCCTCGCGCGCGAGGTGATCACCACCATGCTCACCGCGTCGGTGATGTCCCTGCGCGCATACACCGACGCGACACGGCGCGACCCGAGCGACGTCCTGCGCGCGCTCGGCACCAGCTGGTCGCAGCGTTCCCTCAGCGCCTGAGCGCCCGGGACCCCGTACCTCCCCCGGCCGCTCGGGTTCCTGCCGCCGCGGCCCGCCGGGGGAGTCGACGGGCGCGCGGCGGCAAGCTAGTCGTGCACCACCGCCACGGCGCACGGCGCGTGGCGCACGATCCGGTCGGACCCGCCGCGCGCGCGGCCGACCTGCAGCGAGGCGGCGCGACCGCCGGTCACCACCAGGTCGTCCGACCGCAGCGCAGCGAGCAGCGCGCCCGGCGCGACGCCGCCGCGCGTCTCGACCGTCCAGTCGACGGCGGGGTACTTCTCCCCCCACCGCGCGACCCGGGCCTCGAGGTCGGCCCGCGCCTCGGCCCGCAGCCGCTCCAGCCACGCCAGGTCGCCGTCGGTGACGCCCGCGAACATCCCCTCGTCGGCGGAGTGCGCCGCCGTGAGCGCCACGCCGGCGCGGTCGGCCTCGTCGAACCCGGCCTCGAGCACCCGGTCGGAGGACTCACGGGGGTCGACGGCGACGACGACGCGGCGCGGCTCCAGGGCGCGGGCGGCCCGCGGCACGACGACCACCGTGCCGGGAGCCAGCGCCGCCACGGTGGACGAGATCGAGCCCATGGGGACGCGGTCGAACGTGCCGACGCCCCGGCGCCCCACCACCACGACGGCGCCGCGGCGGGCGTGCTGCACGAGGACGGCGCAGGCGTCGCCGCGCACGGCCACGAGCTCGACCCCGCCGGGCGACCCGCCGGTCCTCCGCGCCGGTGCGGCGCGCTCGTACCTGACCCGGGCCCGGGCGACCAGCGCCTCTGCCTCGACCCTCGGGTCCGGCCCGTGGGCCGCCACCAGCCCGACGCCGACCGGCTGGGCGTAGGCGTGCACGACGACGAGCCGAGCCGCCAGGCGCACGGCCTCGCCGGCCGCCCACGCCATCGCGTGGTAGCCGCCCTCCGAGCCGTCGACACCCACGACGACGTCCCGGACCAGTCCGTCCACGCTGCTGATCGCCATGGCGTCCCCCTCCGACCGCACCAGTGGGCCACGCGCGTCGGGGCGTCCGGCAGTGCCGAACGCCCCGACGGCCCGGCCGATGGTCCCGATCCGGACGACCGGGACAACGCGCGTGCAACTGGCAGTGCTCCTACCCTGTGTGCCGTGAGTCCGCGGCAGGGTCGCCGGGAGCGGGACATGGACGTCCTTCTGGACGCCGTCGTGTCCGTCGGGCGCGGTCTCGAGCTGGAGACGACGCTGCACCGGGTGGTGCAGGCCGCCGCCGCGGTCGTCGACGCCCGCTACGCCGCCCTCGGCGTGCTCGGGGACGCGGGGCGGATCGCCCGGTTCCTCACCGTCGGCATGTCCGAGGAGGAGATCCGCGCCGTCGGGCCGTACCCGACGGGGCACGGCCTCCTCGGCGAGCTCATCCGGCACCCCGTCCCGCTGCGGCTCCCGGAGATCGCGGCGGACCCGCGCTCGGTCGGGTTCCCGCCGCACCACCCGCCCATGCGCAGCTTCCTCGGCGTGCCGCTCCAGG
Source organism: Isoptericola sp. NPDC056618 (assembly GCF_042792715.1). Taxonomy (NCBI): domain Bacteria; kingdom Bacillati; phylum Actinomycetota; class Actinomycetes; order Micrococcales; family Promicromonosporaceae; genus Isoptericola; species Isoptericola sp. NPDC056618. The sequence continues at coordinate 55,056 of NZ_JBHTVZ010000004.1, read as the reverse complement.
TGCACGGGGAGCCGTTCGGCAACCTCTACCTCACCGAGAAGCACGGCGGCGGGCAGTTCACCGAGGACGACCAGCGGCTCCTGGAGGGGTTCGCGACCGCCGCGAGCTTCGCCGTCGAGAACGCGCGCCTCTACGAGGAGACGCGGCTGCGGGAGCGGTGGCTGCGGGCCGACGACGAGATCGCGCGGCGCCTGCTGTCGGGCGAGGACCCGGACAGCGTGCTCGACCTCGTCGCGGCAGAGGCGATCAGCGTGTCCGCAGCCGACACGGCCGGGATCGCCGTGCCGGTGGACGACGACCCGGCCCGGGAGCTCCCCGCCCTCGTGGTCCGCTCGGCGGTCGGGATCCGGGCGGAGAGCCTGCGCGGACAGGTGCTGAGCCCGCCGCGCTCGTTCAGCGCGATGGCGTTCGTCGACGGGCGGCCCGTCGTCACCGCCGACGCCACCACCGACGACCGCGCCGACGTCGCCCTGCACCCGGACGGCACGCTCGGCCCGGTCGCCGCCTTCCCCCTCGTGGGCCGCGGGCGACGGGCGCGCGGCGTCCTCGTCGTCGGGCGCGTGCGCGGCGCCGACCCCTTCCCGACCGTCGTCGTCGAGGCGCTGGGGGCGTTCGCGAACCAGGCAGCCGTCGCGCTCGAGCTGGCCGAGCGGCGCGCGGACGCGGCCCGGCTCGCCGTGGTGCGCGACCGCGACCGCATCGCGCGCGACCTGCACGACCTGGCGGTCCAGCGCCTGTACGCGACCGGGCTCTCCCTGCAGACCGTCGACCGCCGCCTCGCCGCCCCCGGCCCGCTGGACCCGGAGGAGATCCAGGAGACGGTTGGCCGGGTCGGGTCGGCGATCGACCAGATCGACGAGACGATCGACCTGATCCGCACCACGATCCGCGGGCTGCGCGACCCGGGCGGCGACCTCCCGCACCGGGTCGGCACACGCTCGCTCCTCCTGGCGGAGGCCGACGCCGCGACCCACGCGCTCGGCTTCGCCCCGACCGTCCGGTTCGAGGGGCCGATCGACGCCCAGGTGCCGTCCACCGTCGCGGCGCACCTCGTGGCCGTGCTGCGGGAGAGCCTGTCGAACGCGGCGCGGCACGCGCGCGCCACGCGGGTGCGGGTCGGGCTGCGCGCCGACGGCGACCTCCTCCTGACGGTCGTCGACGACGGCGTCGGGATCGCCGCCGACGCGCCTCGCAGCGGGCTCGCGAACCTCTCCCGCCGCGCGGCGGAGCTCGGCGGGTCGTTCGAGGTGCAGCCGGGCCGGGCCGGCGGCACGGCGCTGCGCTGGCGGGTACCCCTCGTGCCCGGTCGCAGCAGCGTCGCCGCCCCGGGTCAGGAGGCGGACGGTCTCTCGGAGTCGTCCGGCTGGCCGAGCTGATCGAGCCGCGCCGCGAGGACCGCCGCCTGCACCCGGCGCTCGAGGCCCAGCTTCGCCAGGAGGCTGGACACGTAGTTCTTCACCGTCTTCTCGGCGACGAACAGCTCGGCGCCGATCTGCCGGTTCGTCATGCCCTCGCCGATGAGGACCAGGATGCGCCGTTCCTGGGGGGTGAGCTCGCCGAGAGGGTCGTCGGCCTCGGTCTTCTCGCGCAGCCGCGCCATCACCCGGCCCGTGGCCCGCGGGTCCAGCATGGAGCCGCCCGCCGCCACGGTCCGGATGCCCGCGACCAGGTCGGTGCCGCGCACCTGCTTGAGCACGTAGCCGGACGCCCCGGCGAGGATCGCGTCGAAGAGCGACTGGTCGTCGTCGAACGACGTGAGCATGAGGACCGCCACGTCGGTGCGCGACCGCAGCTCCCGGCAGACGGTGACCCCGTCGCCGTCGGGCAGGCGCACGTCGAGGACGACGACGTCCGGCCGCACGGCAGGGACCCGCGCGAGGGCCTCGGCCGCCGTCCCGGCGGTGCCGACGACCTCGAGGTCGGCCTCCATGCCGAGCAGGTCGGCGACGCCGCGGCGCACCACCTCGTGGTCGTCGACGAGGAACACCCGCACGGGCGCGCCGGTCATGGCCTCACGCTAGCCCTTCGGCACCCCCTCGGCCGGGCAGCCGTCGCGGGCAACCGTCAGGAGCCGCCGTCGAGGTCCTCGAGGCGCGCCACGCTGGGCTCCCGCTCCGCCCGCAGCCGGGCCGCGACGTCCTCCGCCCCGCGCAGCGTGCGCAGCACGTTGCCGCTGGTGAGCGCGCCGAGGTCGGCATCCGACCAGCCGCGGTCCGCCAGCGCCGCCAGCAGGGCCGGGTAGCCGGAGACGTCGCGCAGCTCGTCCGCGAAGCCGCCGGCGCCGTCGTAGTCGCCGCCCAGTCCGACGTGCGCCGCGCCCGCGACCTCGCGCACGTGCTCGACGTGCGCGACGACGTCGTCGAGCGTCGTCGGCGGCTTGGGGTGCGTCTCGGCCCAGGCGGTGGAGAACCGGTCGAACTCGGCGTAGTCGTTCGGTGCGATACCGGCGGCCCGCGCGGCCTCACCGGCCTGCGCCCGCCACTCGCCGATGGCCGGGGTGACGAAGCTCGGCACGAACGTCACCATGCACACGCCGCCGTTGTCCGCGAGGCGCGCGAGCACGTCGTCGGGCACGTTGCGCGGGACGTCGCAGACGGCGCGCGCGGAGCTGTGCGAGAAGATCACCGGCGCCTCGGAGACGTCCAGGGCGGCGCGCATCGTGCCCGCCGAGACGTGCGACAGGTCGACGAGCATGCCCAGCCGGTTCATCTCGCGCACCACCTCGCGGCCGAACGGTGTCAGGCCCGCGTTCTCGAACCGGCCCGGATCGAAGCGCCCGTCCGCGGGCCGGTCGTCGGTGGCGGACTCCGCCCACGGGTTGTGGTGGTTGTGCGTGAGCGTCATGTAGCGCACGCCCAGCTCGTACAGCATGCGGAGCGCGCCCATCGACGAGTCGATGGACTGCCCGCCCTCCGCGCCCATGAGCGACGCGATGCGGCCTTCCGCCCACGCGGCCACGACGTCGTCGGCGCTCGTCGCGAGGCGGAAGTGCTCCGGCCAGCGCGCGACCATCTGGTGCACCGCGTCGATCTGCTCGAGCGTCGCCGTGACCGCCGCGCTGCCGGGCAGGTTGGACGGCACGTACACCGACCAGAACTGCGCGCCCACTCCCCCGGCGCGCAGCCGCGGCACGTCGGTGTGCGTGCGGCCCTCGGTGCCGGCCTCGACGTCCAGCCGCGCCCAGTCGTACGCGACCTGGTCGCGGGCCTCCCACGGCAGGTCGTTGTGCCCGTCCCAGACGGGGTGCTCGCGCAGGAGCGCGGCGATGCGGTCGGCGTGGTCAGGGGAGCTGGTCATCTCCCGCACGCTACCGGCCCCACCCGCCGACCGGTCAGGGCCAGGAACATGAAGATGTGCACGTGGTCCTGACAGGTCGGGGTCAGCGGTGGCCGCCGCGCAGGCGGTCGATCTCGCGGCGCTCGCGCTTGGTGGGCCGGCCTGCGCCGCGGTCGCGGACGCCGACGGCCTCGCGCTCCTGGCGGGTAGGCATCGGCGGGCTCTCGTCGCGGTACGCCTTGACTGCCAGCGGGGCGCCCACCCGCTTGGGCAGCAGCTCGACGACGACGACCTTGCGGTCGCGGAGCGGGTCACGCCAGGTGACGGTGTCGCCCACGGTGACGGACGTCGACGGCTTGGCCACCGTGCCGTTCACCCGCACCCGCCCCGACCGGAGCAGGGCGGCCGACGACGACCGGCTCTTGAAGAGCCGCACCGCCCACAGCCACACGTCCACGCGCACGACGCCAGCCTCTCACGACCGCCCGACCAGACCGCTCTCGTACGCCGCGATGACGAGCTGCACGCGGTCGCGGCGCCCGAGCTTGCGCAGCACCTCCGACACGTACGACTTGACGGTCTGCTCCCCGATGAACAGGGCGTCGGCGATCTCCGCGTTCGACAGGCCGCGCGCGACGGCGAGCAGGACGTCGTGCTCCCGCGGCGTGAGGGAGCCCAGCCCGGGCACCTCACGGCGGGGCGCCGCGGCCCGGTGCGCGAAGTCGTCCACCAGCCGGCGTGTGACCTGGGGCCCGAGCAGCATCGACCCGTCCGCGACGAGGCGGACGCCCTCGATGAGCCGCTCCGCCGTGACGTCCTTGAGCAGGAACCCGCTCGCCCCGGACCGCAGGGCGTCGTACACGTACTCGTCGAGGTCGAAGGTCGTGAGGACCAGCACGCGGGTGCCGGGGTGGTCGACCGCGATCCGGGCGGTCGCGGCGATGCCGTCCAGCACCGGCATCCGGACGTCGACGACCGCCACGTCCGGCTCGGTGCGGGCGACGACGTCGAGCAGTGCGCCCCCGTCGCCCACCGTCCCCACGATCTCCAGGTCGGGGGCGGAGCCGAGGATCGCGGCGAACCCGTGCAGCACGACCGGCTGGTCGTCGGCGACGACGACCCGGGTCATGAGACGGCCGCCGCGTCGCGCGGGACGGCAGGGGACGGCTCGCGCGGACCGACCGGCAGGCTGACGACGAGCACGAACGCCGCCCCCTCCCGCTCCGCCGTCGCGACGCCGCCGAGCGCCTCGACCCGCTCCCGCATGCCGATCAGCCCGCCCCCGGGCACGACGTCGCCCGGCCCTGCCGGGTGGTCGACCGGGTTGGTGACCCGCAGCCCGGCGACGTCCGACACGAGCGCGAGCGTGATCGTCGTCGGCGCGCCGGGCGCGTGCCGCCGGGCGTTCGTCAGCGCCTCCTGCGCGGCCCGGTAGAGCACGTAGCCCTGCGCGGCGGGCACGTCCTCGCACTCCCCGGTCAGCGTGACGTCCTGGCCCGCGGCCCGGGCCTGCTCGACGAGGCCCGCGATGTCGCAGGCCGTCGGCTGCGGCGCCCGGGTGCCGCCGTCGGTGCGCTGCAGCACGGCGAGCACCTGGCGCAGCTCGCCGAGCGCCTGGCGGGCGTCCCCGGCGATGTCGGCGAGCACGCGGCGGGCGTCGTCGCCCAGGTCCGGGTACGTGTAGGGGGCCGACTCCGCCCGCACGGCCACGAGCGACACGTGGTGCGCGACGACGTCGTGCAGGTCGCGGGCGAGGCGCGCGCGCTCGACGGCGACGGACTCCACCTCCAGCGCGTGCCGCTCGGTCGCGGCCGCCGCCCGCGAGCGCCGCGACGACGCGCGCACCACCCGGACGACGGCGGCGACCCCGACGACGAGCCCGACGGCCACCGTGTAGATCGCCCCCGCCGCGGGCGAGGGCGCGCCGTCGTAGCTGCCGGCGTTCACCGGGCCGATCGGGAGCGCCGCGGGCACGTCGGTGAGCGCGTAGAGCCAGGCGCCGGCGAGGGTGGCCACGAGCGGCACGACGGCGCGGCGCCACGAGTCCTGGACCACCAGGCACGTGATCATCAGCAGGGCGAGCCACCACCCCCACACGAACGTCCCCAGCAGCGGGATCGTCACGAACGGCCAGGCCGCCAGGAGCGTGGCGAGGACGGGGCGACGGCGGCAGACGAGGACGGCGGTCACGCAGCTCAGGCCGGCGGCCCAGGCCACGAACCACAGGAAGTACCCGCTCTCCGGCCAGGACGTGTTCACCAGGTACGGCGTCCCCGCGGGGATGTCCCAGGTGCCGTCCGGCTGCTCGACGGCGAGCGGCGCGTCCTCCACCTGCAGCGGCGACGCCAGGAGGAAGAGGCCGAGCAGCGCGGCCATCGCCGCGGGGGCGACCCACGCGCGGGCGGGCCGGGGAGCGTGCGTCGGGGCGACGGTCGAGGCCATGGCGACGATCATGGCCGCTGGGCCGCCCCGCCCACCACCGCCGAGCGGGGGAGATCCCGTCCCCCCGCGCGGGGGGACGTGCTCGACCGGCTACTTGGCCGACGCCGGGTCGCTGTCGCCGATGTGCCCGGGCGCGGTGACGGCGAGCACGCGCTGCACGAACGCGCAGTACTCGTCCATGTAGTGCCGCAGGAAGCCCGCGGTGCTCTCGTTCGTCACCTCGCCGTCGGGGCCGAAGTCGTCGGCGACGTAGGTGATGTACGCCTCCGGGGAGTTGAGCTGCGGCGCGTCGAGGAAGCTGAGGACGGCACGCATCGACGACTGCATGACGGCGGTGCCGATCCCGCCCGGGGAGGCTCCGATGATGCCGACGGGCTTGCGCGCGAAGGAGTTCTGGCCCCACGGGCGGGAGCCCCAGTCGATGGCGTTCTTCAGCGCGCCCGGGATCGAGCGGTTGTACTCCGGCGACACGACGAGCAGCCCGTCCGACGCCTCGACCGCCGCCTTGAAGGCCCGGCCCTCGGGCGGGTAGTCGGCGTCGTAGTCCCAGCTGTAGAGCGGGAGGCCCCCGATGGGGATCTCCGTGAACTCGAGGTCCGCGGGGGCCAGGCGGACGAGCGCCCGCGACAGCGTGCGGTTGATCGATCCCTGGGCGAGGCTCCCGACGATGTAGCCGATCTGGTAGGTCATGGCGACTCCTTCGCTCCGGCGCTCCTCCGGCCATTCTGCGCGGGGACGGCGGCACTGGCGCGGCGTCGGGCTGCCCCCGTTGCTAGCGTCTGCCCCATGGCTGAACCCACGGCTGACGTGCGCGTCGAGGAAGACCTGCTCGGACCGAAGGAGGTCCCTGCGCAGGCGTACTACGGGATCCACACCGTCCGGGCGATCGAGAACTTCCCCATCTCGGGAACGACCATCAACGACGTGCCGGAGATGATCCGCGGCATGGTGATGGTGAAGAAGGCGGCGGCGCTCGCGAACCGGGAGCTGCGCGCCATCCAGCGGGACGTCGCGGACGCCATCATCGGCGCGTGCGACGAGGTGCTGGTCAAGGGCAGGTGCATGGACCAGTTCCCGATCGACGTGTTCCAGGGCGGCGCGGGCACCAGCGTCAACATGAACACCAACGAGGTCGTCGCGAACCTCGCGCTGGAGCTGTCCGGCTTCCCCAAGGGCCGCTACGACGTCATCAACCCGAACGACCACGTCAACAAGTCCCAGTCCACGAACGACGCCTACCCCACCGGGTTCCGCCTGGCCGTCCACGCCCTGACCGAGTCGCTCGTGGTGGCCGTGCGGCGGCTGTCGCGGGCGTTCGACGAGAAGGCGTCGGAGTTCGCGGACCTGCCGAAGATGGGCCGCACCCAGCTGCAGGACGCGGTGCCGATGAGCCTGGGGCAGGAGTTCGCCGGGTTCTCGGTGAACGTCGCCGAGGAGGTCAAGCGCCTGCGGAACGCGGCCGACCTGCTGCTCGAGGTGAACCTGGGCGCGACGGCGATCGGCACGGGCCTCAACACCCCGCCCGGCTACCCGAAGGTCGCGGCGCGGCGGCTCGCGGAGGTGAGCGGGCTCGGCACGGTACCGGCGGAGAACCTCGTCGAGGCCACGTACGACAACGGTGCGTACCTGGCCGTGCACTCCGCGGTGAAGCGGCTCGCGGCCAAGCTGTCGAAGATCTGCAACGACCTGCGCCTGCTGTCCTCCGGGCCGCGCGCGGGGCTCAACGAGATCAACCTGCCCGAGCTGCAGGCCGGCTCGTCGATCATGCCGGCCAAGGTGAACCCGGTGATCCCCGAGGTGGTCAACCAGGTGTGCTTCAAGGTCATGGGCAACGACGTCACCATCACGCACGCCGCCGAGGCCGGGCAGCTCCAGCTCAACGTCATGGAGCCCGTCCTGGCGGAGTCCGTGTTCGAGTCGATCCGGCTGCTCACCAACGCGTGCGACGCGCTGCGCACCAAGTGCGTCGTGGGGATCACGGCCAACGCCGACGTGATGCGCCAGCACGTGCTCGGCTCCATCGGCATCGTCACGTACCTCAACGAGGTGATCGGGCACCACAACGGCGACCTCGTCGGCAAGGAGGCCGCTCGCACCGGCGCCTCGGTGCGCGACGTCGTCGTCGCGCGGGGCCTGCTCACCGCCGAGGAGGTCGACTCGATCCTCACCACCGAGAACTTCCTGCACCCGCGCTACAGCGGCCGCTTCTACGCGCCGGACGAGCGCGGCATCCCGCCGCTGGGCGAGGAGGGCGACTCCTCGCGCGTCGTGGAGTCCGACGACGCGACGGGCGCGCCGTCCGACCCGGAGCACGAGCACGACGACGCCCCCGACGAGGAGGGTGAGGCCGCCCGGTGATCCTCGTCCAGTTCGCCGTCGTCCTGGTCTTCGTCTTCATCGGGGCGCGCCTCGGCGGGATCGGGATCGGGCTGGCGGGCGGCGCCGGCGTCATCGTCCTCGGGCTGCTCGGGCTGGAGGTCGACCCGGCGACGGGCGTCCCCTGGGACGTGCTGGGCATCATCATGTGCGTCATCGCGGCCATCGCCGCGATGCAGGCCGCCGGCGGGCTGGACTACCTCGTGGCGAAGACGGAGGTGCTGCTGCGCGCCCGCCCGCGCAGCATCACCTTCCTCGCGCCGCTCGTCACCTACGTCATGACGGTGTTCTCCGGCACCGGTCAGGTCGCCTTCTCCACGCTCCCGGTGATCGCGGAGGTGGCGAAGGAGTCGAACGTGCGGCCGTCGCGGCCGCTGTCCATCGCGGTGGTGGCGTCGCAGATGGCGATCGCGGCGTCACCCATCTCCGCGGCGGTGGTGGCGATGGCCGCCGTCGTCGAGCCGCTGGGCGTCGACTACCTCACCCTGCTCACGGTGGCGGGGGTGTCCACGCTGGTGGGCTGCATGGTCGGCGCCGTCGTCGCGTCCCGGCAGGGCGTCGAGCTGCAGGACGACCCGGTGTACCAGGAGCGGCTCGCGAAGGGGCTGGTGAAGCGGCGCGAGCGCACCGAGTTCGTCGCGAAGCCGCGGGCGCTGCTGTCGCTGGTCATCTTCGCGGCGGCGCTGCTCGTCGTCGTGCTCTACTCCACGGCCGTGTCCGACTCGGTCGGGCTGATCGAGGACCCGACCATCACGCGCAGCGGCGCCATCATGACGTTCATGCTGCTGGCGGGCCTGCTCATCGCCCTGCTCTGCAAGATCGACGTCAGCACCGTCATCACGCAGCAGACGTTCCGCAGCGGCATGAGCGCCGCCGTCTGCATCATCGGCGTCGCGTGGCTGGGCAACACGTTCGTGCAGGGCCACACCGCCGAGATCGAGGAGCTGGGCGGCGACATCATCCAGCGCTACCCGTGGATGCTCGCCGTCGTGCTCCTGCTCGCGTCCGCGCTGCTGTACTCGCAGGCTGCGACGACGATCGCCCTCATGCCCGTGGCCGCCGGCATGGGCGTGGCGGCGACGACGATGGTCGCGTCGTTCCCCGCCGTCACCGGCCTGTTCCTGCTGCCGACCTACACCACGGTGGTCGCCGCTATCGAGCTCGACGACACGGGCACCACCCGCATCGGGAAGTACCTGTTCAACCACTCGTTCATGGTGCCGGGGCTGGTGGCCGTCGCGTCCGCCGTCGCCATCGGCTTCGGCCTGGCGCCGCTGCTGATCTGAGGGGCCGCTCAGACGTCGAGCCACGGTGCGGCGGCGTACTCCTCGTCCGTGACGTGCTCGAGCCACGTGGTCGTGGTCGCCGGGTCGTCGGCGTTCTCGAGCATCGCCAGGTGCTCCATGAAGTCGTCCGGCGACGCGCCGTGCCAGTGCTCCTCCCCCGGCGGGCAGTACACCGTCTCGCCGGGCCGGACCTCGGCGACGACACCGTCGCGCGTGCCGACGAGCGCCACGCCGGACACGACGTGCAGCGTCTGCCCGCGGGCGTGCGAGTGCCACGCGGTGCGCGCCGCGGGCGCGAACCGCACGAGCGCCACGACCATCCGCTGGTCGGCCTCCTGCGGCGTGGCGATCGGGTCGAGCCAGACGTCGCCGGTGAACTGCTCGGGCGGGTTCTTCGTGGTGGCCGGACGGGGGAGCTTCTTCATCGGTGTGCACCTCTCTCGGGGTGAAGGGGGCGTGCCCGTCCCACTGTCCTCCCGCGCCCGCCGGGGTGCCACGACGCGCCGTTCGCTGCCGCCCTCCTGGCCCGGGCACGCTTTCGCCCTCGTTCGTCCTGCGGGCGCTCGGTGGCAGCGTGACGCTGGAAACCCGGCTCCTCACGGCGCGGACGCGGCCAGGACCGACCAGGTGGCGGAGGTGGCCCCATGAGTATCCGACGGGACACGGGCGCGAGCACGGCCGGGGTCACCGAGCCGCCGCCCCCGCCCACCGAGTTCGCGCGCCGCGCAGAGCACGGCAGGAGCGCCCGCCGCCGCGTCCCGAGGTCGTCCCACGCGGGATGGACGCCCCCGCCGGACCGCCCCGACCCGATCGCTCTGCTCGAGGAGCAGGAGACCACCCGGGTACCGGGGCTGGTGCCGATCCGGCACCGGCGGATGATGGTCTCGCCGTTCACCTTCTACCGGGGCGCGGCCCTCCTCATGGCGACCGACCTGGCCCGCACCCCCGTGTCGGGGATCGTCACGCAGGTCTGCGGCGACGCGCACCTGTCGAACTTCGGCGTCTTCGGCACGCCGGAACGGGCGATGGTGTTCGACATCAACGACTTCGACGAGACGCTCCCCGGCCCGTGGGAGTGGGACGTCAAGCGGCTGGCTGCCAGCGTCGAGGTGGCGGGCCGACACCGCGGGTTCGACGCCGACCAGCGTCGCGACATCGACCTCGCCGTCGTGCGGGCCTACCGCGAGCGCATGCTGCGGCTGGGGGAGTCGGGCGTGCTCGAGGGGTGGTACGACCGGCTCGACACGGACCGTGTCGTGGCCTGGGTGGAGGCCGAGCACCGCGCGAAGCGGGTCGGCCGCAAGCAGGTCGACCGGCTGGAGGCCGACCTCGCGAAGGCCCGGACGAAGGACAGCACGCGCGCGACCGCCAAGCTCGTCGAGGTGGTCGGCGGCGAGCCGCGGTTCGCGGCCAGCCCGCCGCTCGTCGTCCCCGTCGAGGACCTCGTACCCCTCGCGCGCGACCGGGAGCGGGCGGAGGACTGGATGCGGCGCCTGATCGCGTCGTACGTCTCGACGCTCCAGCCCGAGCGGCACCCGATGGCGGAGTTCTCCTACGTGCACATGGCGCGCAAGGTCGTGGGCGTCGGCAGCGTCGGCACGCGCGCGTGGGTGGTGCTGCTGCGGGGCCGCGACGAGACGGACACCCTCGTCCTGCAGGCCAAGCAGGCGGAGCGCTCGGTGCTGGAGCGCTTCCTGCCGCCGAGCCGGTACGACAACCATGGCGAGCGGGTGGTGCGCGGGCAGCGGCTCATGCAGGCGGCCGGCGACGTCTTCCTCGGCTGGCAGCGCGTCGCCGGCGTCGACGGCGTGGTCCGCGACTACTACCTCCGCCAGCTCTACGACTGGAAGGGCGGGGTGGACGTCGAGGCGATGGACGCCGCGGGCGCGCGCGCCTACGCCCGGCTCTGCGGAGAGGCGCTCGCGCGGGCGCACGCCCGCTCCGGCGACCGCGTCGCGATCGCCGCCTACCTCGGCCACGGCGACGTCTTCGACCGGGCGGTCGCGGACTTCGCCGCGGACTACGCGGACCAGAACGACCGCGACTACGCCGCCTTCCTGGACGCCGTCGCGTCGGGCCGGCTCGAGGCCGCGGAGGCGTGACGGGCGCGCCCTCGGACGGGCATCGAGCTCTCGACGCACCGGCCCCACGTTCCCGCCCCCGGCTCTACCCGCGGTAGCGCTCCACGACCTCCGCGGGGCGGACCTTCGCCTGGTCCGGGTCGCCGCCGAACTCCCGCGCCGCCTGCCGCTGGCGCAGCAGGTCCCAGCACTGGTCGAGCCGGGTCTCCGTCGCGGCGAGCTCCTCGTGCTCGGTGCTCGCGTCGATCTCGCCCTTACCGAGTCGTTCCCGCAGGTCGCGCTCGCGGGCGATGAGGTCGCTGATGGTCTTCTGGATGTCGCCGTCGGTCGCCATCGTCCGATGCTCTCGCGCCGGGACGTACCCGGCAGCCCGAGGACTCAGGGCCGGTCGGCCAGGACCATCCCGAGGCTGTGCGGCGCGGACTCGACGAAGCCCATGCTGCGGTAGAGCGGACGGCCGGGCGCGTCCGCCATGAGGGTGACGTACGGGTCGGCGGGCGCCCGCTCGGCGATCTGGTCGAGCAACCATCCGAGCACCCGCCGCCCCAGGCCCTGCCGCTGGTGACCGGGCAGGGTCGCCATGTCGGCGACGTGGAAGTACCAGCCGCCGTCGCCGAGCACGCGCCCCATCGCGACGACCTCGCCGGTCGGCCGGTGCCGCACGTGGACGAACGCCCAGCTGTTCGCGAGGGCGTACCCCGCCTGCTCGGGCGTCTTCGGGCTCAGCCCTGAGTCCCGACGCAGCCGCACGTAGGCCTCGACGTCCGGGGCGGTGGGGACGAGCTCGTACGGGTCGTTCGCGTCGGCCATGCGATCACCCTAGGCAGGCTCGCCGCGGATGACGGCGGTGCACTCGCGCTGCAGGTCGGCGTCGAGCCACATGGCGTGCTGCGGCGCCGCGTTGGAGCACACGACGGAGCCCCACGCGCCCACGTCGGCCGCGTGCCGCACGGCGTCGCGGCAGATCTGCGCCCCGACCGGTCCCTCCTCGAACCGGGTGTCGCGCGGGGTGTAGCCCACCCAGCCCTCGCCGAGCACGAGCGGGATCCCGAGCCGTGCGGCGTGGTCCGCGGCGACGCCGATCCACTCCCGCAGCCGCTCGGCCATCGCGACGCGGTGCGCGCCGTACCGCTCGTAGAGCCACCGGTCCACGGCCTGCGGGTCGCACCAGTCGTGCACGTAGATCTCCGCGTGCCCGACGATCGACGCGCGACGCTTCCACTCCTCGTCCGCCGGCGGCGCCCACTCGCCGAGCCGCGGCGCGCCCGGCCGCAGCAGCTCGGCGTCGGCCCGCGCCTGCGGGAAGTCGGCGGGGTCGCCGCGCAGCGCGAACTCGTGCACCAGGTCGTCCAGGACGCCGTAGACGTACGGGTGGACGCCGAGCACCTGGGCGTTGCGCGGCAGCCCCCGCATCGCGGTGACCGGGACGGCGGCGTAGTTCGGGCCGCAGAGCACGTCGGGGTGCCGCGCGGAGAACGCGGCGATGCCGCGCTCGAGACGGTCGCGCAGCTCCACCACCGGGTCCTCGACGCCGGGCAACCCGGCGGTGAGGTGCCCGGCCTGGACCTCGTTGTGCGGCTCGACGTACGCCAGCACGTGGTCGAGCCCTTCGTCCCGCAGCAGGTCCACGAGGTCGGCCATCGCCTCGCCGAGCACGGTGAGACGGTCCTCGGGATCCACGGCCCGGAGGGCGTCGTACCAGGCGCGGTCGGCCGCGAACGCCGGGCTCTGCTGGTACTCCCACGACGACGCGATCACCGTCATGCCGTGCCGCTCCGCGCCGCGGAACAGCTCCAGCAGGTGCGCGCGGGCGTCGATCGTCGTCGGCTCGCGCACGTCGTACCAGCGCACCCGCGACGCGTAGCCCCCGCCGATCGGCCCCAGCCGCAGCGCCGTCGTGCCCAGGCCGGAGCGGAACAGCAGGAACGGCATCGCGCAGACCCGGACCGCGTTGTACCCGAGTTCCGCGGCGCGGGCGAACGCCGCGTCGAGGTCCTCGAAGGGCTCCCCCGGCCCGGTGCGCACGTACCAGGAGAAGTCCCACAGCGTGATCGCCAGCCGTCGGGGCAGGTGCGCGGGCACGGCCGCGCCGGCGGCGGTCATAGTGCCCGGCACCGACCGGTCCGTCACCATCCGGGGTTCCGTCATCTCGCTCATCCCTTCACCGCCCCTGCGGTCAGGCCGTTGACGAGCTGCTTGCGCAGCACGAAGAACACGATCAGCGCGGGGACGGCGGCGAGCACCGACCCCGCCATCACCAGGTCGTACTGCCGCCCCTCGGCGCCGAAAAGCGCCTGCAGCCCGAGCGGCAGCGTGTAGAACTCGGGCTCGGCGATGATCACCAGGGGCCACAGCAGCGTGTTGTACGAGTTGAGGAAGCTCCACACCGCGAGCGCCCCGATCGCCGGCCGCAGCAGCGGCATGACGACGGACACGAACGTCCGCAGCTCGGAGCACCCGTCGATGCGGGCCGCGTCGAGGAGCTCGTCGGGCACCGACTGCTCGGTGTACTGGCGCATCATGAAGATCCCGAACGCCGGCGCCACCCAGGGCACGACGAGCGCGAAGAACGGGTTCGCCAGCCCCAGCTTCGCGACGAGGACGAACAGCGGGACGACGATCACCGCGAACGGGATGGCCAGCGACGAGAACATCACGTCGAACAGCACCCGCTTGCCGCGGAACTCGTACTTGGCGAACCCGAAGCCCGCCAGGGAGCACAGGAAGACGGTGGCGACGGTGCTGACGGCGGCCACGACGGTGCTCATCAGCATCCACCGCCAGAACGGCTGCGTGGCGAGCAGGTTCGCGTAGCTGTCGAGCGTCGCCGGGTCCGGGATCAGCGCGGGCGGGAAAGCGAAGATGTCGCTGCGGTCCTTGAACGACGAGGACAGGGCCCACAGCAGCGGCGCCACGTAGACCACGGTCAGCAGGCCGAGCACCGCGTACAGCGCGACGCGGCCCGGGGGGAAGCGCCGCGGGGCGTGGGCCGCCGGCCCCGCCACGGGGTTGTCGGCGCGGGGTGTCCGCGCGAGGGTCGGTGTGCTCATCGGTTCCTCCCGACGCCGAACGCCCGGGTGCCGATGCGGCCCAGCACGAAGACGATGACGAACATGACGACGCCGGCGGCCGCGGCGTAGCCGAGCTCCTGCCGCTGGAACCCGGCCCGGTAGACGAACATCGAGACGGACAGGGTCGCCTCGCCGGGGCCGCCCTGCGTGAGCAGGAACGGCTCCTCGAAGATCTGCGCGGTGCTCACCAGCATGGTCACGGCGATGAAGGCCGTCACCGGCTTGAGCTGCGGCAGCGTGACGGCGAAGAAGCGGCGCACCACGCCCGCGCCGTCCAGCTCGGCCGCCTCGTGCAGCTCGCGCGGGATGTTCTGCAGGCCGGCGAGGAAGAAGATCGTGAGGTACCCGGTCCAGCGCCACAGCACCAGCACCACCACGACGACGCGCGCCCACCACGGGTCGGTGAGCCACGAGACGCCGCCGAACCCGAAGAGGGCCTCGAGGGTGGCGTTGAGCAGCCCGTACTCGCCGTCGAAGATCAGCCCGAAGATCAGGGCGATGACGATCGGCGAGAGCACCACCGGCATGAAGTACGTGAGGCGGAAGAAGTCCCGCAGCCGCAGCCCCTTCGCGTCGAGGGCCAGCGCGATCAGCAGCGCCAGCGGCAGCACCACGACCATCGCGAACACGGTGTAGAAGGCCGTGTTCGCGAGAGCGGCGCCGAAGCTCGCGTCGCGCAGCAGGCGGGAGTAGTTCGCCAGCCCCACGAACTCGGGACTGCCCAGGCCGGCCCAGTCGGTGAGGCTGAGGAAGATCCCCGCGCCGACCGGCACCACCATGAAGACGGTGAACAGCAGGAAGAACGGGGAGATGAAGAGGTAGGGCGCCCACTGCCGCCGGTTCCCGCGTCGGGGGGCGCGCAGGGCGTCCCGGGTGGCCGTCCCCGTCGACGGCCTGGTCAGGATGCTCACTGCTGCACCTGCCTCTCGTACGTGCGCACCCCGGCCCGCAGCGCCTCCTCGGCACCGACCTGTCCGTTGATGGCGCGCAGGATGGGACCGCCGAGGCTGTCGCGCAGCACCGAGGCGCCCGCGGACTGGTAGAAGAGCGGCATGTCGGCCGCGGCGGCGGAGAAGACCTCGAAGACGCGCTGGCCGCCGAGGTACGGGTCGGTGATCTCCTGGAACTCGGGAGCGTCGTAGAGGTCCACCAGGGTGGGCATGTACGCGCCGGCGAAGTATCGCGCGAGCTGACCCTCCTCGGACAGGTAGGCCCGCTGCAGGAAGTCGGTCGCGGCGTCGGTGCGGGGCTGGTCCTTGAGCACCGCGAAAGCGGTGCCGCCCATCGTGGAGGCGACGTGCCCGCCGCCCGCGAACCGCGGGATCGTGCGGGCGCGCCACAGCCCCTCCTGGTCGGGGGCGTTGGCCTGGAGGCCGTACACCTCGTACCAGTTCGGCATGACGGTCGCGACGAGCCGGCTCCCCTTGAGGGCCGCCGCGGCGGCGCCGCCGTACGGGTCCGCCAGCGCGACGAACGCGCCCGTCCGGACGCCCTCGGCCATGAGCTCGAGCACCTCGACGGCCTCGTCGGACAGGACCGCGAGGTTCCCGTCGGCGTCGTAGAGGTTCCCGCCGCGCTGCAGCAGCAGCTGCGTGAACCCGTTGACGATGGACCCGTTGTCGCCGTTGGCGACCATGCCGATGGCCTGCCCGGTGTCCGCGGCGACCTCGGCCCCGACCTCGAGGAGCTCCTCCCAGGTCCCGACGTCCGCCGGGATCCCCAGCTCGTCGAAGAGGTCGGCCCGGTAGAACATCACCGAGATCGAGTTGTCCGACTCCAGCGCGTACACCTTCCCGTCCACGGTGTACGGCTGGGTCTTCAGCAGCCGGTCGCCCAAGGACGCCGTGAGCGAGGTGAGGTCGACGAACAGGTTCTCCGCGATCCCCGCTCGCATGACGCGCGGGAACTGGTCGATCACCAGCCCGGCCAGGTCCGGCAGCGGCCGCTGCGCGACCGCCTGCGTCACCAGGCGAGAGACGATGTCGGCCGGCGCGACGGACGTGACGTCCACGCCGAAGGTCCACGCGCTGCCGCCGACGACGGCGGCGTCCGTCGCCGCCTGCGTGAAGTAGCTCGCGTAGCCCGGGTCGTGCGTCCACAGCCCCAGGGACACCGCCCCCGCACGGACCGGCGCGGCCGCGGTGGTGGACGAGCAGCCCCCGAGGATCCCGCCGCTCGCGACACCGAGGCCGGCGACGCCGAGCAGCCGCAGCAGGTCGCGCCGGTTCAGGTCCACGACCGTCCCTCCCCCGCGGTGAGCACCACCCGCGCCACCCGCACGACGTCGACCGCCGCGACGGCGATCCCGTCGGGCACGTCGCGCACGGACGGGTCCACCCAGACGCCGGTCGCGGCGCGCCACGGCAGCAGCTCCAGCGTCAGGCCGTCGCGGGCGACGTCGTCGCGCCACGGCGTGAGGTCGACGTCCCAGTCGCGGCCGTGCCAGAAGTGGTCGCTCACGACGACGCCGTGCCCGCGCGGCACGACGGCGCGGCCGACGTCGCCCTTCCACGCGACGCGCAGCAGCGCGCGGTCGACGCCGGCGAGCGCGTCGGCGGGCACGTCCAGGTGCACGCGGGCCGCGCCCGAGTAGTCGGTCGGCGCGCTGAGCCGGCCCATCGGCCCGCCGTGCGCCGGCGCCGGCGGGGCGGGGGCGTCCGGGTGCAGGTCCGTCGCGAGCCGGCGGCGCCCGGCCCCGGGGACGGAGAGCGTCCACGTGGACCAGGGCGTGCCGGTGGCGGCGTCGGCGGTGACGTCGGCGCCCGCGGTCGACGCCGTCAGGGACGGCGGCGCGGGCAGCATCGACACCGTGACCGCCGGCTCCTCCGTGTGCACGACGAGCGCACCGTCGAGCGCGTGCACCGGGGCGTCGGCGAGCACCAGACGCTCGCGCCCGCCGACGTCGAGCCGGTACAGGCGGTTCGCGGAGTCCTCGTCGAGCACCAGGACGTCGACCTCACCGGACGGACCGCGCAGCCCCACGACGGTGCCCGGCCCCGGCTCGCCGACCAGGTCGAGGACGGTCGCGCCGTCCTCGGCGCGCGCCTCCACCGGGCCGCTCGACCCGACCTCGCCACCGCCGTCCCGCTCGAGCACCAGCTCCACCGGGACGCCGTCGGTCGCGACCAGCACGACGAGGTCCCGTCCGACCCCGCCGCCTGTCCCGACGCCTGGCCCGACGTCGATCCGCGTGAGCACCTGCGCCGTCGCGCTGCGCAGCACCAGCCCCTCGCCGAGCGGGTACCGCACCGGCCACGCGACCGAGACGCCCGCAGGCAGGTCGACGGGACGCACGGGCACGGTCACGCTCGCGTCGTCGAGCTCGACGGCGACCTGGACGCCCGGCTGCGGCGGCAGCGGCCGGCGCGCGGGCTGGTACGTGGTGAGGAAGACGTACCCGCGGTGCCCGTCCGACCGTACCGACCAGCGCAGCTCGTCAGCGTCCGCGCTCCCCCCGCCCACCGTCGTGGTCATGGCCGCGAGCGCCGCGCCGTCGGCCTGGAGCCACAGGTGCTGACGGCGCAGCAGGTGGTGGTGACGCCGCACCTGGCCGTGCTCGCCGACGGGGGCGCCGAAGTCGTAGGTGCGGGTGGGCACGTCGTTGGGGTACCCGGTGGCGTGCGACTCCTGCTCCGTGCCCTGCGGCCCGACGCGCTGGGTGCCGCCCGCGTACATGTAGTACCCCTGCCAGACGGAGCCGCTGCCGATCTTCGCGAGCGCGAGCGCCGCGACGTCGTCGGGCGTGACGAGCGGCCGCCGGTGGTAGGCGACGTGCATCCCACCGCCCAGCTCGCAGGTCGCGTACGGCAGGGCGTCGTCGTCCTTGAGCGGGACCGCACCCGGCGCGACGACGATGCCGTCGAGGGCCTCGCGCAGGTCGGCGCCCACGCTGAGGTCGTCGCGCACGGTGCTGTACCGGAAGTGCACGGGCGAGAACGGCGGCCACTCCGTCTCGGCGTCCTCCCAGAACCCGTCCGCGTACGCGCTGTACAGCGGCAGCAGGGTGGCGGGCACCTGCGCCCCGCCCCACCCCGTCGCCGTCCAGACCGGCACCCGCAGGCCCAGCTCCTCGGCGAGGGACCGCAGGGCGGCGAGGTGCTCGGGCTGGTCGTAGAGCTCGTTGTCCACCTGCGCCCCGACGACCGGCCCGCCCTCGGCGTGCGTCAGGCCGTCGAGCTGCGCGACCGCCTGCGCGTAGTAGGCCCGCACCAGCTCGAGGTACGCGGGGTCGTTCGTGCGCGTGGCCAGCCCGCGCTCGACCAGCCAGTCGGGGAAGCCGCCGTACCGTGCCTCGCCGTGCGCCCAGGGCCCCAGCCGCACGACGACGTCGAGCCCGTGCCGGCCGGCCGTCTCGACGAAGGCGCGCAGGTCGAGGTTCCCGTCCCAGCGGAAGTCGCCCGGCGCGGGCTCGTGCGCCTGCCAGAGCACGTAGGTGGCGACGGAGTCCAGCCCACCCGCCTTCGCGTGCCCCAGCACCTCGGACCAGCGCTCGCGCGGGATGCGCGAGTAGTGCACCTCGCCCGTCACGGGGAACCAGGGCAGCCCCGCCCGCTCGAGGTACCGGCTGGTCACCGCCACCGCGTCCGACGCGCCTGGCGGGTCTCCCAGCTCGAGGTGGTCGCGGTGTGGCGGGGACGGGCGGTCGACCCGCACGCGGTGCGTGACGGTCCGTCGGCTGTCGAGGGCGTCGGGCATGGGCTCTCTCCTTCGAGAAGCGGGGTCGGGTCGGGCGGGTCAGGCCGAGGCGGGAGCGGCGTGCCGGTCGAGGGCGGCGAGCTGGTCGCGCAGGGCCCGGACCCGGTCGTCGTGGTCCTCCTGCACGTCGTGGGCGAACAGCAGCATGGCGGGCAGCGACGTCGCGAAGTAGTCGACGGTCGCCCGGCGGCCCGCCTCCTCCTCGACGTAGCGCGCGAGCCCGTCGCGCAGGCGCCGCGCGTCGTCGTCACGGCCCAGCCGGCGCAGCGCGACCACGGAGGCGGCCGTCCGCTCCGAGAACTCCTGGACGGCCATGCCCTCGAAGTCGCCCTGCTGGTCGGCCGCGGTGCGCCAGGCGTCCCGGGCCTCGTCGCCGCGCCCGAGCGCGGCGAGGGCGTCGCCGAGCAGCAGGTGCAGGTCGGCGGTGTTGGCGAGCGGGTGGCGCGCCTCCCCCAGGGACTCCGGGGGCGTCAGGGCCGCGGTGGCGTGCGCCAGCGCGGAGGTGGCGTCGCCGCCGTCCAGGGCCTGGCGGCCGAGGTCCAGGTGCGCGGCGTCCCAGGCGGCCAGCACCCGGCCCTCGCCGCCCTCCCACGGCTGGAAGGCCCGGCCGCCCAGGACGTCGAGCGCCTCGGCCGCGCGGCCGCGCGCGGTGAGCAGCTGCGCGAGCTGGACCGACAGGTCGTCCCGGGCACCGACCAGGTCGGGCCGGTCGAGCAACGTCGCCAGCCGTCGTTCCGGGGGCGTGCCCCGCCGCCCCTCGAGCTGGTCCGCCTCGTAGAGCAGGCGGGCGTCGTCGGGGGCGAGGGCCCGCGCACGGGCGTACCAGCCGGCGGCCGCCGCGGCGTCCCCGCGCACGTTGTACGCCGCGACCCCGAGGTTCCGCAGCACGACGGGGTCGGTCCCGTCGCCCGACGCCGCGACCTCCCAGGCCGCGACCGCGTCCTCGCGCCGGCCCGCCGCGTAGAGGCGGTGGCCGGCCAGCCCGGCCACGAGCGGGTCCTGCGGCCACGCCCGGCGCAGCCGCGCGAGGGCGTCGTCGTCCGTGGCGGCCGGGAACGCCCAGTCGCGCGGGGCGCGCCGGGCCCGCGCGAGCGCGTCCGCCGCGGCCGCCCGGTCGCCACGGGCCAGCTCCAGGTCGGCGCGGTGCAGCAGGGCGAGGGCCCGCACGTCCCGCTGCCCGCGGGGGGACGGGCGCGTCGCGACGTCCTCCAGCAGCCCGACGGCGGCCGCCGCCTCTCCCGCCGACGCGTGCTCCAGCGCGACGTCGAGCGCGATGGTCGGGTCGGAGGTCGGGCCGACCGGGACGGCGAGCCCGAGCCGGGCGCCGAGGTCGCGCGCCCACGCGTCGAGGGGGTCGACGGCGAGCGTCCCGCGCACGAGGTCGCGGGCGCGCGCCGCGTCCCCGGTCCGCTGGGCGGCGACCGCCGCGAGGTTGCGCCCCTGCACGTGCTCGGGGCTGCGGCGCAGCAGCGCGTCCAGCTGCTCCGCGGCCTCGGCGTCGCGCCCGTCGGCGAGGTCGAGGCGAGCCGTGGCGACGGCCGCGGCGTCCCGCCACGCCTGGTCCCAGGACGCCGGCCCCAGCGCCTCGCGCGCCTCGGCCGCGCGGCCCTGCCGGGCGAGGACCACGCCCAGCCGGTAGTGCGCCTCGCCGTCGCGCGGGTTGGGGTTGCGCGCCGTGAGCCGCGCGACGGCGGTACGCAGCAGCCGCTCGGCCTCGTCGAGCCGGCCCGCGCGCGCCCGCCGCGCCGCGAGCGCCGTCGCGCACCGCGCATCCCCCGGGTCGCGGCGCAGCGCCTCCGCCCAGTACGGCTCCGGCGAGCGCGTCGCGTGCCGGTACTGCTCCAGGTGCAGCCCCGTGACGTACAGCTCGTCGACGGAGCCGATCTCCGCCGGCGCGGGCGGCTCGGTGGCCGGCGCCGGCACCGGGGCGTCGGGAGCCGCGGCGGCCCGCGGACGCCAGGCCACCAGGGTCGCGCCGGCGTGCTCCACGACCAGCTCGTAGGCGCTGGGGTCGACGCCGGCGGGGCCCGTCAGCCCGCGGACCAGCGGCGCGCCGGGCGCGAGGTCGGCGAGCTCGTCCAGCAGCACCTCGCCGCCGGCGCGCAGCACGACCCGCGCCCCGGGCCGCGGGGACGTCGCCGCGACGCCGACGCGGACCGCCGTGCCCTCGACGTCGAGCCGGACGGCGGCCTCCCGCGTCGCCTGGTGCACCGGGCCGACGTCCTGGATCGGGTACCAGTACTGCGAGAAGGCCGTCGTCTCGCCCGGGCGCAGGAACGCGAAGTCGGGCTGGTTGTCGGTGAAGACGCCCGCCATGAGCTCCACGTACGGGCCGTTCGTGTCGGTGAGGTGCCGGTCCCAGGCCCAGCCGAACGGCGCGTTCCCCCACGTCCACATCTTCTTGCCGGGCGAGACCCGGTGGTCCGCCCAGTGCACGAACCCGGCGCTGGCGGCGTGGTCGTAGCCGCCGAAGAAGTCGTCCTGGGAGCCGAGGCACATGTACGACGTCGGTACGGGGATGTTGCGGTACCGGTCCAGGCGGTCGCCGTCGGGGCGCTCCGGGGTGCGCTGCGCCGGGTAGTCGACGCCGTAGTAGCGGCCCGACGCCGCGGGGAAGGTGGTGACGGCGCGCTTGGCGTGGTCGGCGACGACGGCGACGTCGGTCGGGAAGAACGCCTGGTAGTCGTCGTGCACCGCAGCGGCGACGTTGGCCCACCACAGGAACGTCTGCACGTCGTCGGTCCGGTTGACGAGCCGCACCCGCAGCTCGACGAGCGCGCTGTCCGGGCGCAGCCGCACGCCGTGCATCCCCTGCATGCGCGCGAACGGGTCGTGGTCGGAGCACCACGCCGTCACCGCCCCGTCCGGCTCGTGCTCGACCCACGCCTCCGTCGGGAGGAACGTCGCGGGGCGGTGGTGCTGCGGCCAGTTCAGCTCGACGCCGCCCGAGAGCCACGGCCCGAGCAGGCCGACCAGCGCCGGCTTGATGACGTCGTTGCGGTAGAAGAAGTCGTAGCCGCGCGTGCGGTCCACGCCCACGTGGATGCGCCCGCCGAGCTCGGGCAGCACCATGAGGCGTACGTACGCGTTCTCGAGGTGGATCGCGTCCCACTCGCGGGGTGCCTTGGTCTGCTCGACGCGGTCCACGAACGGCATCGGGTACACCGCCCCCGACGACCCCTGGTACACCCGCTGGTCCAGGTATGCCGGGTACCGGTCCGGCTCGCCGACGTCATACGTGTCGATGGACACCGGCTCGCGCCACCCGCGCACGGGCCGGTCGGCGAGGCTGTCCGGGGCGGACGGCAGGACGATCCGCGACTCTTCTCCTGGCATGCGACGAACGTAGGCCGCTTGACGGCGCCGCACGATGGGCGATTCCCTGGCGCACATGGACGAAACGACGGTCGAGCGCACGGTCGAGAGCGGCGGCGCGCTGCGCGACGGCTTCGCCGGTCAGCGCATGGTCGTCGTGCCGCGCCCGACGGTCCGCACGGCGCTCGCGCGCCCGGTGACGGGCCGGCTCGTGGTGACGGACGCCGGGTTCTTCCCGCACGCCGCCCGCCACGGGCGGTCGCGACCCGACGGCGCCCGGGAGCACGTCCTGCTCGTCTGCACCGACGGCGCCGGCTGGTGCCGCACACCGGACGGCCGGTTCGACGTCCGGCCCGGGGACGTGGTGCTCGTGCCGGCCGGGACGCCGCACGAGTACGCCGCCGCCGAGCGCGACCCGTGGACCCTCTGGTGGCTGCACGCGGCGGGCCGGGACGCCGACGAGCTCGCGGGTGCCGCCCGCGCCGCCGCGGGCGGACCGGTCTCCCACCTGCGTGACCCGGCCGCCCTCGCCAGCCTCGTCTCGCAGGTCATCGACGCGCTCGACGACGGCACGGCGGGCGGCCTGGTCCGGGCCGCGGGGGCGGCGTGGCACGCGCTCGCGCACGTCGTCGCGACCGGGCGGCGTTCCCCTGGGCCGTCCCCCGACCCGGTCGAGCGGGTCGTCGAGCACCTGCGGGCGACGACGCCGCACCGCACGTCGGTCGGGTCGCTCGCGGCGATGGTCGGCCTCAGCCCGTCCCAGCTCGGGGCGCGCTTCCGCGCTCGGGTGGGCACGTCGCCGCTGCAGTACCAGACCGGGCTGCGGCTCGCGCGGGCCCGCGAGCTGCTCGACTCCACCGACCTGCCCGTCGCCGCCGTCGCGCAGGCGTGCGGCTACGACGACGCGCTGTACTTCTCGCGCCGGTTCGCCCGCACGCACGGGGTGTCGCCCACCGCGTACCGGGCTCGGGGCGCCTGACCGTCAGCCCGCCCGCTCGAGCACGAACAGTCGCACCACCCGCCCGGACTCACGCTCGTAGGCGCGGTACCCGGGCCACTGCGCCTCGATGCGCGCCCACAGCGCGTCCCGCTCGCCGTCGTCGGTGACGGGTGTCGCGCGGACGTCGAAGCGCCGGCCGCGGATGCTGACGGCGGCGTCCGGGTGCGCGAGCAGGTTGTACGTCCACGCGGGGTGCCGGTCGCGCGCGAACGACGTGCCCGCGACCACGAGCCGCCCGCCGCCCACGGGCGTGTACATGAGGTAGGCGTCGCGCGGCTCGCCGGACCGGGCCCCGACGGTGTGCAGCACCAGCGAGGGCACCAGCACGGCGGAGAGCTGGAACCGGCCGCGCGTGAGCCGCGCCAGCGCGCGCTCCAGGGGCGGCATTGCGGCGGGGGCGACGGCCCGGAACGCGCGCGTCCGGGTGATCGGCGCGACGACGGACCGGACGACGTGCAGCAGGCGGGCCATGCCTCATTCTGGGGTGGTGCCCCCGCCACGGTGGTCCGTACGCGCCCTGGGAGTGGTGCGCCTGCTCTGGATGGCCGGGTTCCTCGTGGGCACCGCGACCCACGTGGTCGACCTGGTGCTGGGAGGCGCCGACGTCTACGCCGGGTTCCCCGCCGGCGTCCGCGCGTTCTGGGTGGCGCTGACCCTTGTCGACCCGCTGGTCGTGGCGCTGCTCCTGCTGCGCCGTCGGGCCGGGGTGGTCCTGGGCGTGGTGGTGATGGTCGCGGACGTCGCGGTGAACGGGACCGTGCTCGCCACCACCGGCGAGGGCCTGGCGGGCCTCGTGCCGCAGTCGCTGTTCGGCGTGTTCGTGCTGGTCACGGCAAGGCCGCTCGCCGCACGGTTCCGTGCGGCGAGCGGCCGGGTGCCGGAGGCGGGCTGACCCGCAGCGACCGTCACGCCACGGTGGACGTCACCACCCGCGGGTCGCCGACGGTCACCTCGTAGGTGTCGCCGGTGACGACGAGCGTCGCGCGCCGCGTCGCCGTCCCCGGCAGGTCGCGCTTCTCCGAGCGGCGGGCGCTGGTGATGGCGCCGCCGGTGGCGTGCTGCACGTCCTCGGCCTCGGCGTCGGGCGTGGCGGCCACGTGCGCCCCCACCCACACCTCGACGTCGCCCGGCTCGACGACGCGCACGAGGCGGCGGTCGGCGAAGGCGAGCCGCGTCGTCGGCACGTCGAACGTCACGACGACGGACTCCCCCGGCTCGAGCGCCACACGGCGGTACGCGAGCAGCTGCGCGACGGGCCGGGTCACGGACCCGATGACGTCGCGCCCGTAGAGCTGCACGACGTCCGAGCCGGCGACGGTCCCGGTGTTGGTCACCCGGACGGCGGCTGCGAACGTGCCGCCCGCGCCGACCTCGCCGTCGACGGCCAGGTCGGTGTACGCGAACGTCGTGTACGACAGGCCGAAGCCGAACGGCCGCAGCGGGGTCGAGTCGGTGGACGTCACGTCGGACGGACCGCCGAGCACTGGGTGCAGGTACGAGTACGGCTGCGCCCCGGCCGACCGCGGCAGCGACACCGGCAGGCGGCCCGACGGGTTCACCGCGCCGGCGATCGCCGCGGCGACGGCCGTGCCGCCCTCCTCGCCGGGGAAGAACGCCTGGAGCACCGCGCCCGGGCGGCGGTCGTCGGAGTCCCCGGCGACGTCGAGCGCCCAGTCGATCGCGTACGGCCTGCCGCTGAGCACCACCATGACGACCGGGGTGCCGGTGGCGAGCACGGCCTCGACGAGCCCGCGCTGCACGCCGGGCAGCTCCAGCGACTCCGCGTCGTTGCCCTCGCCCACGGTCCCGCGGCCGAACAGGCCCGCGTGGTCGCCCACGACGACGACGGCGACGTCCGCCGACGACGCGGCGGCGACCGCCTCGGCGAAGCCGGACGTGTCCTCGCCCTCGACGTCGCAGCCCGCGGCGTGCACGAGCTCGGGCTGCGGCAGGCCCGCGGTGCGGAACGCGCCGCCGAGCGACTCGAACACGGTGGGGATGTGGAAGCCCTTCGGCACCTCGGGGTGGTGCGCCAGCACGTGGTTGGCGAACGAGTAGCAGCCCATGAGCGCGTCGCTGCGGTGAGCGTTGGGGCCGACGACGGCGACGCGCGACGGCGCGGCGCTCCACCCCGTCAGCGGCAGCACGCCGTCGTTGCCGAGGAGCACGAGCGACTCCTCCGCCAGGCGGCGCGCCACGTCGCGGTGGGCGGGCGAGTCCAGGTCGACCACGGCGGGCGGCTCGCCGGCGAAGGCGTCGTCGTCGAGCAGGCCGAGCTCCTCCTTCTGCGCGAGGGCGCGCAGCACGGCGCGGTCCACGTACCGCTCGTCCAGGCCGCCCGCGCGGACGACCTCCGCGAGCGGCTCGAGGTACGCGTCGCCCGACGGCAGCTCGACGTCGAGGCCGGCCGCGAGCGCCTGCGCGGCCGCCTCTCCGCGGTCGGCGGCGACCCGGTGCATCACCTCGAGGAACGCGACGCCGAAGTAGTCCGCGACGACGGTGCCGTCGAAGCCCCACTCGTCGCGCAGGATCCCAGTGAGGTGCTCCGGGCTGGCGTGCATCGGCACGCCGTCGACGTCGACGTACGACGCCATGACCGACCGCACGCCGCCGTCGCGCACCGCCATCTCGAACGGCGGCAGGAAGACGTCGGCCATCTCGCGCGGCCCCGCCGAGACGGGCGCGTGGTTGCGCCCGGCGCGCGACGCCGAGTACCCGACGAAGTGCTTGAGCGTCGCATGCACGCCGGCGTCCTGCAGGCCTCGCACGTACGCGGTGCCGACCGTGCCGACGAGGTACGGGTCCTCGCCGATGCACTCGTCGACGCGGCCCCAGCGGGGGTCGCGCACGACGTCGAGCACGGGCGCGAGGCCCTGGTGGATGCCGAGCTCCCGCATGGACCGCCCGATGACGTCGCCCATCTCGGCCACGAGGTCGGGGTCGAACGACGCGCCCCAGGCGAGCGGCGTGGGGAACGTCGCCGCCTTCCACGCGGACAGGCCCGTGAGGCACTCCTCGTGCACGAGGGCGGGGATGCCGAGCCGCGTCTCGCGCCGGAGCCGCTGCTGCTCCGCCCACAGCCAGGCGGCGCGCTCCGCCGGGTCCACCGGCCGCGTGCCGTAGACCCGGGTGTAGTGGCCGATGCCGTGCCGGGTGACCTCCTCGAGGCGGCCGCCGTCGCCCGCGGCCATCTCGCCCTGCATGGGGGCGACGACGTCGCCGCCCTGGTCGAGCCAGTAGCCGACCAGCTGCGCGAGCTTCTCCTCCAGGGTCATGCGGGCGTGCAGCGCGGTCACGCGCTCGGACACCACGGGCAGCGCCGGCAGCTCCGGCACCGTGGGGACAGGGTGGGTCACGTGCTCTCCTTGGGTCATCCCTTCACGGCTCCCTGCAGGCCGTTCACGATGCGCTTCTGCATCGCGAGGAAGAACACCAGCGCAGGGATCATCGCCAGCGTCGTGAAGGCGAACACGCCCGCGGTGTCCGCCGAGTGCTCCGAGGAGAAGTCGGCGACGCCGAGGGGCAGCGTCCGCATGTCGCCCTGCAGCAGCAGCAGGGGCAGGAGGTAGGCGTTCCAGGAGCCGACGAACGCGAGCACGCCGACGGTCACCATCCCCGGCCCGGACAGGGGCAGCAGGATCCGCCAGAAGAACCCGATGCGGCTGGCGCCGTCGAGCTGCGCCGCCTCCTCGAGCTCGGTGGGCAGCGCCTGGAGGAACGGGCGCAGGATGACGACCGTCATCGGCAGCGCGAACGCCGCCTGCGGCAGCGCCACCCCCCACCAGGTGTTGCCCATGTGGTAGTTCTGCGTGATCAGGATGAACAGCGGGATGATCGCCACGGTCGCGGGGAACAGCAGCCCGATCACGAACACCATGAACAGCGCCTCGCGCCCCTTGAAGCGGTACCGCGCGAGGGGGTAGGCGGCCATGATGCCGAACACCACGACGACGGCGGTCGTGACGACGGCGATGATCGTGGAGTTGAGGAAGTAGCCCCAGAACGGCGAGTCGGCCGAGAGCACGCCGGCGTAGTTGTCCCACACCCACGGGCTGGGCAGGCCGGCCGGATCCTCCGCGAGCTGGGCGTTGGTGCGGAACCCGCCCAGCACGCCGTACAGCACCGGCCCGAGCGTCACCGCCACCACGACCAGCGCGATCGCGTAGACCAGCGGGTTCCCGCCGGAGAACGTCGTCCTGCGGCCGCCGCGGGCGGGGGCAGGGCCGGACGTGCGGGCGGGGGTCGTCACGGCGCTCATCGGCCGCCCTCCTTGCTGTCGCGGCTCAGGATGAACTTCTGGTACGCGAGCGCGAGCACCAGCGCGATGACGAACAGCACCACGGAGGCGGCGCCGGCGATGCCGAAGTTCTGCCGCTTGGTGCCCTCGTTGACGAGGAACGTCGCCATGGTCGTCGTGGCATTGGCGGGCCCGCCGCCGGTGAGGATCCACACCATGTCGAAGAGCTGGAGCGAGCCGATCATCGACAGGAAGCCCCACGTGCGCATGGTCGGGCCGAGCAGCGGGATGGTGATGCGCCGCTGCACCTGCCACCAGGAGGCGCCGTCGAGCTGGGCGGCCTCGTAGAGCTCCTGGGGCACGCCCTGCAGCCCCGCGAGGAAGAGGATCACGGCGAGGCCGAGGTACTTCCAGGTGAGCACCACGAGCACGGTCCACAACGCGTACTCGGGCGTGCCGAGGAAGCCCTGCTCGGGCCCGTGCAGGCCCACGGCGGCGAGCATCGTGTCGATGACGCCGTACTCCGGCTGCAGCAGCTGGAACCACACGACGCCGGCGATGACCTCCGCCAGCACGTACGGCACGAAGATGATGGTGCGCAGCAGGCCCTGGCCCCACATCTTGCGGTTGAGCAGCAGCGCGATCGCGAGCCCCAGCGGGAGCTGCAGCAGGATCGAGCCCACCACGATGACGAGGTTGTGCACGACGGCGTCCGTGAAGACCTCGTTGGTCAGCACCGACACGTAGTTGCGCAGGCCGACGAAGTCGACCATCGGCCCGAAGCCCTTCCACCTGTACAGCGACATCTGCACGGCGGTGGCCACGGGGACGACGACGAACGCGACGAGCAGCGCGAGCGCCGGCGTCACGAACAGGGCGATCTCCGCCCGCTTGCGCCACACGGCGGACCTGCCGCGGCGCTCCGGACGGCGGTCCGCCGACCGTGCCGGGGCACGGTCGGCGGACCGGACTGCGGTGTCCGTCATCGTCCGGTCACTGGTCCGCTTCCGCGGCGGACTGCACCGCGTCGACGACGTCCTGCGGGGTCGCCTTGCCGGCGAACTGCAGGGCGATCGCGTCGTTCATCGCGCCACCCACGGACGCGCCGAGCAGCGTGTCGAGGTAGAGCTGGATCTCCGGCGCGCTGTCACGCACCTCCAGCAGCTCCGCCAGGGCGGGGTCGGAGACCTTCTCCGAGGCCGTCGGGTTGGTCGGCAGGCCCATGTCGAGCTCGGCGAAGCCCTGCTGGACCTCGTCGCTCAGGAGGTACTGGGCGAAGTCGACCGCGACGTCGGGCGCGTCCTTCGACACGGCCCAGGCGTCGCCGCCGCCCATCTGGGCGCCGTCGGTGCCCTGCTGGCCGTCGATCGAGGGGTAGGAGAACCAGCCCGTGTCGTCGCCGAGGCCCGACCCGTCCTCCGTGAGCCCCTGCATGACGCCGGGCTCCCAGTGTCCGGCCAGCTCCATCGCGACCTTGCCCGAGGCGAGCAGGCCGGAGGCCGACGTCGCGCCGGTCTGGGCCGGGGTGGTGAGGAAGCCCTTGTTGAACGGCTCCGTGGCGAGCAGCTCGTCGAGCGTCTCGCCCGCCTTGACGAAGCACGGGTCGGAGTAGTCGACCGAGGTGACCGCGGTGTCGAGGGCGTCGGCCGAGCACTGGCGGATCACGTTGTAGTACCAGTAGTGCGCGGCGGGCCACTTGTCGCCCGCACCGACCGAGGCCGGCGTGATGCCCGCGGCCTGCAGCTTGTCGAACGCGGCGTAGAGCTCGTCCATCGTGGTCGGGGTCTCGGTGATCCCCGCCTTCTCGAACAGCGACTTGTTGTACCAGAAGCCGACGACGCCCATGGAGAACGGCAGCGCGTACGACGCGCCGTCCACCTGGAAGCCGGACATGTACGGCTCGATGGTGCTGATCGTGTCGGCCGCCGGCTCCGACAGGTCCTTGAGCAGCCCGGCCTCGACGTGGTCGGCGAGCTCGCCGCCGCCGCGCTCCATGAACACGTCGGGCGCGTCGCCCGCCTGGAAGGCGGCGTCGAGCTTGGTGAGCATGTCCTCGTGGGCCATGGCGCTGACCTCGACGGTCGTGCCGGGGTGGTCCTTCTCGAAGTCGGCGGCGACCTTGTCGTAGTACTCCTTGCCGTCGCCGGTGTTCGAGTTGTGCCACCACGTGATCGTGCTGGCGTCGGCGCTGCTGCCGCCGTCGTCGCTACCCTGCGACCCGGTGCCCTGGCCCGCGCAGGCGGCGCCCAGGAGCGCCACGGTGGTCCCGAGCGCGACCGCGGTGGCGCCGCGCATGATCCTCGTCCTCGTCATCATCGATCCCTTGTCCTCGTCGACGGGCACGGCAGCGACGCTGCCGCGAGGTAGGAGTGTTCCTGGCATGAGAGTGGCAGGCCGACCGGCTCACCGTCAATCGTTGTCGATAACGATTTCGAAACCTCACCCGTCGTCGCCTCCGAGGCCGAGAACGCCGCGTGACCGTCGCCCGCATGGCGCATACTGTCGACTCGTGAGCACCGCCGCCGACCCGTCCAGGGGTCCCCCCGCGCCCGTCGCCGGGCGCGTCACCATCTCCGACGTCGCGCGCGTCGCCGGCGTCTCGGTCGCCACCGTGTCGAAGGTCGTCAACAACCGGTACGGCGTGGCCGCCGTGACGTCCGAGCGGGTGCTCGCCGTCGTCGAGGAGCTCGGCTACGAGTCCTCCCTGGTCGCCCGCAGCCTGCGCCGCACCAGCACCAACGTCATCGGCGTGCTCGTCGCCGAGTTCGAGCCGTACTCCACCGAGCTGCTCAAGGGCATCTCGGCCGCCGTCGACGGCACCGGCTACGAGCTCCTCGCCTACGCCGGCCGCACCGACGGCGGCGCGCGCACGGGCTGGGAGCGACGGTCGCTGTCGCGGCTGGCCGGCACCCTGGTCGACGCGGCGATCGTCGTGACGCCCACCATGGTGATGTCGGCGGACTCCCCCGTGCCCGTGGTCGCCGTCGACCCGCACACCGGGCCCGAGGGCACCCCCACCGTCGACTCCGACAACACGACCGGCGCGCGCGAGGCCGTCGAGCACCTCATCGACCTCGGCCACCGACGGATCGCGCACCTGGGCGGCCGCGCCGACCTCGAGTCGGCCCGCCTGCGCGAGCTGGGCTACCGGCAGGCGCTCGAGGGCGCCGGCATCGCCGTCGACCCCCTGCTCATCAAGGTCGGCGGCTACCGGCCGGACCTCGCCGACGCGCCCGTGCGCACCCTGCTCGACCGGCCGGACCGGCCCACCGCCGTGTTCGCCGCGAACGACCTGTCCGCCATCCACGTGCTGGGCGTCGCCGCCGAGCTCGGCCTGCGCGTCCCCGAGGACCTGTCCGTCGTCGGCTTCGACAACATCCCCGAGTCCTGGGGCAGCGCTCCCCCGCTCACCACCGTCGCGCAGCCCCTGCACCGCATGGGCGCCGAGGCGCTCCGCATGGTGCTCGACCTCCTCGAGGGCACCGCCCGCGAGCGGCACCTCCGCCTGCCCACGTCGCTCGTCGTCCGCGCCTCCACGGCGCCCCCGCCGAGGTAGTACGGGAGCCCGTACTACCTCGCGGTGATACGAACTGCCTCGGCCGTCAGCGGGCGCGCCCGTGCCGGCGCTCGGGCTCGCGCGGACCGCGGCGGGCGAGGTGGCGCTGCCGCAGCCGCACCACCACGAACCAGAGCACGAGCAGCCCGATGACGACGAGCACGGCGTTCGAGATGATGCCGCTCCACCGCGCCAGCACGGGCTCGATGGCGGGGCCGAAGGCGTAGCCGAGCCCCACCCAGATGCCGTTCCACACGCCGGAGCCGATGGCGGTGTACAGCGTGAACGACCAGAACGGCATGCGCTCGATGCCCGCGGGGATGGAGATGAAGCTGCGCACGAGCGGCACGCAGCGCCCCACCAGGACCGCGATGCGCCCCCACCTCGCGAAGAAGGCCTCGGCCTTGTCGAAGTCGGAGCCGTCCATGAGGGGGATGGCGTCGACGATCGCCCGGGTGCGGTCGCGCCCGAGCAGCCACCCCAGGTACCACCAGACCCAGGCGCCGACGACGGCGCCGATGGTGGCGGCGAGGATCGCCAGCCAGGCGTTCATCTGCCCGTCGTACGCGAGGAAGCCGGCCGCCGGCAGCACGGCCTCGGACGGGATGGGCGGCACGAACGTCTCGATGAGGACGGCGGCGCCGACGCCGATCTCGCCGAGCGTGGTCATCAGGCCCAGCACCCAGCCGATGAAGCCGTCGTAGCCCTCCGCCGGGTCGGTGGCGGAGGCGGCGACCGCGGCGGCCTGCGCGAGGCCGGTCATGCGCCCGCCCCGGCGTCGCTCGTCGCAGCGAGCGCGGCGTCGAGGGCGGCACGGGTCGCGGCCACGACCTCGGGGTCGGTCACGTCGTAACCGCTGCTGCCGCCGCCCCCGGGCCCGCCGTCGGCGACCACCGTGCGCTTGGCGGAGAGGTGGACGGCGTGCACGCCCGCGCCGACGAGGGCGGGGACGTCGTCCAGGCGGACGCCGCCGCCGGCCATGACCTCGACGCCGAGCTCGCGGCCGCGCGTCGCGAGGGCCGCCAGGACGTCGAGGGCCTCGCCGGCCCGCGGGGCGCCGCCGGAGGTGAGGACGCGGCGCACGCCCGCGCGCGCGAGGACGTCGAGGACGGCGACCGGGTCGGGCACCTGGTCGATCGCGCGGTGGAACGTGACGTCCGCGCCGCCGGCCGCGGCCACGAACGCCGCGAGCGCCGCGGCGTCGACCGCGCCGTCCGCCGTCATGGCGCCGACGACGACGCCGTCCGCCCCGGCGTCGAGCACCGCGCGCACGTCGCGCACCTGCACGTCGACCTCGTCGGCCGCGAAGACGAAGCCCCCGGCCCGCGGGCGCACCAGCACGTGCACGCCGACGCCCGAGCCGCGCAGCGCGTCGGCGACGGCGGCGACCATGCCGGTCGACGGGGTGAGCCCGCCCGTCCCGGCGAGGGCGGCGCACAGCTCGAGGCGGTCCGCGCCGCCCGCCACGGCGTCGCGCGCGCCCGCGACGTCCTGCACGGCGATCTCCAGGGCGACGCTCGCCGAGCGGGAGCCCCGGCCGGTGACGGGCGCAGGAACGGGTACGGGTGCGGTCGAGGGGCCGACGAGCGCCGGAACGGGCGCTGCATCGTGCGGGCGATCGGTCACGGCCGCGAGTCTACGGGGGCACAGGTGTCCGGGACCGGTGCGACCTGTGACGAGACGGTGCCCGTGGGGATGACAGGATCGCCGGGTGCCCTCCTACCGCGTGAGCCTCGCCGTCGGACTGCTGCAGCCTGGGGTGGACCCCGCCGACGTGCTGCCCGCCGCGGCCGACGCGGCGCGCGAGCTCGTCACCGTCGAGGCGTACGACGTCGGCGTGGTGCGGGGCCGGGCACGCATCACGGTCCGCTTCACCGCGGACGACGACGCCGCCGCGCACCGCGTGGCGGACGCCGTCCACGACCGCGTCGACGCGCTGGCCGACACCTTCGGCGGCACGCTCACCCGGCGGTGGGGCGGCCGCTGGCAGCCCGCCTGACGCGTCCCCTACGCATCGAGCGTGGGGGGGGTTATTGTAAAAAAGGGGGGTTTTTGTATAAGGAGAAAGGCAGGGTTTGGGCGGGCGGGGGGGGGGGGAGGTGGCCGGAGAGCGCCGCCCCGA
>NZ_JBHTVZ010000004.1:0-21589 GCF_042792715.1 Isoptericola sp. NPDC056618 | reverse complement strand
GCTGACTTGATCCTCAAGACTGCGGTTTGAGGATCAAGTCAGCACGCTCGATTTCGCCCTGACGGCGGCTGGCTCACTGCCCGAACGCCTCCAGCAGGTTCCGGCGCTCCGCGTCGGTGAGGTTGGTGCTGACCAGGGTCGCGTTGACCCCGTGCAGCCGCTCGCCCAGCCGGTCGGGGTCGATCGGCTCGGTCACGATGAAGAGGGCGGACGTGCCGGGCACGATCTCCTTCTTCATCTGCTCGATGTCCTTCGCGGTGATCCCGACGTCGGACAGCGACCGGGTGATGCCGGCGATCGCCGCCCCGGCGGCGGCCCCCAGGACCGGCAGGAAGAACAGCGCCCCGAGCAGCAGGCCCCAGACGGCGCCCCAGCCCGAGGCCTTGGCGGTGTCGTCGTGCGAGCCGTGCGTGTCGGGCTTCTTCGCGCCTTCCGGCCAGCTCACCACCGCGTGGTCGACGACCTTCACCAGACCGTCCGCCTCGCCGCCCTTGACGGCCTTGAAGGCGCGGTCGGCCGCACCCGGGTCGTCGAACTTCCAGACCGTGAAATTCGCCATGCGTGCCTCCGTTGCGCCAGGCCGGGCCCGTCCCCGGCAGTGGTCATCCTGGCAGCGTGAACAGGCCGCGCAACCGGGCGGGGCGGTCAGTACCGTGGGGCCCATGACCTCCTCCCCCGTCGATCCCACCACCACCACCTCCTGGGGCGACCTGTACGCCCACTACCAGGAGTTCCGGGGCGACCTGCGCGGCTGGTTCGCCGCCGACCCCGGCCGCGCCGCGCGCATGACCCACGTCGCGGGCGACCTGCACGTGGACCTCTCGAAGAACCTCGCCACCGACGAGACGCTGGACCTGCTGGTCCGCCTCGCGCACGAGGTGCACCTGCCCGAGCGCATCGAGGCGATGTTCACCGGGGAGCACATCAACGTCACGGAGGACCGCGCCGTCCTGCACACGGCGCTGCGCCGGGCCCCCGGCACGCAGCCGCCGCTGGTCGTGGACGGGCAGGACGTCGACGCCGACGTCCAGGCCGAGCTCGACAAGCTGAGCGCGTTCGCCGACCAGGTCCGCGACGGGTCGTGGTCGGGCATCACGGGCAAGCCGGTGCGCACGGTGGTCAACATCGGCATCGGCGGCTCGGACCTCGGCCCCGTCATGGTCTACGAGGCGCTCAAGCCGTACGGGCGCACCGGCGACGACGCCATCGAGGCCCGGTTCGTCTCCAACATCGACCCCACCGACGTCGCGCAGAAGACGGCGGACCTCGACCCGGAGACCACGCTGTTCGTCGTGGCGTCCAAGACGTTCGGCACCCTGGAGACGCTCACCAACGCGCGGCTCGCCCGGGCCTGGCTGTGGGAGAGCCTCATCGCGGCGGGCGTCATCGAGGACGACCCGGACGCGAAGCAGGCCGCCGTCAAGGCGCACTTCGTGGCCGTCTCGACCGCCCTCGACAAGGTGGCCGACTTCGGCATCGACCCGGCCAACGCGTTCGGCTTCTGGGACTGGGTGGGCGGCCGCTACTCGGTCGACTCCGCCATCGGCACGTCGCTGGCGATCACGTTCGGCCCCGACGTCTTCCGCGAGCTGCTCGCCGGCTTCCGCGCCGTCGACGAGCACTTCCGCAGCACGCCGTTCGAGGACAACGTGCCCGTCCTCATGGGCATGCTGAACGTCTGGTACGGCAACTTCCTCGGCGCCCACACGCACGCCGTCCTGCCGTACGCGCAGCAGCTGCACCGCTTCCCCGCGTACCTGCAGCAGCTCACGATGGAGTCCAACGGCAAGTCGGTGCGCTGGGACGGCTCCCCCGTCACCACGCAGACCGGCGAGGTCTTCTGGGGCGAGCCGGGCACCAACGGCCAGCACGCCTTCTACCAGCTCATCCACCAGGGCACGCGCCTCATCCCGGCGGACTTCATCGCCGTCGCGACCCCCGCCTACCCCCTCAAGGACGACGAGGGCGACGGGAAGGCCGTCGCGGCGGGCGCCGACGTGCACGAGCTGTTCCTCGCCAACTTCTTCGCCCAGACCAAGGCGCTCGCCTTCGGCAAGACGGCGGACGAGGTGCGCGCCGAGGGCACGCCCGAGGAGATCGTCGCGGCCCGTGTGTTCTCCGGGAACCGGCCGACGACGTCGATCGTCGCGCCGGCGCTCACGCCGTCGGTGCTCGGCCAGCTCGTCGCGCTGTACGAGCACATCACGTTCGTGCAGGGCGTCGTGTGGGGCATCGACAGCTTCGACCAGTGGGGCGTGGAGCTCGGCAAGAAGCTGGCGCTGGAGATCGCGCCCGCCGTGTCGGGCGACGACGCGGCCCTGGCCGCGCAGGACTCCTCGACGCAGGCGCTCATCCGCTACTACCGGGAGCACCGCGCCTGACCCTGACGGCGAGCGGGTGAAATTTCCGGGAGCGCGAGGAACGCGCCGCAGGTCACGGGAGCGCTGCCGCACGACGGTGCGGCGGCGCTCCCGGCGCTGCGTACACTGACCGCGGTCGAGCAGACGGCCACACCCCCCTTGTCCGGAAGGATCCCGCGATGACCGCTGTCGCGCCGAGTGCCCTGGCACAGACCCTCGTCGACCATGCGGAGACCGTCCGCCCCGCCTGGCTGGACGCCGCGGTGGACGAGCTGCGCGGACGTACCACCCGCGGCGAGCTCGAGCGCGAGCAGTCCGACATCTACCAGGCCCTCGTCGACGGACTGCAGGCGGGGGGCACCGACCTGCAGTCGGAGGCCTTCGACCAGCTGCGCGGCATCCTGGCCGACGTCTCCGCCGCACGTGCCCGCCTCGGCTTCACGCCCCGCGAGACCGCCGTGGGCGTGTTCGCGCTCAAGGAGGGCCTGTACGGCCTGACCGGGTCGGCCGACACCATGACGCGCGTCCTGCCGCTGCTGCGCCTCGTGGACGAGCTCGGGCTGTTCACGTTCGAGGCGTTCGCCGCCGCCCGCGAGTCGATCATCAGCGAGCAGGCCGAGCAGCTCCTGGAGCTGTCGACGCCGGTCGTCAAGCTCTGGGAGGGCATCGTGGCGGTCCCGCTGGTCGGGACCCTCGACTCCGCGCGCACCCAGGTCGTCATGGAGAAGCTGCTCAACACCCTCGTCGAGACGGGCAGCACGCAGGCCATCATCGACATCACCGGCGTGCCGGCGGTCGACACGCAGGTGGCCCAGCACCTCCTGCGGACGGTCGTCGCGGCGCGTCTCATGGGCGCGGAGTGCACGATCAGCGGCATCCGTCCCCAGATCGCCCAGACCGTCGTCGCGCTCGGGATCGAGTTCGGGGACATCCGCACCCGCGCGACGCTCGCGGACGCCTTGGTCGACGCGCTGCGGGAGGGTCGTCGCACGCCCGCCGGGGTGACCGCGTGAGCGACGCCGTCCCCATCCTCAAGATCGGGTCGACGCTGCTGGTGTCGATCCAGGTGGACCTCCAGGACGACACCGCCCTGCAGCTGCAGGAGGACCTGGCCGAACGCATCACGCGCACCGGCGCGCGCGGCGTCGTCATCGACATCTCGGGCCTGGAGATCGTGGACAGCTTCATCGGCCGGATGCTGGCGTCGGTCGCCGCGATCTCCCGCGTCCTGGACGCGCAGACGGTGGTCGTCGGCATGCGGCCCGCCGTGGCCATCACGATGGTGGAGCTGGGCCTGTCCCTCGGCGGCGTCCGCACGGCGCTGGACGTGGAACGCGGCCTCGCGATGCTGGCCCCGGCCCACGATTCCGCCGAGAGCGTGCTGCTCGCGGCGGCCGCCGAACGAGAGTCGAGATGATGACCGCGCCCTCGGCCACGGCGACGGAACGGCTCGAGGTGCGTGCCGACTCCGACGTGGTCCGGGTCCGACAGCTCGTCCGCACGATCGCGCAGCAGGCGCGGCTCTCCCTCGTCGACCAGACCAAGCTCGTCACGGCCGCCAGCGAGCTCGCCCGCAACACGCTGGTCTACGGCGGCGGTGGCGAGGTCGAGGTGGAGCTCGTCGCGGACGGCCGACGGTCCGGGGTCCGGGCCGTCTTCTCCGACGAGGGACCGGGCATCGCCGACCTCGACCTCGCGCTGACGGACGGCTGGACCAGCGGGAACGGGCTGGGCCTCGGTCTGTCCGGCTCACGGCGGCTGGTCGAGCAGTTCTCGATCGACACCGCACCGGGAGCCGGGACCCGGGTCGAGATCGTGACCTGGTCGCGATGATCTCCACGTCGGGGCCGCCCTCGCCCGACGCGGCGGTCGCCCTGGAGGCCGGGGTCTGGCACACCGTCGACCATCCCTCCGCCGTCGGCGCGGTCCGGCGCGCGGCGACGACGGCCGCGCTGAGCCTCGGGCTGGGCGAGGCACGGGCCGCGGAGGCCGGTCTGGTGGTGTCCGAGCTGGCGTCCAACCAGACCCGGCACGCCGGCTCGGGGTCGGTCGTGCTGCGCGTCAGTCGTTGGGACGGCCACGCCGCGCTCGAGGTGCTGGCGGTGGACTCCGGCCCCGGCATGCGCGACCTCGGCGCCGCCATGCGCGACGGCGTGTCCTCGCGCGGCACCCTCGGCATCGGGCTCGGCACGCTGCCGCGGCTCACCTCGTCGTGGGACGCCTGGTCGGCGCCCGGGCAGGGCACGGTGGTGGCCGCCACCTTCGCCTCCCCCGGCTCCCGGCCCGACCCCGCACCGGGGGCGGGGCTGACCCGGCCGATGACCGGGCAGGCCGTCTGCGGCGACGCGTTCGCCCTCCGGACGGACGACGGCGTGACCTCGGTCCTCGTCGCCGACGGGCTCGGCCACGGTCCCCTGGCCGCCGTCGCGTCGCGGTCGGCGGTCCGCGCGTTCCTCGAGGCGGAGCCCGCCGGCCCCGCCGCACTCCTCGCACGGGTCCACGGTGCTCTGGGCGGCACGCGGGGCGCGGCGGTCTCCGTGTCGCGGTTCGAGCACGGGACGCTGCGGCACGCCGGGCTCGGCAACATCGGCGGCACCGTGCAGGGCGCCGACCGACCGCGGAGCCTCGTGAGCCAGCCCGGCATCGCCGGCACCCACGCACGAGCCGTCCGCGAGGTCGCCGTGCCCGTCGGCGCCGGCGACCTGCTCGTGCTGCACTCCGACGGGCTCACCGACCGCGCGAGCCTGGCCGCCTACCCGGGGCTGGCGGCTCGCAGCCCCCTCGTCGTCGCGGGCCTGCTCATGCGCGACTTCGCCGTACGACGGGACGACGCGTGCGTCGTGGTCGTCCCTCTGGGAGGCACCCCGTGACGACAGCCGGCACCCCGCTCCTCGCCACCCGGCTCGAGGGCGACACGGACCTGCTCGCCCTGCGCCGCGCGGGCCGCGAGATCTCCCGCGCCCTGGGCCTGGACGTCCACACGCAGGTGCGGGTCGCCACCGCGCTCTCCGAGGTCGGTCGTGCCGCGGTCGCGCTCGGGCCCGTGGAGGTCACCATCGGCCTCGACCGGGGCGCCCGGCCGCTCCTGCGCGCGGACCTCGAGTCGTCCGCCGGCCTTCCCACGACGGGCAGCGCCGCCGACGGTGGCGTCCCGGCGGCGCGGCGGCTCGTCGACGAGGTCGTGCTCGGCGCGGACGGCCGCCACGTCACCCTCGTGGTCGAGCTGGGAGCCTCCGCGCCCCTCGATGCCGCGACCACCGACGCCCTGCGCCGCACGATCACCGTCGGCTACGGGGCCAACGCCCTCGACGAGCTGCGGGTGCAGAACGCCGAGCTGCTGCGCACGCACGACGAGCTGGTGACGCAGCGGGAGGAGCTCCGCCGGCTCAACACCGAGCTGGAGGAGACCAACCGCGGCGTCCTCGCGATGTACCACCAGCTCTCCGCGGAGCTGGAGGAGACCAACACCGGCGTCGTCGCGCTGTACGCCGAGCTCGACGAGCGCGGCCGGGAGCTGGCGGCGGCGAACGAGGCCAAGTCGCGCTTCCTGCGCAACGTCAGCCACGAGCTGCGCAGCCCGGTCAACTCCATCATCGGGCTCACCTCGCTGCTGCAGGCGTCGACGATGTCCGGGGACCAGGCCGAGCAGGTGGAGTTCGTGCGCGACAGCGCGGCCACGCTGCTCACCCTCGTCGACGAGCTCCTCGACCTCGCGCGCGCGGAGGCCGGGCACCAGGACGTGGCGCCCGCGCCGATCGACGTGCCGGCGCTGCTCGACGAGCTCCGGGGCACGACGCTCCCCCTGGTGCGCGACGGGGTGGAGCTGGTGGTCGCGTGCGAGCCCGGGCTGGCGCTCGTGAGCGACCGACGGCTGGTCGCGCGGGTCCTGCGCAACCTCCTGACGAACGCCGTCAAGTTCACCGAACGGGGCAGCGTGCGGCTCGACGCCCGCGTCGAGGGCGACGCCGTGCGGTTCGTCGTGGAGGACACCGGCCTGGGGATCGGCCCCGAGCACCTGGACTCCGTGTTCGAGGAGTTCGTCCAGGTGCCCAACCGCCTCCAGCCGAGCGTCCGGGGGACCGGCCTCGGCCTGCCCTACGCCCGGCGCACCTCCGTCGCGCTCGGCGGGACGCTGACGGCGAGCTCGGTCCCCGACGTCGGCAGCACCTTCACCGTCGTCCTCCCCGTCGAGGCCGCGGCCGTGGCGGGGACCGCGACGGCCGCGCCGACGGTCACGCGCTCCCCCGCCACGGCCGGAGCGGACGCAGAGACCGGGCTGGGGCACGTCCTGGTCGTCGACGACGACCGGTCCTACGGCGCGTACGTCGCCGGGCTGCTGCGCGAGGACGCCGACCGCGTCAGCGTCGCCCACGACGGGCGGCACGCGCTCGCCCTGCTGCGGGACGCCCGTGCCGACGCGGCCGTCGTGGACGTGCGGCTGCCGGAGCTCGACGGCGTGGGCCTGCTCGCGCGGCTCCGTGCCGAGCACCCCCACCTGACCGTCGCGCTCATGTCCAGCGGCCCCGCCCCGGAGCAGACGGGGGTGGAACGGCCGGCGCCCTTCCTGCCGAAGTCGACCCTCGACCGCGACGCCCTCACCCGCGCGCTCCGCGACGGCGGTGCCGCATGACACCCGCCGACCGCACCGTCCTCGTCGTGGACGACACCCGCGCGCACCGCTACGTCATGGCGACGTGGCTGCGGGGCGCGGGCTTCGACGTGCTCGAGGCGGGGACCGGCGCGGAGGCGCTGGACCTGATGGCCGCGACGATCGACGCGGTGGTCCTCGACGTCAACCTCCCGGACCTCACCGGGTCCGAGGTCTGCCGCCGGATCAAGTCGGACCCGCTGACCGCCCACGTGCCGGTGATGCACGTGTCCGCCACGTCGATCGACGCCGCCGCACGGACCGCCGGGCTGGACGGCGG
This sequence comes from Isoptericola sp. NPDC056618, assembly GCF_042792715.1. Taxonomy (NCBI): domain Bacteria; kingdom Bacillati; phylum Actinomycetota; class Actinomycetes; order Micrococcales; family Promicromonosporaceae; genus Isoptericola; species Isoptericola sp. NPDC056618. The sequence goes on along the minus strand of NZ_JBHTVZ010000004.1, from coordinate 14,301 downwards.
CGCCGACGCCTACCTGCCCGAGCCGCTCGACCAGGACGAGTTCCTGGCGACCGTGGGCGCGCTGTGCCGCTCGCACGACGCCCAGCGGGGCGCCGGCCGCGCCGCGCGCCGGCTCGAGGCGCTCGCCGACGCGCTCGCTCCCCTGCACCAGGCCCGGTCCCAGGAGCTCGTGGCCGACCTCGTCGCCCAGGGCGCGTGCGCCGTGCTCGGGCGCCCCGCCGTGGCGATGGTGGTCGTCGACCAGCAGACCGTGGTCCGCGCGGTGTGCCCGGCCCCGGACGCGCCGCTGGTACGGGGGCGAGGGACGCTCCCCGTGCTGCCGCCCGGGCCGGTCTCGTCGGCCACGTTCGGCCCCGACGACGTGCCCGACCACTGGGTCCCCCTCCTGGCGCAGGCGGGCGTACCGCGGTCCGCCTGGTGGACGGTGTGGCTGCGCGACGCCGAGGGCGCGCTCGTGGGCGGACTGGCGCTGCAGGCCGACGACGCCTCCAGCGGCCCGTCGACGGAGGAGCGCGAGGTCGCCGCCCGGCTCACCGAGGGCATCACCGTGGCCCTCCGGAACCTCAAGACGTTCGCCGAGGAGCACCGCATCGCGATGGCGCTCCAGCGCCGGCTCCTGCCCTCCGGGCTCACGGTGCACGGCGGTGTCGAGGTCGCCGCCCGCTACGAGGCGTCGGACGAGCGCCTCGACGTCGGCGGGGACTTCTACGACGCCTTCGACCTGCCCGACGGCCGGGTCGCCGTCGTGATCGGGGACGTCCAGGGGCACTCGCTGCGGGCGGCCACCGTCATGGCCGAGGTGCGGCTCACCCTCCGCGCCTACCTGCGCGAGGGGCACGATGCCGCCCGCGCGCTCGACCTGCTCAACGACTCGCTGCGGCTGGACCACCCGGAGCTCACCACGGTGTGCGTCTGCGTCATCGACCCCGCGGACGGCAGCGTCGAGATGACCGACGCCGGCCACCTGCCTCCGCTCGTGGTCCGGACCGACGGGACGGTGGTCGCCGAGAAGTCGCCGGCCCGCCTCCTGGGTCTGGCGAGCCCGGACGAGCGGCCCGCGCGGCGCGACGCGCTGGGCCCCGGCGACCTCCTGGTGCTCGTCACGGACGGGCTGGTCGAGCGCCGCGACCGCACCCTCCGGGAGGGCATCCACGAGCTCGTGGACGCGGCCCGCACGCTCGCCGGGCTCACCCCTGCGGAGGTGTGCGCACGCCTGGTGGACAGGTTCATCGACGCCGGTCGGGAGGACGACGTCGCCGTCGTGGTCGTCCGTCGGGCGAGCGACCCTCAGTCGCCGCTCGGCACCTGACCCTTCACGTCGTCGTACCCCGCCAGGCTCGGCAGCTCGCCCGGCGCGTAGACCAGACGGACCACGCCGGTCGGGAAGGCCTCCGACCGGCGCAGGGCCAGCGGGTAGACCGTGTCGCCCTCGTCGAAGAGGCGAGCACCGCGGCGGGCCGCGACCGGGTGCACCAGCAGGCGCAGCTCGTCGAGCAGCCCTTCCGCGAGGAGCTGGCGGACGACCGACAGCGACCCCGGCACGAGGATCTTCCCCACGCCGTCCTCGGCCTTCAGCGCCTCGACGGCGGCCGGCAGGTCGCCGTCGAGGCGCTCGACGTGGCGCCAGCCGAGGTCGTGCGTCGAGCGGGTCACGACCACCTTGCGCATGTCCCCCAGCCGCCGGGCGAACGCCGCGTCCTCCTCGCCCGCCTCCTCCCGACCGGGCCACGCGCCGGCGAAGCTGTCGTAGGTGACGCGGCCGATCAGCAGGACGTCGGTGTCGCGGTAGTCCTCGTCGACGGCGCGGGCCATGTGGTCGTCGAAGTAGGGGAAGTGCCAGGCGGGGTCGATCTCCGCGACGCCGTCGAGCGAGATGAACAGGGTGGACACGACCGTGGCCATGAGGGCTCCTCCGGGACGGGCGGACGGCGGGGTCGACCTGGTCCGCTGGGGAGATCATCGCGGTGGCGGAGCCCCGTCGCACCTAGGATCAGGGCCCATGCCGGCCCTGGACCCTCGCGCGATCCTCGACGGGCGCCCCACGCGTCGCCCGTCGGTGGGCGTCATCGTCGCGATCGCGGTGTCGTCCGCGTGCCTGCTCGCCGCGCTGGTGGTGACGTCCGCGGAGGGCCCGACGTTCCTCGAGGGACTGTTCCTCGCCGTCCTGCCCCTCCCGCTGCTGCTGGCGGGCGTGCTCGCCCTCGACCGCCTCGAGCCGGAGCCGCCGGACGCGCTGGTGCTCGCGTTCCTGTGGGGCGCGGGCGTGTCCGTGCTGGTCGCGATGGGGATCAACACCGCCGGGCTCACCCTGCTGTGGACGCCGCTGCTCGGCCAGGAGGAGGGCTTCGTCGCGACGGCGGTGCTCACCGCGCCCGTCGTCGAGGAGACCCTCAAGGCGCTGGTCCTCGTCGGCATGCTCTGGTTCCGCCGGCACGAGCTCAACGGCCCGACCGACGGCATCATCTACGGCTCGATGGTGGGCCTCGGCTTCGCCACGATCGAGAACATCCACTACTACACGGTGGCCGGCCCGGAGGGTCTGGCCGCGACGTTCGTGGCCCGCGGCCTCCTGTCGCCGCTGATCCATCCGCTGTGCACGTCCCTCACCGGCCTGGGGATCGCGACGGCCGCGCTCGCCCCGCGCGGCTGGGCCCGGGTGTGGCCCGTGCTCGTCGGCCTGCTCGGCGCGATGACGTACCACGCACTGTGGAACGGCGCCGCGTCGCTCGGCGTCGAGGCCGTCGTCGCGGTGTACCTGCTGGGCCTGGGGGTCGTCGTCGGGCTGCTCGTCGTCGTGCGCCACGACCGCGCGCGCATCGTGGCGCTCATCGGGCAGCACCTGCCGCAGTACGGCCCGCTGGGCGTCGTCGCCCTGCCGGACGTCGTGATGCTCACGTCGCTGAAGCGTCGCCGCCGGGCCCGAGCCCAGGTGCGTGCCGCGGGCGGCCCCGGCCCGGCCCGCGCGATGCGGGACTACCAGCAGGCCGCGACCGAGCTGGCGATGCTGCACCGCCGCCTCGACCGCGGGCTGGTGGACCGGGCCGCGTTCGAGCGGCAGCGCGGCCCCCTGCTCGCGCTCATGCTCGCGGCCCGGGACGTCGTCACGCCGCTCTGGCGCCCCGAGGCTCGGCCCCGCTGAGGCCCAGCATGATCACGCCGCCGACGGCGAGGTGCTCCAGCAGGAGCAGCACCGTCGCGCCGGCGTTCGCGGCACCCAGCGGGCCCAGGAGGGACACCAGCAGGACGGCGCCGCTCAGCACCAGCCACGTCGTGCGGCCGCCGCCCGGGCGGCGCAGCAGGAGGGCGCGGACGCCCCAGCCGCCCAGTGCCGCCGTGAGGCTCGTGGCGATCACCAGGGAGATCGTGACCTCGAGGGTGCCCGACCCGGCCCGGACCTGCGGGTCCACGCCGGCCAGCGTGCCGACCAGGAAGACCACCGCCCCCGTGAGCACCGCACCCACCACGACCGTCCGCGGACGGTTCCACCACGCCCGGTCGCGCCACGAGGGCCCCTCCGGTCCGCCCGGCGTGCGGCCCTGCGTCCCGCCCGTCCTGTTCGTCGTGGTGTCCATGTCGTCCCCTCCTCGGCGCCGGCACCCTGCCGGCACGACGACGTTCCCGCGCGGCGGGCCTCCCGCGCGCCCTGCCGCGGTCGGTCGTCGCCCGGTCGCCGGTCGGGCGCGCCCCCGACTTTCGTCGGTGTCGCGGCGCGACGTCCCGCCGTAGCGTCCCGGTCATGACGTCCGCCGGCACCACCCCGCAACCCGCCGCCCTCGGCCCCCGGCCGGCCGGCGTCCCGGGCCCGCCGCCCGCCCAGGGCCCCCCGCCCGTGCCGCGCGGGGTCCTCGCGACCGCCTGGGGGCTCGTCGCCGTCCTCACCGCCGCCGCGACGGCGGCCGTCGTGACCGCCGCACCGGACGCCTCTCTCGTCGGCACGACGCCGCAGGTGCCCGGCGCCGTCGACGTCGCCGTCGCGCTGGTGGCCCTCGCCCTCGTCCCGTTCCTGATGACGCGCCGCAGCGTGCCCGCCGCGCTCGCGCTCGCGGCCCTGGCCGCCGTGTCGGGGGCGGCGACGCCCGCGGCGACCGTGGGCACGCTGCAGGTGGCGCGCTGGTACCCGGTCCGCACGGCCGCGTGGGTCGCGGGGGCGGGGATCCTGGGGCACGCGGTCCAGGCGCTGTGGCGTCCGGTGGGCCTTCCGCTGGGCTGGTGGCTCCTGTGCGACGTCGCGGTCCACGCCGCGCTCTTCGGCTGGGGCGCGTACGGCCGCGAGCGGTCCCTCGTGCTGTGGTCCCTGCGCGACCGCGCGCGCCGCGCCGAGGCCGAGCAGGAGCGGCGGGTCGCGGAGGCGCGCACGGCCGAGCGCACCCGGATCGCCCGCGAGATGCACGACACCCTCGCGCACCGCCTCTCGCTCCTGGCCGCCACCGCGGGCGCGATGGAGTACCGCCCCGACGCCGACCCGGCCGCGCTCGCCGCCGCCGCGGGGCGGGTCCGCGCGGGCGTGAGCGACGCGCTCGAGGACCTGCGACAGGTCATCCGCCTGCTCCGCGCCGGCCCGGACGACCTCGGCCCCGTGCCCGGCCTCGACGACGTGCGCCGGCTCGTCGACGACTCCCGCGCCGCCGGGGCCGACGTGACGTACGAGCGCACGGGCGCCGACGTCCCGCCGGCCACGGTCGCGACCGCCGTGTTCCGGGTCGTGCAGGAGTCGCTGACCAACGCGCGCCGGCACGCGCCGGGCGCGGCCGTGCGGGTGACCGTCGCGACCGCCCCGGGCGAGGTCCGGGTGCGGGTGGTCGACGACGGCGCGGCGCCCGGCGCCGTCGCCCCGGACGGGGTGGGCACGGGCACGGGGCTGGTCGGGCTGCGCGAGCGGGCCACGCTGCTGGGCGGCACGCTGGCCGCCGGCCCGGACACCGGCGCGGGCTCGGTCGCGTCGCGCGGCTTCGCGGTGGAGGCCTGGCTACCGTGGGACGCGTGACGACGACGCCCGGGCCAGGCCCGCTCCCCGTGGACGGGCCCGCGGCCGAGACCGCTCCCGTGCGGATCGTGCTGGTCGACGACGACGCGCTGGTGCGCGCCGGCCTGCGCCTCATGCTGGACGGCGCGCACGGGATGCGGGTCGTCGCGGAGGCGGCCGACGGCGCGGACGTCTCCGGCGTGCTGGACGCGCACCCGGCCGACGTCGTCCTCATGGACCTGCGCATGCCGGGCGTGGACGGCATCGCGGCCACCCGGCGGGTGCGCGCCCGCCCGTCGCCGCCGGCCGTCGTCGTGCTCACCACGTTCGACACCGCCGAGGAGGTGGGCGGGGCGCTGCGCGCCGGGGCCGCGGGCTACCTGCTCAAGGACATGCCGCCCGCGCGCATCGCCGCCGCCGTCCACGCGGCCGCCGCGGGGGAGCCGGTGCTGGCGCCCGACGTCGCGCGGCGGCTCATGGCCGCCGTCGCCGGCTCGGACGGGTCGCGGGAACGCGCCCGCGCCGCCCTGGACGCGCTCACCGCACGCGAGCGCGACGTCGCCGTCGAGCTGGGCCGCGGCGCGTCGAACGCCGACATCGCGGCCCGGCTGTACCTCAGCGTCCCGACCGTGAAGGCGCACGTGTCGAGCGTGCTCGACAAGCTCGGGCTGGAGAACCGCACGCAGGTCGCCCTGCTCGTGCACGACGCCGGCGAGGCGTAGGGCTCAGCCCTCCACGACCGCCCACTCCTGGCAGCCGAGCGGCTCGGTCACGGTCTCGGTCTCGGTGCAGGTCTGGTGGGACCAGACCTGATCGCCGAACGTGTCCTGCGTACCGTCGGTGTAGATCTCGAGCCCGTCGATGCCGGGTCCGGTGCGCCAGTACTCGACGATCGGGTCGCCCTCGACCGTCAGGGACCGCACGACCAGCTCCGCCCCCTCGCCCGCCGCCGCGGCGTCGAGGCACGCGTACGCCTCGGCGAGCGCGGGGCTCGGCTCCTCGACGTCCAGGTCGGGCCGCGTGGTCACGTCCCCGCACGACGGAAGCGGCTCCCGGGCGTCGAAGACGGCCTTGCCGTCGTCCGCGCCGCATGCGGCCGGCAGCACGACGCACGCCACGCCGCACGCCGCCGCGAGGAGCCACCGGCTCCGGCCGTCAGACCACGTCATGCCCCGTTGATGTCGTCACGGCCGCGGTCCTTGCACCCGTGGTCTCCGAGGTGTCCGTGTCGTCGACGCCGTCCGCGGACAGCCCCAGGAACTCCGCGACGCGCGGGGTCGCGGGCGCCCGCAGCAGCACGCCGGGGGCGTCCACCTGGAGCAGCCGCCCGGCGTCCATGACGGCGACGCGGTCGGCGACGGTGAACGCCTCGTCGTGGTCGTGCGTGACGAAGACGGCGGTGGTGCCGGTGGCCTTGAGGGTGTCGCGGACGTCGACGGCGAGCCGCTCGCGCAGGCGACGGTCGAGGGCGGACAGCGGCTCGTCGAGCAGCAGCAGCCGCGGGCGGGGCGCGAGGGCCCGGGCGAGCGCGACGCGCTGCTTCTCCCCGCCGGACAGCGTCGCGACCGACCGGCCCGCGTAGCCGGCCAGGCCGACGTCGGCGAGCAGCTCCGCGACGCGCGCGGCCCGCTCCGCGCGGGGCACGCCCTGCGTCTCGAGCCCGTAGGCCACGTTGCGGCCGACGTCCCGGTGCGGGAAGAGCTGGCCGTCCTGGAAGAGCAGGCCGAAGTTCCGGCGGTGCACGGGCACCCCCGCGAGGTCCGCGCCGTCGAACGCCACGGCGCCGCCCGAGAGCGGCTCCAGCCCGGCGACGGCGCGCAGCAGCGACGACTTGCCGCAGCCGCTCGGGCCGAGCAGCGCGACGATCTCGCCGGCGGCGACGTCGAGCGACACCCCGTCGACCGCGACCGACCCCGGTCGGCGGCGCGTGGCGCCGTACCGCACGACGGCGTCGCGCACGGCGAGCCCCGTCGTCTGGCCCTGCTCCATCAGAACTCTCCTCCCGGCCGGTCGCCGCGCAGGCGCTCGGCCACCATCATGACGGTCGCGGTGAGCACGGCCAGCACCACGGACGCCGCGAGCGCCATCCCGTAGTTCTCGGCCCCGGGCCGCCCGATCAGCCGGTAGATCACCACAGGCAGCGTGGCCGTGTCCGGGCGGGCGAGGAACGACGTCGCGCCGAACTCGCCGAGCGAGACCGCGAACGCGAACCCGATCGCCAGCCCCAGCGACCGCGCGCCCAGCGGGCCGTCGACGGTCCGCAGCACCCGCCCCGGCGGCGCGCCCAGCGTGGCGGCCGCCTCGCGCAGCCGCGGGTCGATGGCGCGCAGCACCGGCAGCATCGTGCGCACCACGAGCGGGATCGCGACGACGGCCTGCGCGATCGGGACGAGCGCGCCGGAGGTGCGCAGGTCGACGTCGAGCCCGAGCGGCTTGTCCAGCGTGATGAGGAAGCCGAAGCCCACCGTCACGGCGGAGACGCCCAGGGGCAGCATGAACGCGGCGTCGAGCACCCCGACGGCGCGCCGCAGGCCCGCGCGCCGCGGGCGACGCGACACGACGAGCGCCACGAGGCCGCCCACGACGACGGCGATCAGCGCGGCCCACGCGGCGGTGCGCAGCGAGTTGCCCAGCGCCTCCCAGACCGTGACGGTCAGGGCGTTGCGCCCGCCGGTGGTGCCGAGGGCCGCGTAGTTGTCGAGGCCCCAGGAGCCGTCGGGAGCCCGCAGCGACCGCGTGACGAGCCCCGCCATGGGCAGCACGAGCAGCCAGGCGACCACGACGAGGGTGACGAGCGCCGGCACGACGTCCGTGCCGTCGGCGCCCGCGCGCAGCCGCAGCCGGTGCGTGGACACGCTGTCGCTCGTGAGGTGCAGGGCCCGCTCCCGGCGCGCCCGGGCGCGGGAGCTGACCAGCAGCGCGCCGGCCACCACGACGAGCTGCAGCACCGACAGCACCGCCGCCGAGCGCAGGTCGAGGAACTGGGTGGTGCGCGTCCAGATCTCCGTCTCGATCGTGCCGTAGCGCAGGCCACCGAGGACGAGGACGACGCCGAACGCCGTCGCGCAGAAGAGGAACACCACCGCGGCGGCCGACGCGATCGCCGGGCCGAGCGCGGGCAGCGTCACGGTGCGGAACGCGCGCCAGGGCGTCGCGCCGAGCGCACGGGCGGCCTGCTGGGCGCGCGGGTCGAGCCGCTCCCACATGCCGCCGACGGTCCGCACCACCACCGCGTAGTTGAAGAACACCAGCGCCAGCACGATGCCGGCGAAGCTCTCCTCCAGGTGCGCCCAGCCGAGCGGCCCGCCGGGCGCGAAGAGCGCGCGGAAGGCGACCCCGACGACGACGCTGGGCAGCACGAACGGCACCGTCACCAAGCCCCGCACCAGAGTGCGCCCGGGGAACCGGCACCGGTAGAGCACGTACGCTCCGGGCAGCCCCAGCAGCACCGACAGCAGCGTGCCGGTGAGCGCCTGGGCGAGCGTCTGCCCGACGATCCGCCACGTGCGCTCCTGGGACAGCACCTCGGCGAAGCCGGACAGGTCGAGCTCCCGCCCCGCCGCGGTCTCGGTGAAGAACCCCTGCAGGACGAGCGACACCACCGGCCACGCGAAGAAGACCGCGAGGAAGCCCAGCGGGAGCGCGACGGCGGCGCCCCAGCCGAGCCACGCGCCCCACCGGTCTCCGCGCCACCGTTCGGCGCGCGACCGTTCGGCGCGCGACCGCGCCGCCCGTGCTGCCGGGCGGGCGGTGCTGCGGGGGGCGCGGGGCACGGGGCGCGTCAGCCGACGACCGTCGCCGTCCACTGCTCGATCCACTCGTCGCGGTGCGCGGCGACGTCCGCGGGCGCCACCTCGAACGGCTCGTCGGCCAGGGGCGCGAACTGCTGCCAGTCGGCGGGCAGCTCCACGTCCGGGTCGGCGGGGTACATGTACATCTGGCCGGGCACGTCGGCCTGGAACTCGGCGCTCGTCAGGAAGTCCACGAGCTTCTTGGCGCCCTCGGGGTTCTCGGCGCCGGACAGCACCCCCGCGTACTCGACCTGCCGGAAGCAGGTGTCGAGCATCGCGCTCGTGGCGGAGGTCTTCCCGTCGTCGCTCACGGTGAACGCGGGCGACGTCGCGTACGACAGCGCGATCGGTCGCTGCCCGCCCTCCCCGGCGCCGGAGAAGTCCACGTAGTACGCGTCCTCCCAGCTCTCTGCCACCTTGAGGCCGTTGTCGCGCAGGTCGGCCCAGTAGGCCTCCCAGCCGTCCGTGCCGAAGGCGCCGATCGTCGCGAGCAGGAACGCGAGGCCGGGGGACGACGTCGCCGGGTTGGTCACGACGGTGAGGTCCGCGTACTCCGGCTTCGCGAGGTCCTCGAGCGTCGTCGGGGGCGTGACGCCGTTCTTCGCGAACCAGCCGTCGTCGAGGTTCATGCACACGTCGCCCACGTCGACGGGCGTCAGCGTGCCCGCCAGGTCGTCGGGCGCGTAGGCCGCGACCTCCGGGGCGAGGTCGGCCGGCTGGTACTCCTCGAAGACCCCGGCGTCGACGGCCCGCGACGCGTACGTGTTGTCCACGCCGAACACGACGTCGCCCAGCGGCGCGTCCTTGGTGAGCACGAGCTGGTTCACCAGCGTGCCCGCGTCGCCCGGGGCCACCTGCTCGACGGTGAGACCGGACTCCTTCTCGAACGCGGCCAGGACGTCGTCGGAGACGGCGAACGAGTCGTGGGTCACGAGCGTGACCGTGCTCGACGCCGCGCCGCTCGCGTCGTCCGGGGCCGCCCCGCCGCACGCCGCCAGCAGCGGCAGCAGGGCGACGACGCCCGCGGCGGCCGCCGTGGTCCGGGCCGTGGTCGTCAGCTTCATGCTGTCCTCCTCAAGGTGCGAGAAGGGGGTCCTGCGGGCACCCGGCACCGTCGTGGTGCGGCCGTCCGCAGGGAACGAGATTCCCGACTTCCTCCACCGGTGCTAACCGGATCAGGTTCGAGGGTCTGCGGCGGTCCGCACTCTCAGCGCCGGTGGGCGCTCCCCTGTCGTATCACCACGAGCCTACCCGTCGACGCCGCGCTACCGTGGTGCAGTCCTCGACCTCGGGGTGTGACGTGCCTGACGTGCCGTGACGCCGTCCGGCGGCCGCGGACGCACGCGAGACGACGCGCGGTCATGCCGCGGCCGCGCCGGGACCTACCGAGGGAGAGCACGTGACGGACACCGAGCAGCCGCTGGGCGTGAAGGTCGGCACGGTGGTGCTGACGATCGCCGCCGGATGGGTCGCGCAGAAGCTGATCGGGGTGGTCTGGGAGAAGACGACGGGCAGCGTGGCGCCCACCAACGTGGACGACGACGAGATCTCGATCATCCAGGCCGTCACCTTCGCGGCGGTCTCGGGCGGGGTCGCGGTGCTCGCGAAGCGCCTCGCCCGCAAGGGCGCCGTGCGCGCGGCGGCCCGGTTCGTGCCCGGCCGCTGATCCCCCGCTCCTGACGGGCCCGCCCTGCGGGTCAGTGGCTCGCGCGCGGACGCCGGCGGGCGAGCTGCGCGTCGTGACCGTGCGGCCGGTCCACCGGCCGCACGGTGGCGAGCGCCTGGCTGAGCCGGTCCGCCGCGTCCTGGGCCGGCGGGGCGGACCGCACCACCTCCGCCGCCGTGAGCGCGGCGTCGCGGTCCCCGACGGGCCGCGCGAGCCCCTTCATCACCTGCTCCCCCGCCGACTGGGCGGAGATCCCGACCTGCGCGCCGGCGTCCGCGAGCACCTCGGTGGCGACCGACTCGTCCACGCCGCACACCGCCATGATGGCGCCCTTGGCCTGCTCGGCGGCCGCGGCCGCGACGAACGCTCGGGACACGGCCCTGTGCGCCTCGCGCTCCAGCGCGTCCCGCACGACCGGGCTCGCGTCGATGACGTAGCCGACGATCTGCGACGACGCGCCGTCGGCCCCGTGCCTCCCCTGTCCGGTCACGACGACGGTATGGGTGCGCCCGTGGTCGTCCACGACGCGGTGCGCCCCCGAGAACGGCCGCCCGGTGCCGAGCGCGACCACCGCCGTCCGGGAGAGCCGCTCGCGGTCGTCGGGGTGCAGGTGGGCGCGCAGCACCTCCGGTCCCGGCGCGATCTTGCCCGGCTCACGACCGAAGATCCGGAAGACCTCGTCCGACCACCACCACTCCCCCGTGGCGACGTCGACGCGGTACCGGCCGACGAGCAGCTGGCTCCCGGCGCCCAGCAGCTCCGCGAGAGCGACGAGCTCGCGGCGCGGTGTGTCGTTGGGCGTGCTGGACATCGAGGCTCACCCCCCAGTGCCGTGCAGCTGGGTCCGGCGCGCAGTTCTCCTGGCCTCACCACGGTACCGGGACGGCACGACACCGCCACCGCACGGCGGGTGACGTGCGGTGGCGGTGGTGTCGTCGGTGGCCCCGGCCGTGCCGGGGCAGGCGTCAGGCGACCGTCGTCGCAGCGGCCTCGGGGTGCTCGCCCGCCGCCTCGGCCCGCTCCGCCGCGACCGCCTTGCGGTGCTCGCGGAACGAGTAGGTGACGGCGGCGGCCCAGCCGACCGCGATGAGCCCGAGGACGAGACCCCGCACGCCGTCGCTCACGGGGAACTCATCGAGGCTCAGCAGGGTGCGGACGTTGGTGAGCACGATGATCCCGCCGACGGCGGATCCGAGGACGCGCGGCGGCACCAGGCGGACGAGCCATGCGGCGATCGGCGCGGCGATCAGGCCGCCGATGAGCAGCGCCAGGGCCCAGGTCGGGTTGATGCCCGCGGTCCCGAGGCCGAAGAGGAAGCCGAGGCTCGCGGCGACGGCCACGAAGAACTCGCTGGTGTCGATCGAGCCGATCACCTTGCGGGGCTCCATGCGGCCGCTCGCCAGGATGGCGGGCGTGCCCACCGGCCCCCAGCCGCCGCCGCCCGTGGCGTCCATGAACCCGGCGACCAGGCCGAGCGGGGTGAGGAACCGCTTGCGGAGCGGCTGCCCGAGGCGGTCCGTGCGCAGCCCGCGGAGCGTGAAGCGCAGCAGCACGTACAGGCCCAGCCCCAGCAGCAGGATCGACATCAGCGGCTTGGCGATCTCGGTCGACAGCCATGAGAGGAAGGTCGCGCCGGCGAACGCGCCGACCGCACCGGGGATGCCGATCTTGGTGACGACCTTCCAGTCCACGTTCCCGAACCGCCAGTGCGACGCACCGGACGCCAGCGTCGTCCCGACCTCGGCGAGGTGGACGGTCGCCGACGCGGCCGCGGGGTTGGTACCGATCGCGAGCAGCAGGGTGGTCGAGGTGACGCCGTAGGCCATGCCCAGGCTGCCGTCGACGAGCTGCGCACCGAGGCCCACGAGGGCAAGGAGGACGAGAGTCCGCACGGGGGTTCCCTCCGTTTCGGCGCGGCAGCGGGTCCGCCGCGTCTGCAGTGAAGTTACCCGATCGGCTCTATCGGATTCAACGGTCTCAAGAAACTGTCTGCATGCTGAGACGGGCGCCCGTCAGGCCGCGGGAGCGGGGCTCACGGGTTGATCCACGCCGATTCCTGCTCCGTGAGCCGGCGCACGACGTCGGGGATCGTCCCGGCCGCGAGGTCCGCCAGGGTCACCTGCTCCAGCACGGCCCGCACGTTCACGCGCAGCGCCACCCACACGTGCAGCAGCGACGCCGCCGCGCCCGTGTACTCCAGGTCCGAGGGCCGCGCGTCGCGCACGAACACCAGTGGCCCGTCCACGGCACGCACGACGTCGGCGACGGTGACCTTGTCGGCGGGGCGGGCCAGCACGTACCCGCCACCCGCGCCGCGACGGCTCGCGACGATACCCTCGCGCCGCAGGTCGCTGAGGATCGCCTCGAGGAAGCGGTGGGGCACCTGCTGCGCGCGGGCGAGGGCCTCGGCCGGGACGGGGCCCTCGCCGGACGCGGCGAGCTCTGCGGCCGCCCGCACCGCGTAGTCGGCCTTCGCGGAGATCCTCATGACGTCGTGACCGCGGCGCCCAGCCGCGTGCCGGCGAGCAGCGGCCCGGCCTCCCGGGCGGACGCCGCGAACGACCCGGTGAGGGGCAGGTCGGGCAGGATCACGGCCTGGGCGGCGTGGTAGATGTCGGGCTTGCCGACCCAGGTCCGACCCGAGGGGCGGTTGTCCGTGTCGAGCTCGTGGAACCAGGAGCCCCGCTCGTGGTCCACCAGGTGGGTGTCGATCCACGCCCACCACCCGTCGGCGAGCTCGGCGTAGCGCGCCTCGCCGGTCGTGCGGTGCAGGACGTCGGCGGCCGCGGCCGCCTCGGCCGCCACCCAGTGGAAGCGGCGCGCCTCCACCGGGGTCCCGTCCCAGTCCGTCGTGTACACGAAGCCGCCCGCCGGCCCGTCCCACCCGTCGGCCACGGCGCGATCGAACAGGTGCCGTGCTGCGTCGGTACGCCGGCCCTGCGTCCCCCCGGCGACGTCCACCTGCAGGAGCAGCCGCGCCCACTCCAGTCCATGGCCCGGCGTGGCCCCGTAGGGCTTGAACGGGTCGTGCGGACGGTCGGCGTTGTACTCGAGCTGCGGCCGCCACTCCGTGTCGAAGTGCTCCGGGATCCGCCAGCCGTTGTCCGCAGCCCAGCCGATCACGCAGTCGGCCACGACCGCCGCCCGATCGAGCCAGCGGCTCTCCCCCGTGGCGTCGTGCGCGGCAAGGAGCGCCTCGACGGAGTGCATGTTCGCGTTGACCCCGCGGTACGGGTCGACCGTGCCCCAGTCGCGCGACCGCTCGTCGAGGTGCAGCTGGTGGTCGGCCTCCCAGAACCGTCGGTCGAGCACCGACAGTGCCGCCTCGAGGAGCGTCACGGCACCGGGTACGCGCGCCACGGTCCCGGTCGAACCGGCCAGCACGACGAAAGCATGACCGTACGCCTGCTTGGTCCCGTCGAGCGCGTCGCCCGGCCCCCGGGAGGCCAGCCAACCGCCGTCGTCGGCGTCCGCCAGCGCGCGCGACAGGCCGGCGATCCCCCGGTCCAGCAGCGCACCTGCGCCCTCGACCCCCAGGAGATGTCCGAGCCCGTAGGAGTGCGTCATCCGGCAGGTGATCCACAGGTGAGCCGGTTGCGCCGGGTCGACCACCCCCGCGTCGTCGAGCCACCCGGCGGTCCCGTCCCCTCCCAGGGACGGCCGCGCGAAGTCCAGCAGGCTCACGAAGTGTTGGGCGCGCCACGACGACGTCGGTCCGGTGGCGGGAAGGTGCGGTGCTCCAGTCACCCGACGAGCCTATCGGCACGACGGCGCCGTGGGGTGTTACGGGTATGCGAAAGGCCCACCCCGGGGTGGGGTGGGCCTTTCGTGAATGGGTGTCCGGCGGCGTCCTACTCTCCCACCCCCTCGCGAGGGCAGTA
>NZ_JBHTVZ010000003.1:261460-331670 GCF_042792715.1 Isoptericola sp. NPDC056618 | reverse complement strand
TAATAAGCCAACAACTTCACACACACTCAAACACTGTTTGACAATTGCATGCTACGCGTCCACTGTGCGGTTCCCGAGAAACGGGCACCACCCCCCACCACCACCAGGTGATGATCAGGGGGTCACCCTGAAAACTCGATACTGTTACGGCGGTCATAGCGTCGGGGAAACGCCCGGTCCCATTCCGAACCCGGAAGCTTAGCCCTTCAGCGCCGATGGTACTGCCCTCGCGAGGGGGTGGGAGAGTAGGACGCCGCCGGACACCCATTCACGAAAGGCCCACCCCACCCCGGGGTGGGCCTTTCGCATACCCGGACTCTGGTGGATGTCCGGACGAGCCCTTCGTGCACTGATGCCCGGGGAGCCACCCGCGCAGTTCGTGCCCACGTCGATGATGGCGGCCTGCCCAGCGCCTCACACCACCGGAGCTCGGCGTCGGGTGGTGCCGGCGCACAGCGGGCGCGAGCACCTGGGCTGTCCGAGGCCCGTCTCGTATCCTGGTCGGACGCACGACGACGTGTGGTCGATGACGACCGGCGAACACAGGCGACGAGGGTCACGCTGAATGCGCCCACGGGGTTCGACCGACACGGTTCCCGCCGCATGGGCCGGTCGACACGGTGCGGCGCCGGGCGGAGGCACACGGGGGGTCGGATGCGCGGGACGAGGCGCTCGGCCGTCGGGCGGGGGCGACACTATGGTCCTGCGCGGTCCTGCGGGAGGGCGTTCGCAAGGTCTTCACGTGCCCGCCGGCGGGGTGTACGCGGCTCCCTGACCAGGGGAGATGACGGTGTCCAAGGGGGTCACCCGGGGGGCGAGCGGCACGCACCGGCCACTGAGCGCGGACTCACTTGACATGCCACCGGCACGAGAGTCAGACTTCACTGAATGGAAACCCACTTCCGGTGGGTGGAATCGCCCGAAGGAGGATCGCTCGATGACGAGTGCAGGTCTCGAGGCATTCAACGCGGCGGACATCGACGCCGCACGCGCTCAGGTGCTCTCGTGCGCGGCCGTGACCCGGTGGGCCGACGCGGTGGTCGCCGGCCGCCCGTACGCGGACACCGCGGCCGCACTCGCGACGGCGCGCGCCGTGGCGGACCCGTGGAGCGAGGAGGAGATCGACTCCGCGCTCGCCCGTCATCCGCGCATCGGTGAGCGTGCCTCCGGGGAGGACGCGGACGCGGCGCACTCGCGCCGGGAGCAGGCCGGGCTCGGCGACCTGAGCGGTTCGGTGGAGGAGCGTCTGCGCGCGGGCAACCGTTCCTACGAGGAGCGGTTCGGTCACGTCTTCCTCATCCGGGCCGCGGGCCGCACCGCCGACGAGATCCTCGCCTCGCTCGAGGAGCGCCTGGGGAACGATCCCGCCACCGAGCGACGCATCGCCGGCCAGCAGCTGCGGGAGATCGCCGTGCTGCGGCTGGAAGGAGAGCTCTCATGACCTCGCACATCACCACCCACGTGCTCGACGCGGTGTCCGGCCTGCCGGCCGCCGGGGTGGCCGTCTCCCTGTGGAGCGTCGGCGCGGACAGCGCCGCGCGGCTCGCGGACGCCACGACCGACGCCGACGGCCGGGTCAAGGACCTCGGCCCGGAGTCTCTCGAGCCCGGCACCTACCGCGTGACCTTCGCGACCGGCGACTACTTCGCCGCGCAGGGGGTCGCGACGTTCTACCCGTCGATCACCATCGACTTCACGGTCGAGGCCGGGCGCGACCACTACCACGTGCCCTGCCTGCTCAGCCCGTTCGCGTACTCGACGTACCGCGGGAGCTGACGGGCCGCCAGGCCCGCATCACCGGCCGCGGCAGAGGCGCCGCGGCCTGCGTCATCGTCATCGGAGACGTATGGGGGCCGCCCTCGGGGCGGTCCCGCGACAACGCAACAACAGATGAAGGAGTCAGCAATGACCGCCACCGCCACCGACGCCCAGGCCGCCACGGGCACGATCGTGCTGGGCGACAACCAGTACGGCAAGGCCGAGGTCCGCGTCATGAAGGTCGACCGTGACCAGGCGCGCCACCGGATCACCGAGCTCTCGGTGACCTCGCAGCTCCGCGGTGACTTCTCCGCCGCGCACATCGACGGCGACCAGGGCCGCGTGGTCCCCACGGACACGCAGAAGAACACGGTGTTCGCGCTCGCCAAGGACGGCATCCCCTCGCCGGAGGAGTTCGCCCTCCGCCTGGGCGAGCACTTCGTCTCGAGCTTCGACTGGATCGAGGGCGGCCGCTGGGAGGCCAAGGAGTACACCTGGGAGCACATCCCCTCCTCGCTCACCACGCACGTGACCGACGGCGAGCACGACCACGCGTTCGTCAAGGGCGGCACCGAGACCCGCACGACCGTCGTCCAGCGCGACGGCGACGAGGTCTTCGTCGTCTCCGGCCTCGAGGACCTCAAGGTGCTCAAGTCCACGGGCTCCGAGTTCCACGGCTTCCCGAAGGACCGCTACACCACCCTGCAGGAGACCACCGACCGCATCCTCGCGACGTCGGTGACCGCCCGCTGGCGCTACACGTCGCTGGACATCGACTTCAACGCCGTCTACGACGACGTGCGTCGCATCCTGCTCGAGACGTTCGCCGACGTGCACTCGCTCGCGCTGCAGCAGACCCTCTACCAGATGGGCAAGCGGGTGCTCGAGGCGCACCCGGAGATCGGCGAGATCAAGTTCTCGATGCCGAACCTGCACCACTTCGTCGTGGACTTCGAGCCCTTCGGCCTGGAGAACCCGAACGAGGTCTTCTACGTCGCCGACCGCCCGTACGGGAAGATCGAGGCGGAGGTGAAGCGGGAGGGCGCCGACCAGGAGCCCCGCGCGTGGGCCACCGTCACGGGGTTCTGCTGATCCAGGTCCTCTGATCAGCGAGGCACCGTGCAGTCGGTTCGAAGGAGCATCGAGATGAGCACGACGACCATCGACGCGGCGGCCGCGACCGGCACGCCGCAGGGCGGTCGACCGGAGGACGAGCGCTACCCGCTCGGCAAGACCTTCCTCTACGGCCTGCAGCACATCATGACGATGTACGGCGGCGTGATCGCGCCGCCGATCATCGTCGGGCAGGCGGCGGGGCTGACGGGCGCGGAGATCGGCGTCCTCGTGTCGGCCGCGCTGCTCGTGAGCGGACTGGCCACCGCGCTCCAGACGCTCGGCATCCGCTTCTTCGGGTCGCAGCTCCCGCTCGTCCAGGGCATCTCGTTCGCCACCGTGTCCACCATGGTCGCGGTGGCGAGCGGGGACGGCGGGCTCCCCGCCGTCTTCGGCGCCATCATCGTGGCCGCCGTGATCGGCCTGGCGATCAGCCCGTTCTTCGCGCAGGTCGTGCGGTTCTTCCCGCCGGTCGTGACGGGCACGATCATCACGATCATCGGCATCTCGCTGCTGCCCACGGCGGCCGGCTGGATGATGGGCGGCGACGAGGCGGCGGCCGACTGGGGCTCGGTGCCCAACATCGCGCTGGCCCTCGGCACGCTGGTCGTGGTGCTCGCGCTCAGCCGGTTCCTGCAGGGCACGATCTCCCGACTGTCCATCCTCTTCGGCATCATCCTCGGGACCGTGGCGGCCGTGCCGTTCGGGCTCGCGGACTTCTCGGGGGTGGGCGAGGGGTCGCCGTTCGCGCTGCCGACGCCGTTCGCCTTCGGGGCCCCGGTCTTCGAGATCGGCGCGATCATCTCGATGACGATCGTCATCCTCGTCATCATGACGGAGACGACCGCCGACCTCATCGCCATCGGCGAGGTGCTCGACACCAAGGTCGACGCGAAGCGGGTGGGAGACGGCCTGCGGGCCGACATGGCCGCGACGCTGGTCGCGCCGTTCCTCAACTCGTTCCCGGCCTCGGCG
This sequence comes from Isoptericola sp. NPDC056618, assembly GCF_042792715.1. Taxonomy (NCBI): domain Bacteria; kingdom Bacillati; phylum Actinomycetota; class Actinomycetes; order Micrococcales; family Promicromonosporaceae; genus Isoptericola; species Isoptericola sp. NPDC056618. The sequence goes on along the minus strand of NZ_JBHTVZ010000003.1, from coordinate 327,824 downwards.
TTCGCGCAGAACGTCGGCCTGGTCGCGATCACCGGCATCCGTTCGCGGTTCGCCGTGGCGGCGGGCGGCGGCGTCCTGTTCGTGCTGGGACTGTTCCCGGTGCTGGGACAGGTGGTCGCGGCGATCCCGTCGCCCGTGCTGGGCGGCGCCGGCATCGTCCTGTTCGGCTCGGTGGCCGTGTCCGGTATCCGCACGCTGTCGCGCGTCGAGTACGAGGGCAACCTCAACCTCACGCTCGTCGCGGTCGCGCTGGGCTTCGGCATCATCCCGATCGCCGTCCCGGACTTCTACGACCAGTTCCCGACCTGGGTGGGCATGATCTTCCACTCCGGGATCGCGGCCGCGGCCGTCGTCGCCGTGCTGCTCAACCTCGTGTTCAACGAGATCCGCTGGGGCCGGCGCAGCAAGGACCCGTCGGTGTTCACCGCGGGCTCCTCGGCGCGACTGGTCGTGACGGAGGAGCAGGAGCAGCGCCGGGCCGAGTACTTCGCGCGGCTGGACGCCGAGCGTCAGGAGGAGCGTCGCCGCGCCCGCCTCAACGCGGACGTGCGGGCGCGGGTGCGCCACGGTCACGGCCGCCGGTCGGGCTGCGTGTCGGCCATCGACCTGGACGCGGACGGCGTGCCGGACGTGCTCCAGATCCGCGAGGGCGCGCGCGACGCGGTCGCGGGCCGACGTCCCGGCGCCCGCGCGGCGGCGGACGACACCCGTCCGCAGCTGGTGCACGCGGGCGCCGCCGAGCCGGGGGACGGGTGACCATGATGCTCGCCCCGGCACGACGCAGGGCGCGAGGCGGGATCCCCGCCTCGCGCCCCGCGTCGGGTCGCCGCGTGCCGTCAGGCCGCGGAGAGCAGCTCCTTCGAGATGGTGTCGGCCATCTCGTGCAGCAGGGGGAGCGCGGCCTCGCCGAACTCGTAGGTCACGCGGGCAGCGGGCCCGGAGACCGAGAGCGCGGTCGGGGTGGGAGCGCCCTTCACCGGGACGGCGAAGCACCGCACGCCGATCTCCTGCTCGCCGTCGTCGACGGCGTAGCCCTGCTCGCGGATCGTGCCGATCTCCTTGAGGAGGTCGTCGACGTCCGTGATGGACAGGTCGGTGGCGGGCGGCATCCCGACGCGACCGACGATGTCGCGGATCGTCTGGTCCGGCAGCTCGGCGAGCACCATCTTGCCGACGCCGGTGCAGTGCGTGTAGACGCGCCGTCCCACCTCGGTGAACATCCGCATCGAGTAGGACGACGAGGCCTGGGCGACGTACACCACCATGTCGCGGTCGATCATCGCGAGGTTGGCGCTCTCGCCGAGCTCGCGGGCGAGCCGCTCCAGGTGGGGGCGGGCGCCGGCGCCGAGCTGGCGGCCGGCGCTCTCGCCGAGCCGGATGAGGCGCGGCCCCAGGGTGTACCGGCGGTTCGGGAGCTGGCGGGCGTAGCCGCGGCCGACGAGCGTCCGCATGAGCCGGTGGATCGTGGGGAGCGGGAGGCCGGCGGCGGCCGCCAGCTCGCTGAGCGCGGCGTCGCCGCCGAGGTCGGTCATGATCTCGAGCAGGTCGATCGCCCGGTCCACCGACTGGACTCCGGTGCCGTTCGCCATGGGTCGTGTCCCCCTTTGCCAAGCCTCACGAACCGGTCCCGGTTCTAGAAACCATCCTTCCACATCTCGAAACTTCATGTCATCAGCACGTCGAAAGGAAACCCAGGCCATGGCGATGCCCAGCCCCAGCTACACGATCACCCTCCGCGTCGAGGCCCCGGCCTCGCAGCGCGCGACGAGCGAGATCGTCCACGAGATCGCCACGGCCGGCGGCTCGGTCATGGGCGTCGACATCGCCCAGTCGCACGCCGACACGATCGTCGTCGACGTCACCTGCGACACGGTCGACGCCGAGCACGGCGAGCGGATCGTCGCGGCGCTCGACGCCCTCGACGGCGTGCGCGTGCTGAAGATGTCGGACTCGACGTTCCTCATGCACCTCGGCGGCAAGATCTCCGTCACGCCCAAGGTGCCGCTCAAGACGCGCCGCGACCTCTCGCGCGCCTACACGCCGGGCGTCGCCCGCGTCTGCCTCGCGATCGCCGACCGCCCCGAGGACGCGCGCCGCCTCACCATCAAGCGCAACACCGTCGCGGTGGTCACCGACGGCACCGCCGTCCTCGGCCTCGGCGACATCGGCCCCGAGGCCGCCATGCCGGTCATGGAGGGCAAGGCGGCGCTGTTCAAGCAGTTCGCCGACGTGGACGCGTGGCCCATCGCGCTCGACACGACGGACACCGAGGAGATCATCCGCACCGTCAAGGCGATCGCCCCGGGCTTCGGCGGCGTGAACCTCGAGGACATCTCCGCGCCCCGCTGCTTCGAGATCGAGAAGCGTCTGCGCGAGGAGCTCGACATCCCCGTCTTCCACGACGACCAGCACGGCACGGCCATCGTGGTGCTCGCGGCGCTCATCAACGCGCTCAAGGTCGTGAACAAGAAGATCGAGGACGTCCGCATCGCGGTGTCCGGCGTCGGCGCCGCGGGCTCGGCCATCATCCGCCTCCTGCTCGCCCAGGGCGCGAGGGACATCGTCGGCTTCGACCGGCACGGGGCGCTCACGCCCGAGTCGGCCGGCGACGACGCGAACCGCACCTGGATCGTCGAGAACACCAACCCGTCCGGGTTCACCGGGACCCTCAAGGAGGGGCTCGTCGGTGCCGACGTCTTCGTGGGCGTCTCGGCGGGCAACATCCTCACGGGCGCGGACGTCGCGGCGATGAGCGACGACGCGATCGTGTTCGCCCTCGCGAACCCGACGCCCGAGGTCGACCCGATCGCCGCGGGCGAGACGGCCGCCGTCGTGGCGACCGGCCGCAGCGACTACCCGAACCAGATCAACAACGTGCTGGCGTTCCCGGGCCTGTTCCGCGGCCTGCTCGACGCGGGCGCCACGCAGATCACGGACGAGATGCTGCGCGTGGCCGCGGTCGCGATCTCGTCGGTGGTGAGCGAGGACGAGCTCAACTCCGCCTTCATCATCCCGGGCGTGTTCGACAGCCGCGTCGCCGAGGCCGTCGCGGAGGCCGTCCGGGCCGAGGGCCTCAAGGAGGTCCCGGTGGCGGAGCACCGTGCCGAGGACGCCGAGCACCTGGCCCAGCACCTCGGCCGTGCGCTGCAGGCCGAGGGCGCGGCGGTGGCCCGATGAAGGCGTCCCTCGACCAGGCCGCGCTCGACGACGTCGAGCGGCGGCTCGCCGCGCACGACGCCCACCTCGAGCGCGCCTACCCGGGCGACGACGGCACGCGCCAGCCCGTGCACACCGTGTACGTGCCGGCGCACCGGTACGCGGCCGGGCTCGCGGGGGACTGGGGCGCGCAGGCTCTCGCGGCCGTCGAGGCACAGGGCACGGACGCGCTGCTGGACGCCGTCGGCGTGCGGGACGACCTGCGCGAGGCGGTCGCGGCCCAGGTGCAGCGCAAGCTCGCCGCCGAGCCGATCGAGGACCTGCGCATCGACCTCGAGGACGGGTACGGCACCCACCCGGACGCCGACGAGGACGAGGTGACCGCCGCCGCGGCCGCCGCGCTGCGCGCCGAGCTGGACGCCGGGGGAGCGACGCCGTTCGTCGGCATCCGGTTCAAGTGCTTCGAGCGGCCCACCCGGGCGCGCGGCCTGCGCACGCTGGACGTGTTCGTCAGCACGCTCGCGGCGTCGGGCGACCTGCCCGACGGGCTCGTGCTCACCCTGCCGAAGGTGACCGGCGTCGTGCAGGTCGAGGCGATGGTCGCCGTCTGCGAGCGGCTGGAGGAGGCGAACGGCCTGCCGGCCGGGCGCCTGCGCTTCGAGGTGCAGGTGGAGACGCCGCAGTCGATCCTCGACTCCGCGGGCACCGCGACCGTGGCGCGGATGATCCACGCGGGGACGGGGCGCGTGAGCGGCCTGCACTACGGCACGTACGACTACTCGGCGTCGCTCGGCATCGCCGCGGCGTACCAGTCGATGGAGCACCCGGCGGCGGACCTCGCCAAGGAGGTCATGCAGCTCGCGTCCGCCGGGACGGGCGTGCGCCTGTCCGACGGGTCGACGAACGTGCTGCCGGTCGGCGACGGCGCACAGGTGCGCGCCGCGTGGGCGAACCACGGTCGCCTCGTGCGGCGCTCGCTGGAGCGCGGCTTCTACCAGGGCTGGGACCTGCACCCGGCCCAGCTGCCGAGCCGGTTCGCGGCGACGTACGCGTTCTACCGCGAGGGCTTCGAGCCGGCGGCCGAGCGGCTGTCGAACTATGTGAACGAGGTGGAGGGGGCCGTGCTCGACGAGCCCGCCACCGCCAAGGCGCTCGCGTGGTACCTCAAGCGCGGCGTCGACTGCGGAGCCCTGGGCGCCGACGAGATCGTGGAGCGCACCGGCCTGCAGCCGGCCGAGCTCACGGCGATCGTGACGCGCCCGCTCGGGGGCTGACGTCCCGGGTATCGGCGCAGCGCACGGCCACGACGGCCCGGCAGGACGACGTCCTGCCGGGCCGTCGTCGTGTGCGCGGCGTCACGACCGCACCGCGGGACGGCCCCGGGCAGGGGTTGACCGATCGCGCCGACCCGGCGTAGCGTTTTCACTACAAGGAACCAATCTTCCATCTGGCGAAAGCGAGTCAGCGATGACGGACCAGATCCCCTACACCGTGAACTGCTCGATCCTCCTCACGGACCTGCCGCTCCTGGAGCGTCCGGCGGCCGCGAAGGCGGCCGGCTTCGACGGCGTCGAGCTCTGGTGGCCCTTCGCCACGCCGACGCCCGACGCCGACGAGATCGACGCGTTCGTCGGGGCCCTGGCCGACGCCGGCGTCCAGCTCACCGGCCTCAACTTCGACGCCGGCAACATGCCGGGCGGCGACCGCGGCCTGATCTCGTGGCCCGCGCGCTCGGCCGACCTGCGCGCCAACCTCGACGTCGTCGCCCGCATCGGCGAGCGCACCGGCTGCCGCGCGTTCAACGCGCTGTACGGCAACCGCGTCGAGGGCGAGGACCCGGCCGCGCAGGACGCGCTCGGCGCCGAGAACCTCGCGCTCGCGGCGAAGGCCGTCGAGCGCATCGGCGGCACCGTGCTGGTGGAGCCGGTCTCCGGCACCCCCGCCTACCCGCTGAAGACGTCGGCCGACGCCGTCGCCGTCCTCGACCGCGTGCGCGACGAGCACGGCGCGACCAACCTCGGCCTCCTGTTCGACGTCTACCACCTGTCGGTCAACGGCTCGGACGTGGACCTCGACCTCAAGACCTACGGCGACCGCATCGCCCACGTGCAGATCGCCGACGCCCCGGGCCGCGGCGCCCCGGGCAGCGGGGACCTGCCGATCCAGCGCTGGATCGGCGACCTCCGCGCCGCCGGCTACGCCGGCCCCGTCGGCCTCGAGTACAAGACGACGGACCCCGACCCGTTCGCCTGGCTCCCGCGCGAGCAGCGCTCGGCGCGCTGAGAAGCCGGCACCACGCAGCCGGCACCGCGACCCCTGACCTCCCCGGAAGGACACGACCAATGAGCACCATCGCCTTCATCGGCCTCGGCATCATGGGCAGCCCGATGGCCGTCCACCTGCAGGACGCCGGGCACTCCGTCGTCGGCTACAACCGCACCGCCGCCAAGGCCCAGCCCCTCGTCGAGGCGGGCGGCACCGCCGCCTCCTCCGTCGCCGAGGCGGTCAAGGCCGCGGACGTCGTGGCCGTCATGGTCCCGGACTCCCCGGACGTCGAGGGCGTCCTCACCGGCGACGACGGCGTCTTCGCGAACGCGCAGCCGGGCACCCTGATCGTCGACTTCTCGTCGATCCGCCCGGACGTCACCGTCGCGCTGGCCGAGCAGGCGAAGGCCGCCGGCTTCCGCTACCTCGACGCGCCGGTCTCCGGCGGCGAGGCGGGCGCGAAGAACGCGGCCCTGTCGATCATGGTCGGCGGCTCCGCCGAGGACTTCGCCGCGGCGTCCGACGTGTTCGACGCGGTCGGCAAGACGGTCGTGCACGTGGGCCCGTCGGGCTCCGGCCAGACCGTCAAGGCCGCCAACCAGCTCATCGTCGCCGGCAACATCGCGCTCCTCGCCGAGGCCGTCGTCTTCCTCGAGGCGTTCGGCGTCGACACGGAGGCGGCCGTCAAGGTCCTCGGCGGCGGCCTCGCGGGCTCCGCGGTGCTCGACCAGAAGGCCGCGAAGATGCTGGGCCGCGAGTTCGCCCCCGGCTTCCGCATCGACCTGCACCACAAGGACCTGGGCATCTTCACGACCGCCGCGCGCGAGCAGGGCGTCGTCGCCCCCGTCGGCGCGGTCGTCGCCCAGCTCATGGCCGCGGCCCGCGCCGAGGGCGACGGGTCGCTCGACCACTCCGGCCTCTTCCAGGCGATCGCGCGCCTGTCCGGTCGCGACTGACGTCGCGCCCGCCCTGACATCCCCGAAGACTCGAAGGAGAGCACCATGCCCCGCATGCGCGCGGTCGACGCCGCGGTCGCCATCCTGGCGAAGGAGGGTGCCACCGAGGCCTTCGGCCTCCCCGGCGCCGCCATCAACCCGTTCTACGACGCCATGCGCCAGCACGGCGGCATCCACCACGTGCTCGCCCGGCACGTCGAGGGCGCGTCGCACATGGCCGACGGCTACTCGCGCGCCGAGCGCGGCAACATCGGCATCTGCATCGGCACGTCGGGCCCCGCGGGCACCGACATGATCACCGGTCTGTACGCCGCGTGGGCCGACTCGATCCCGATGCTGTGCATCACGGGCCAGGCCCCGGTGGCCAAGCTCGACAAGGAGGACTTCCAGGCCGTCGACATCGCGTCGATCGCCGCGCCGGTCACCAAGCTGGCGAAGACGGTCCTCGAGGCGTCGCAGGTGCCGGGCGTCTTCCAGCGGGCGTTCCAGCTCATGCGGTCGGGCCGTCCCGGCCCGGTCCTCATCGACCTGCCGATCGACGTGCAGATGACGGAGATCGAGTTCGACCCGGAGACCTACCAGCCGCTGGCTCCGGAGCGGCCGGAGGCCACCCGCGAGCAGGTCGCCAAGGCGATCGACATGCTGCTGGCCGCGGAGCGCCCCCTGATCGTCGCCGGCGGCGGCATCATCAACGCCGGCGCGGAGTCCGAGCTCGTCGAGCTCGCGGAGACCCTCGGCGTGCCGGTGGTCCCGACCCTCATGGGTTGGGGCGCGATCCCCGACGACCACCCGCTCACCGCGGGCATGGTCGGCATCCAGACGTCGCACCGCTACGGCAACGCGACGTTCCTGGAGTCGGACTTCGTGATCGGCGTCGGCAACCGGTGGGCCAACCGCCACACCGGCGGCCTGAAGACCTACACCGAGGGCCGCACCTTCGTGCACGTCGACATCGAGCCCACGCAGATCGGCCGCGTGTTCGCGCCCGACTACGGCGTGGTCTCCGACGCGGGCGCCTTCCTGCGCACCGCGCTCGAGGTCGCCGCCGACCGCAAGGCCGCCGGTCAGGTGAAGGACTACTCGGCGTGGGCCGCCTCGGCGCAGGAGCGCAAGGGGAAGCTGCAGCGCAAGACGCACTTCACCGAGATCCCGATCAAGCCGCAGCGCGTGTACGAGGAGATGAACAGGGCCTTCGGCCGGGACACGGTCTACGTCACCACGATCGGCCTGTCGCAGATCGCCGGCGCCCAGCTGCTGCACACGTACAACCCGCGGCACTGGATCAACGCCGGCCAGGCCGGCCCGCTGGGCTGGACCGGCCCGGCCGCGCTCGGCGTCTCGCGGGCGCTGCCCGAGGGCAACGTCGTCGCCCTCTCCGGCGACTACGACTTCCAGTTCATGCTGGAGGAGCTCGCCGTGGGCGCGCAGCACCACCTGCCCTACGTGCACGTCGTCGTGAACAACGCCTACCTGGGCCTGATCCGTCAGTCGCAGCGGGCGTTCGAGATGGACTTCCACGTGTCCCTCGCCTTCGACAACATCAACATGTCGCACGGTGACGGGGAGCCCGAGGGCTACGGCGTGGACCACGTCAAGGTCGCCGAGGCGCTGGGCTGCAAGGCGATCCGCGTCAAGGACCCGGAGGACCTGGGCGCCGCGTTCGCCAAGGCGCAGGCCATGACCGCGGAGTTCCGGGTCCCCGTGGTGGTCGAGGTCATCCTCGAGCGCGTCACCAACATCGCGATGGGTGCGGAGCTCAACGGGGTGAACGAGTTCGAGGACCTGGCCATCTCGGCCGAGGACTCGCCCACGGCCATCGCGCTGCTCGACTGAGCGCGACAGGCTGAGCAGTACCCGACGACGGCGACGGGAGAGACGATGACGAGGACGGGTGGTCCCGACGGACGAGGGGGTGGAGCGGCAGTGACGACGACGACGGGACCGACGGCGGCGCGCGTGCTGCTCGCCCCGGACAAGTTCAAGGGCTCCCTGACCGCCGGCGAGGTGGCCGCCCACCTGGCGGCCGGCCTGCGGCGGGCCGTGCCCGGCGTCGTCGTCGACGAGCTGCCCGTGGCCGACGGGGGCGAGGGCACCCTGGAGGCCGCCCTCGCCGCCGGCTACGCCGCGGTGGACCTGGTGGCGACCGGCCCCCTCGGGGAGCCGGTCGCCACCCGGTACGCCCGCCGGGGCGCCACCGCCGTCGTCGAGATGGCGGCGGTCACCGGCCTCGCCCAGGTGACCCCGACGCCGGCCACCGCGCTCGCGGCGTCCTCCCGGGGGCTCGGTGAGGTCATCGCGCACGCCCTGGACGCGGGGGCCCGGGAGATCGTCGTCGGGGTGGGCGGCTCCGCCAGCACCGACGGCGGGGCCGGCATGCTCGCCGCGCTCGGCGCGCGGCTCGCGTCGGGGGCGGGGGACGTCGCCGACGGCGGCGGCCACCTGCACGAGCTGACCGACGTGGACCTCGCGGGACTGCACCCCGCGCTCGCGGACACCGAGATCGTGCTCGCGAGCGACGTGGACAACCCGCTGCTCGGCGAGCACGGCGCGGCCGCCGTGTACGGGCCGCAGAAGGGCGCCGACCCGGCGACCGTCGCGGAGCTCGAGCTGGGCCTGGCGACGTGGGTCGACGTGCTGGCCACCGTCGGCGTCACGGGCGCCCGCGGCTACGCCGCCGAGCCCGGCGCGGGCGCGGCGGGCGGCGTGGGCTTCGCCTGCCTGCTGCTCGGCGCCGAGCGCCGGCCCGGCGTCGAGGAGGTGCTGGCCCTCACGGGCTTCGTGGACCGCCTCGCCGGTGTCGACCTGGTCGTCACGGGGGAGGGCAGCCTCGACCAGCAGTCGCTGCACGGCAAGACGCCCGTGGGGGTGGCCGCCGCCGCGGCCGCCGCCGGCGTCCCCACGGTCGCGGTGTGCGGCCGCACCACCCTCAGCCCCGCACGAGCGGCCGCCGCCGGCCTCGCCGCCGTGCACGCCCTCACCGACGTCGAGCCGGACGTCGCCCGCTGCATCGCCGAGGCCGGGCCCCTGCTCGAGACCCTCGCCGCGCGGCTCGCCGACCACCTGCCGGCCCTGATCACCTTGGAGAACGCATGACCTACGACCTCGTCGTCCGCGCCGCCCGCGCCGTCACCCCCGAGGGGGAGCGCGCCGTCGAGGTGGGCGTGACCGACGGCCGGATCGCCGCCGTCGTTCCGCTCGGCACCGGCCTGGCCGGCGCCGAGGTGCTGGAGCTCGCCGAGGACGAGGTGCTGCTGCCCGGCCTCGTCGACTCGCACGTGCACGTCAACGAGCCCGGCCGCACCGAGTGGGAGGGCTTCGCCACCGCCACGCGCGCCGCCGCGGCCGGCGGCGTCACGACGATCGTCGACATGCCGCTCAACTCGCTGCCCCCCACGACCTCGGTCGCGAACCTGGAGGTCAAGAAGCAGCGCGCGGTGGACCAGGCGTTCGTCGACGTCGGTTTCTGGGGCGGTGCCGTGCCGGGCAACACGGCGGACCTCAGGCCCCTGCACGACGCCGGCGTGTTCGGCTTCAAGTGCTTCCTCGCCGACTCCGGGGTGCCGGAGTTCGGCCACCTGGAGGACGCTGAGCTGCGCGCCGACCTCGCGGAGCTGACGTCGTTCGGCGCCCTCATGATCGTGCACGCGGAGGACCCGGGCACCCTCGAGGACGCCCCGCAGGAGCCCGGCCCCACCTACAAGAACTTCCTCGCCTCCCGGCCCGCCAAGGCCGAGTCCACGGCGATCGCCGCGCTCATCGACGCGGCCCGCGCCACCGGCGCCCGCGCCCACGTGCTGCACCTGTCCGACGCGGACTCGCTGCCGATGATCGCAGCCGCGCGCGCGGAGGGCGTGCGCCTCACCGTCGAGACCTGCCCGCACTACCTGTCCCTGGACGCCGACCACGTGCCCGACGGCGCGACGGCCTACAAGTGCTGCCCGCCGATCCGCGAGCACGACAACCAGGACCGCCTCTGGCAGGGTCTGCGCGACGGCCTGATCGACGTCGTCGTCACCGACCACTCGCCGGCCACCGCAGAGCTCAAGCAGCCGGCGTCGGGCGACTTCGCCGAGGCCTGGGGCGGAGTCTCGTCGCTGCAGCTCGGCCTCGCCGTCGTCTGGACCGAGGCGCGCCGCCGCGAGGTGCCGCTCGCGGAGGTCGTCGGCTGGATGTCCTCCGGCCCGGCCGCGCTGGTCGGCCTGGAGCGCAAGGGCGGCATCACGGTGGGCAAGGACGCGGACCTCGCGGTCTTCGCGCCCGAGGCGACGTTCGTCGTCGACCCGGCCCGACTCCACCACAAGAACCCGGTCACGCCGTACGCCGGCCGCGACCTCACGGGCACGGTCCGGCGCACGCTGCTGCGCGGGCGTCCCGTGGGCGACGAGCCCACCGGCACCCTGCTGCGCCGCGGCGAGGCCTGAGCAGGGCCCACGACGGGACCGACGACGAGACCGACGACGAGACCGACGACGAGACCGACGACGAGAACGACCACGAAGGACGACTGACATGACGCGACTCCAGCCGGGCGACACCGCTCCCGACTTCACCCTCCCCGACTCCGCCGGCACGCCGGTGTCCCTCGCGGACGTGCGCGCCGGGGCGGACAAGGGCGTGGTCGTGTACTTCTACCCGAAGGCGGGCACCCCCGGGTGCACCACCGAGGCCTGCGACTTCCGCGACAACCTCGCGTCGCTCGCGGGCGCCGGGTACGCCGTCGTCGGGGTCTCCGCGGACCCGGTCGAGGACGTCCGCGCCTTCGTGGAGGCCGAGCACCTCACCTTCCCCCTGCTGAGCGACGCGGACCACGCCGTGGCCGACGCCTACGGCACGTGGGGCCCGAAGACGATCGGCGACCGGACGTTCGACGGGGTGCACCGCTGCACCTTCGTCGTCGAGCCGGACGGCACGCTCCGCAGCGCGGAGTACGACGTCGAGGCCACCGGGCACGTGGCCGCGCTGCGCCAGCAGCTGGTGGGTGCCTGAGCACCCGTGACCCGGTAGGGTCGGCCTGGCAGGTTTCCGCTAGGCGTAATACGAATTCCGCTGTGCAAGGAACGCACGGCCGCAGCACACCCCCGTAGAACGAGAACAAGGAGGGACTGTCGTGGAGCTCCCCGACGGCCTGACCATCACCGCCGAGATCGGTGAGCGCGACACCGAGGTGCTCACCCCGGCCGCCCTCGACCTGATCGTGACCCTGCAGCGCGAGCTGGGCGCTCGCCGCCTGGAGCTGCTGGAGGCGCGGCAGCGTCGCCGCCAGGCGCTCGCCGACGGCGGCACGCTCGACTTCCTCCCGGAGACCGCGCACCTCCGCGCCGACGACTCCTGGAAGGTCGCGGAGCCCGCCCCCGGGCTGGTCGACCGCCGCGTGGAGATCACCGGCCCCACCGACCGCAAGATGACCGTCAACGCGCTCAACTCGGGCGCGAAGTGCTGGCTCGCGGACCAGGAGGACGCGAACACGCCGCAGTGGCGCAGCGTGGTCGGCGGCCAGCTCAACCTGCTCGACGCCATCGAGCGCCGGATCGACTTCACCAACGAGGCCGGCAAGTCCTACGCGCTGAAGCCCGACGACGAGCTCGCGACGATCATCATGCGGCCCCGCGGGTGGCACATGAGCGAGAAGCACATCCTGGTCGACGGCCAGGAGACCTCGGGCTCCCTGGTCGACTTCGCGCTCTACGTCGCCACGGCGGGCCTGCGGCAGATCGCCAAGGGCCTCGGGCCGTACTTCTACCTGCCGAAGATGGAGTCGCACCTCGAGGCGCGCCTCTGGAACGACGCGTTCGTCCTGGCCCAGGACGCGCTCGGCATCCCGCGCGGCACCATCCGCGCCACCGTGCTCATCGAGACCATCCCGGCCGCGTTCGAGATGGAGGAGATCCTCTACGAGCTGCGCGAGCACTCCGCGGGCCTGAACGCCGGCCGCTGGGACTACCTGTTCTCCGTGGTGAAGAACTTCCGCACCCGCGGGTCGGAGTTCCTGCTGCCCGACCGTAACCAGATCACCATGACGGTGCCGTTCATGCGGGCCTACACCGAGCTGCTGGTCCGCACCTGCCACAAGCGCGGCGCGCACGCCATCGGCGGCATGGCCGCGTTCATCCCGAGCAAGGACGCCGAGGCCAACGAGCAGGCCTACGCCAAGGTGAGCGCCGACAAGGCGCGCGAGGCCGGCGACGGCTTCGACGGCTCCTGGGTGGCGCACCCCGGCATGGTCGCCACGTGCAAGGAGGCCTTCACCGCGGTGCTCGGCGACCGGCCGAACCAGATCGACCGCACGCGCGAGGACGTGCGCGTCACGGCCGCCGACCTGCTGTCGGTCGACAAGACGCCCGGCACCGTCACCGAGGCCGGCCTGCGCAACAACGTCTCCGTCGGCATCCAGTACCTCCAGGCCTGGCTGGGCGGCCTCGGCGCCGTCGCCATCTTCGGCCTCATGGAGGACGCCGCGACCGCGGAGATCTCCCGCTCCCAGGTGTGGCAGTGGCTGCACAACGACGTCGTCCTCGCCGACACCGGCGAGAAGGTGACGCGGGAGCTCGTCGACCGCATCGTCGAGGAGGAGGTGGCCAAGCTCCCGGGCGGCGCCGCCGCCTTCGACGAGGCGCGGACCACCTTCATGGAGGTCGCCGTGGCCGACGAGTACATCGACTTCCTCACGACGGCCGCCTACGAGCGGATGGACTGAGGAACCCGGCACCGCTCGGCTGCGACGGGGGCGCCGAGCACCGCCGGTGCGTGACGGCCGGGACCACGTCCTGTGTGGCGTGGTCCCGGCCGTTCGTGTGCCCGCACCGTCATGCGGGGACAACCTCCCCGACACCTGCCGCCCACTAGACTGGCGGCCATGTCCACCATCTCCCGAGACGAGGTCGCGCGCGTCGCCGCCCTGGCCCGGATCGACCTGCGCGACGACGAGGTCGACCGGCTCGCCGGCGAGCTCGACGTCATAGTCGACTCCATCGCCCGCGTGCGCGAGGTCGCGACCCCCGACGTGCCGGCCACCAGCCACCCGCTGCCCCTGACGAACGTCTTCCGCGAGGACGTGCCCCAGCCGGCGCTGCCCGTGGCCGACGTGCTGGCCGCCGCGCCCGACGCGCAGGACGGGCGCTTCGCCGTCCCGCAGATCCTCGGGGAGGAGTGAGATGACGGACCTGACCCGCCTCAGCGCGGCCGAGCTCGCCGAGACCCTCGCGCGCCGGGAGGCCTCCAGCGTCGAGGCCACGCGCGCCCACCTGGACCGCATCGCGGCCGTCGACGGCGACGTGCACGCGTTCCTGCACGTGAGCGAGGACGACGCGCTGGCCACGGCCGCCGACGTCGACGCGCGCCGCGCCGCCGGCGAGGGGCTGCACCCGCTGGCCGGCGTGCCGATCGCCGTCAAGGACGTCGTCGTGACGAAGGGCCTGCCGTCCACGGCCGGCTCGAAGATCCTCGAGGGCTGGATCCCGCCGTACGACGCGACCCTCGTCGAGAAGCTCCGCGCCGCGGGCCTGCCGATCCTCGGCAAGACGAACATGGACGAGTTCGCGATGGGCTCCTCCACCGAGCACTCCGCGTTCGGCAACACCCACAACCCGTGGGACCTCGACCGCATCCCCGGCGGCTCGGGCGGCGGCTCCGCCGCGGCCGTCGCCGCCTTCGAGGCGCCGCTCGCGATCGGCACGGACACCGGCGGCTCGATCCGCCAGCCGGGCGCCGTCACCGGCACGGTCGGCGTGAAGCCCACCTACGGCGGCGTCTCGCGCTACGGCCTCATCGCGATGGCCTCCTCGCTGGACCAGGCCGGCCCCGTGACGCGCACCGTGCTCGACTCGGCGCTGCTGCACGAGCTCATCGGCGGCCACGACCCGCGTGACTCGACGTCGATCCCCGAGCCGCTCCCGCCGCTGGTCGAGGCCGCGCGCCAGGGCGCGCTGGGCGACCTGTCGGGCCTCAAGGTCGGCGTCGTCACGCAGCTTCAGGGTGAGGGGTACCAGCCCGGCGTGCTCGCGCGGTTCCACGAGTCGCTCGAGCTGCTGACCAAGGCCGGGGCCGAGGTCGTCGAGGTCTCCTGCCCGAGCTTCGACTATGCGCTCGCCGCGTACTACCTGATCATGCCGGCGGAGGCGTCGAGCAACCTCGCGAAGTTCGACGGCATGCGCTTCGGCCTGCGCGTCGAGCCGACCGACGGCCCGGTGACGGCCGAGCGCGTCATGGCCGCGACCCGCGGCGCCGGCTTCGGCGACGAGGTCAAGCGCCGCGTCGTCCTCGGCACCTACGCCCTGTCGGCCGGGTACTACGACGCCTACTACGGCAGCGCGCAGAAGGTCCGCACGCTCATCCAGCGCGACTTCGCCGCCGCGTTCGCGCAGGCGGACGTGCTGGTCTCGCCCACGGCGCCCACCACGGCGTTCAAGCTGGGGGAGAAGCTGGACGACCCGCTCGCGATGTACCTCAACGACGTCGCGACCATCCCGGCCAACCTCGCCGGCGTGCCGGGCATCTCGGTGCCCAACGGCCTGTCCGACGACGGCCTGCCCGTCGGGTTCCAGATCCTCGCGCCGGCGAAGGCGGACGACCGCCTCTACCGCGTCGGTGCCGCGCTCGAGTCGGCCCTCGAGTCCACGTGGGGCGCGCCCCTGCTGTCGCGCGCACCCGAGCTCGGCTGAGAACAGGAGACCATCACAGTGACCACCACGACCCCTGCTCTCGTCGCCTACGACGACGCCGTGCGCCGCTACGACCCGGTGATCGGCATCGAGGTGCACGTCGAGCTCGGCACCCGCACCAAGATGTTCTGCCCGGCCGAGCAGTCGTTCGGCGCCGAGCCGAACACGCAGACCACGCCGGTGTCGCTCGGGCTGCCGGGCGCGCTGCCCGTCGTCAACGGCACCGCCGTCGAGTACGCGATCCGCATCGGCCTGGCGCTCAACTGCCAGATCGCGGAGAGCTGCCGGTTCGCCCGGAAGAACTACTTCTACCCGGACGTGCCGAAGAACTTCCAGACGTCGCAGTACGACGAGCCGATCGCTTTCGAGGGCTGGCTCGACGTCGAGCTCGAGGACGGCACGGTGCACCGCGTCGAGATCGAGCGCGCGCACATGGAGGAGGACGCCGGGAAGAACACGCACGTCGGCGGCTCCGCCGGCCGCATCCACGGCGCCGAGTACTCGCTGGTCGACTACAACCGCGCCGGCGTGCCGCTGGTGGAGATCGTCACCAAGCCGATCACCGGCGCGGGGGAGCGGGCGCCCGAGGTGGCCCGTGCCTACGTGCAGGCGCTGCGCGACATCTTCCGCGTGCTCGACGTGTCCGAGGCGCGCATGGAGCGCGGCAACGTCCGCGCCGACGTCAACCTGTCGCTGCGCGCGACGCCCGAGTCGCCGCTCGGCACGCGCACGGAGACGAAGAACGTCAACTCGTTCCGGTCGGTGGAGCGGGCGGTGCGGTACGAGATCTCGCGCCAGGCCGCGCTCCTCGACGCGGGTGAGACCGTGATCCAGGAGACGCGCCACTTCCACGAGGAGGACGGCTCGACGTCGCCCGGCCGCGTGAAGTCGGACGCCGAGGACTACCGGTACTTCCCGGAGCCCGACCTCGTGCCCGTCGCGCCGTCGCGCGAGTGGGTCGAGGAGATCCGCGCGACGCTGCCCGAGCTGCCGCAGGCCCGGCGCCGCCGCCTGCACGACGAGTGGGGCTTCGCGGACGCCGAGATGCGCGACGTCGTCAACGCCGGCGCGCTCGACCTCATCGAGGCGACCGTCGCCGCCGGCGCCACGCCGGCCGCCGCGCGCAAGTGGTGGATGGGCGAGCTGGCCCGCCGCGCCAAGCAGGACGAGGTCGAGCTCGCGGACCTCGCGATCACGCCCGCGCAGATCGGCGAGCTCCAGCGGCTCGTCGACTCCGGCCGCATCAACGACAAGATCGCCCGGCAGGTGCTCGACGGCGTGCTCGCCGGCGAGGGCGAACCGGAGGCGGTCGTCGTGGCCCGCGGCCTGGAGGTCGTCTCCGACGACGGGCCGCTCCTCGAGGCCATCGACGCGGCGCTCGCGGCGCAGCCCGACATCGTGGAGAAGGTCCGCGGCGGCAACCAGGGCCCGGTCGGCGCCATCATCGGCTCGGTCATGAAGGCCACCCGGGGCCAGGCGGACGCCAAGCGCGTGCGCGAGCTGGTGCTGGAGAGGATCGGCTGATGCGGTCGCCCGTCCTGCACGGGGAGCTCGTGCGGCTGCGCCCGGTCGAGGCGCGGGACGCCGAGCGGCTGTGGGCGTCGCTGCGCGACCCGGAGGGCGGGCGCCTCACGGGCATGGGCACGAACGCCGCGTCGTCCCGGGCCGAGGTGGACGCCTGGGCCGCGAGCGCGGCCGACCTGCCCGGCCGGTACGACTGGGCGATCACCTCGGCCGCCGTGCGGGACGGGGAGCTCGTCAGCGACGACCTGCTCGGTGAGATCTCCCTCGACCGGGTGGACCTCGAGCTGCGGTCGGCGAACCTGCGCCTGCGGATGATGCCGGACTACCGGGGCCGCGGGTACGGGCGCGAGGCGATCGGGGAGGTGCTGCGCTTCGCCTTCGACGGCGGCGCCGGCCCGGGGCTCCACCGCGTGAGCCTCGCGGTGATCAGCATCAACCCGCGGGCGCGGGCGCTGTACGACTCGCTCGGCTTCCGCGAGGAGGGGCGCCTGCGCGACGCCTTCCGCGACGGGCAGGGCTGGGCGGACGCCGTCGTCATGAGCATCCTCGAGGACGAGTTCCGCGCCGGGGCCGGCACGGACTGAGGCGCAGCTCGCGCCGCGCCCGCCGCGATCACACCGCGGCGGGCACGGCGAACGGCCACCCGACGACGACCTTGGGCCGCGGCGGCGCGTAGGTGCGCACCTTCGAGGTGGACAGGCCGAGGCGTACGAGGCCCTCCGCGACCGCCACCGCCGCGCGCACGCCGTCGACGACGGGCACGCCGGTGGCCGCCGCGACGCGATCCTCGAGCTCCGCCATCCCGCCGCACCCGAGGCAGATCACCTCGGCCCGGTCCACCTCGACGGCGCGCCGGGCCTCGGCGACGATCGCGGCGACGGCCCGCTCGGGGTCGGCCTCGAGCTCCAGCACGCCGAGCCCGCTCGCGCGCACGGAGGCGCACCGCGCGTCGAGCCCCGCCAGGCGCAGCCGGTCCTCGATCAGCGGGACCGCGCGGTCGAGCGTCGTGACGACGGAGTACCGGTGCCCCAGGTACATCGCGGTCGACGCCGCCGCCTCGGTGATGTCGACGACCGGCACGTCGAGCAGCTCCTGGAGCCCCTCGCGCCCGTGCTCCCCGTACCCGGCCTGCACGACGGCGTCGAACGGCTCCGGGTAGGAGGTCACGGCGTCCATCACCGCGAGGGCGGCGAGATAGCTCTCGAAGTTGCCCTCGCAGGAGTCCGGGCCGAATCGCGGGGTGATCCCCACGATCTCGGTGCCGAGGGAGGCGACGGACCGTGCCGAGGCGGCGATCGCGTCGGTCATGGACGACGTGGTGTTGACGTTGGCGACGAGGATGCGCACGGGGTCTCCGGGTGGGGCTAGTGGGTGCTCGGCACGGCGAGGTGCTCGCCGTCCGCGTCGTGGAAGGTCTGCCGCCGGTCGGCGACGAGGAGGTACAGGACGACCCCCAGGCCTGCGCCGAGGAACCACGAGAACGACGAGACGACGGCGAACGCGGGGACGAAGGCGAGCAGCAGGGCCACGACGGCGGTCGGCACCAGCGCGAGCACGGCCCGCCGGTTGAACCCGCGGGCGTAGTGGTAGCTGCCGTCGGGGTCCTCGCGGTACAGGTCGGGCACGTGCACCCGGGCCCGGCGCAGCAGCCAGTAGTCGGCCATGATGATGCCGAACAGCGGACCGAGCAGGGCGCCGAGGCCGCCGAGGAAGTACGTGATCACGGCGGGGGAGCCGTACAGGTTCCACGGCAGGATGACGAGGCCGAGCGCGCCGGACAGCAGGCCCGCGCGGCGGAAGTTCAGCCTCCGCGGGAAGAGGTTGGTCAGCGCGTAGATCGGCGCGACGAAGTTGGCCATGAGGTTCACCGCGACGGTGAGCACCAGCAGGGCCAGGCACGCCAGCACGAGGAGCGGGGTGCTGGGGATCGCCCGCACCACGTCGGACGGGGACTCGATGATCGTGCCGTCGATGGCGAACTGGGCGCCCGAGAGCACCACGACGATCGCGCCGAAGACGGCCATGTTGAGCGGGATGCCGAGGAAGTTGCCCCGCACGATGGACCGGCGCGAGACGGCGCCGCGGGTGAAGTCGCAGAAGTTCAGCACGAACGTGCCGTAGATGGCGACCCACATGGCCGCCCCGCCCACGACGGCGAGCCACATGTCCGCGCCGTGCTTGGTGTCCGGGGTGCTCCAGGCGATCGTGGCGTCGGCCTGGAGGAACATCCAGACGGCGAGGGCCGCCATCGTCACCAGGATGACGGGCCCGGCGAACGCCTCGTACCGGCGGATCATCTCCATCCCGTAGCTGACGATGAGCAGCTGCACGCCCCACAGGGCGAGGAAGGTGATCCAGCCCAGCGTCGACAGACCGAGGACGGAGTTCCGGTCGAGGCCGGCGGCGGCGGGCACCAGCGCGACGACCAGGATCCGTAGCACCACGGAGGCGAGGAACGTCTGGATGCCGAACCAGGCGACCGCGACGGAGCCGCGGACGAGGGCGGGGATCTGGGCGCCCCGGATGCCGAACGCGATGCGGCTCATGACCGGGAACGGCACGCCGGTCTTCTCGCCCATGAAGCCGGACAGGGTGAGGAGGCCGAAGAGGAGGGCGCCGCCCAGCACGAGGGCGAGGAGGATCTGCCAGCCGCCGAGCCCGAGGGCGAAGAGTCCGATGGCGAACGCGTAGTTCCCGAGGGAGTGCACGTCGTTGGCCCACAGCGTGAAGATCGAGTAGGTCCGCCAGGTGCGACCGGCGCGCTGCGTCGGGGCGAGGTCGTGGTTGTAGAGGCGGGGGCTGAGCCCGGGCGGCGGCGTCGTCGCCGTGGCGCGGGGGGAGGTCGCGACCGTCGTCGGTGCGGCCAGGGCCTGCGGCGTCGCTGCCGCGGCCCGGTCGAGGGTGCTCATGGAGTTCGTCCTCCAGGTGCCGTACGGGCGGGTTTCGTCGAGCGAAAGCGCGCTTCCGTAGCGCGTTGGTATACCAATTTGGGCGGAGGTGATCCGCTTGTCAAGCCCGTCACGCGCGGCGTCGGGTCGTCGGCCGCGGCGGGCGCGGGCAGGATGAGGCTGCCGCTTGACCGCCGGGAGGCGGGCGCACTAATCTCACATCGCAGAAACTGAATTCCGTCTCACGAAAGACAGATGTTCAGCCGTCCATCACCACAAGGAGCGTGCCGATGACGCAGCCAGGTCCCCAGACGACCCGCTACTACACCCCGCAGGGCGGCCTGCCCGGGCAGGAAGAGCTGCTCACCGACCGGGCGATCGTCACGGAGGCGTACACCGTCATCCCGCGCGGCGTGCTGCGCGACATCGTCACCTCCAACCTGCCCGGCTGGGAGAAGACCCGCCTGTGGGTGCTCGCGCGCCCGGTCGAGGGCTTCGCGACCACGTTCGCGCAGTACGTCGTCGAGGTCTCCCCGGGCGGCGGCGCCGACCGCGGCGAGGTCGAGGACACCGTCCAGTCCGTCGTCTTCGTCACCGAGGGCACGCTGACCCTCACGGTCGGCGGCGAGGAGCACACCCTCGAGCCCGGCGGCTACGCCTACCTCGCCGCCGGCGACCAGTGGTCGCTGCACAACCGCTCGGACGCCAAGGCCGCGTTCCAGTGGGTCCGCAAGGTCTACGAGCGCATCGACGGCTACGCGGCGAAGACCTTCGTCACCCGCGAGCAGGACATCGAGCCGCGCCCCATGCCGGACACCGACGGCGCCTGGGCCACGACGCGCTTCGTCGACCCCGACGACCTGGCGCACGACATGCACGTCAACATCGTGACGTTCCAGCCCGGCGGCTCCATCCCGTTCGCGGAGACCCATATCATGGAGCACGGCCTGTACGTGCTGGAGGGCAAGGCCGTCTACCGCCTCAACGGCGACTGGGTCGAGGTGCAGGAGGGCGACTTCATGTGGCTCCGCGCCTTCTGCCCGCAGGCCTGCTACGCCGGCGGCCCGAAGCCGTTCCGCTACCTGCTGTACAAGGACGTCAACCGCCAGGTGAGGCTCGACCGCCGCTGACCCGCCCGGTCCCGCTCAGCGGCGCGCGCGCTCGAAGTCGTCGAGCGCGACGCGCCGCTCGTGCGCGTGGTCGACGATCGGCGCGGGGTAGCCCTCCGGCGGCGGGTCGAGGCGCCAGGGCTCCTGCACGCGCTTGCCCTCGACCTCGCGCAGCTCGGGCACCCAGCGGCGCACGTAGTCGCCGTCCGGGTCGAACCTCTTGCCCTGCGTCACCGGGTTGAACACCCGGAAGTAGGGGGCGGCGTCGTGGCCGGTGCCGGCCACCCACTGCCAGTTGAGCTGGTTCTGCGCGACGTCGCCGTCCACGAGGTGCGCCATGAAGTGCGCGGCGCCCCGCTGCCAGCGCACGTGCAGGTCCTTGACGAGGAACGACGCCACCACCATCCGCACCCGGTTGTGCATCCATCCGGTGGCGAGCAGCTGGCGCATGCCGGCGTCGACGAGCGGGAACCCGGTGCGGCCGGCGGCCCAGGCGTCGAACGCGTCCCGCTCCGCCGCCCCGTTCGCCCACGCGTCGTCGGGCACGACGGCGCGCAGCGACCGGCGCCGGGCGTCCGGCCGGTGGTGCAGGACGTCGGCGTGGAACTCCCGCCATGCCAGCTCCGAGCGGTACGTGGCGACCGCCTCGGCCGGGAGGCCGGCGGCCTCCGCGGCCGCCAGGTCGGCCAGCATCGTCCGCGGGTGGATCTCGCCCCAGCGCAGGTGCGCCGACATCTCCGAGGTTCCCGCCAGGTCGGGGCGGTCGCGGCCCTCGGCGTAACCGGCCAGGCCCGCGCGCACGAACTCGTGCCAGCGGCGCCGGGCCGCCGCCTCGCCCGCCCTCGGCAGGCGTGCGTCGCACGGCGGGGCCGCAGGGACGCCGTCGGACGGCAGCCGGGCCCACGGCACCTCGCGCGGCCGCGGCGCGGGGGCCCGCCAGCCGTGGGCGAGCCAGGCCCCGCGGAACGGGGTGAAGACCTGGTAGGGCGACCCCTGCCCGGTGCGCAGCCGCCCGGGGGACACGGCGTACGCCGAGCCGGTCCTGGTCAGGACGGCGCCCGCGTCGGCCAGGTTCTCCTCGACCGCGCCGTCGCGCCGGCGGCCGTAGGGCTCGTGCCCGGCCGCGACGTGCACGCCGCGCGCGCCCACCGACCGCGCGACCTGGGGGACGACCTCGCGCGGGTCGCCGCGCCGCACCACGAGCCGGCCGTCGCACGCGTCGTCGAGCATCGCCAGGGAGCCCGCCAGGTAGGCGAGGCGCGCCGCGCCGGCCCGCCGCCACAGCGCGTCGTCGAGCACGTAGAGACCGACGACGTCCCCGCCCGCGTCGCGCGCCTCCTCGATCGCGGCGAGGAGCGCCGGGTTGTCGTGCAGCCGCAGGTCTCGCCGGAACCACATCACGCTCGCCGCCATGCCGTCACCGTACGTGGCCCCGTGTTCCCCGGTCGCCGTCGTCTTCCGCCGGTGCGAGAGTTTTTTCATGACCGATCAGGCAGCGCCGCCGTCGCACCCGGAGCACGAGGGCGACCGCGCGTTCTTCGGGCACCCGCGCGGCCTCATGACGCTGGCCGGCACGGAGCTGTGGGAGCGGTTCAGCTACTACGGGATGCGCGCCATCCTGCTCTACTACCTGACCGACACGGTGGCCAACGGCGGCCTCGGGATGGACGCGACCACGGGCGCGGCGTTCGTGTCGATCTACGGCACGTCGGTCTACCTGCTGTCGGTGGTCGGGGGCTGGCTCGCCGACCGGGTGATCGGGGCGCGGCGCGCGGTGCTCTACGGCGGGATCGTCATCGCGGCCGGGCACGTGTCGCTCACGCTGCCCACGTACGGCTTCTCGATGCTGGGGATCGGGCTGGTCGCGTTCGGCACCGGCCTGCTCAAGCCGAACGTGTCGTCGATGGTCGGCGAGCTGTACTCGCGCGACGACGAGCGCCGGGACCCGGCCTTCTCGATCTTCTACATGGGGATCAACCTCGGGTCGTTCTTCTCCCCGCTGATCGTCGGCGTCGTGGAGCAGGCGTGGGGCTACCACGCGGGCTTCGCGGTGGCCGCGATCGGGATGGCGTTCGCGCTCGTCTTCTTCGTCGGCGGCTACCGGTACCTCGGCGCCGCCGGGACGGACGTGCCGAACCCGATCACGCCCGAGGACCGCCCCGCCGTCGTGCGGCTGGGGCTCTACGTGGTCGGCGCCATCGTCGTGGCGGCCGCGCTGGCCGCCGTCGTCGCCGGGGGCTGGGCCGTCGAGACGTTCATCGACGCCGTGTCGTACCTCGCGCTCGTGACGCCGGTCGTGCTGCTCGTCGTGATGTACCGCTCGAAGCGCGTGACGGCGGCCGAGCGGCCGCGCGTCGTCGCGTACGTGCCGCTCTTCGTCGCGGCGATGCTGTTCTGGATGATCTTCGAGCAGGCGGCGACGACGCTCGCGGCCTTCGCCGCCGACCGGACCCAGCTGCAGCTGTTCGGCATCGACCTGTCGCCGGCGTTCTTCCAGTCGGTGAACCCGGCGTCGATCATCCTCCTGGCGCCCGTGTTCGCGTGGATCTGGACGAAGACGGGGGACCGGCCGCCCACGGCGTACAAGTTCGTCATCGGCCTGACGCTCGCGGCCCTGTCGTTCCTGTTCCTCGCGGGGATGTCGGAGGTGTTCGCGGACGAGCTCGCCCCGCCGTGGGTGCTCATCGGGGTCTATGTGATCCAGACGCTCGGCGAGCTGTGCCTGTCCCCGGTGGGGATCGCGGCGACGACGCTGCTGGCGCCGCGCGCCTTCCGCGGTCAGGCGATGGCCCTGTGGTTCCTGTCGTCGGCCGCCGGCCAGGCGATCACGGCGCAGACGATCGAGGCGACCGAGGGGGCCTCCGACACCGCGTACTTCGGCGGGATCGGCCTCGTCGCCCTCGTGTTCGCGGGGATCCTGCTGCTGCTCGCCCCGTGGGTGACGCGGCACATCCGCCACGCCGACGAGCTGGAGCACACCCACAGCGCCGGCGCGGCCTGACCGCGCCGGCGCCGTGGGGTGCCCGGGCGCGTCAGCGCAGCCAGCTCGCGCTGCCGGGCACCGGCGACGCCGCCCAGGCGCGGCCGAGGCCCCAGGTGTCGCCGGCGCGGGTCAGCGCGAGGGCCGCCAGCAGCGCCGTGAAGACGAGGTGCTGGTCGACCAGCGGGTTCTGCGAGCCCGCGGCGAAGGGCCAGGTCGACAGCCACAGCGTGAGCATGAGCAGCCCGCCCGCCACGGCGGCCGCGCGCAGCCCGATCCCGAGCAGGAGCGCGAGCCCCGTCCCGAGCATCCCGAGCATGAACAGCCAGTCGACGACGGGGCCGCTCAGCGCGGCGAAACCGCCGGCCAGCGGGCTCTCGATCGAGCTCAGGTAGCCCTCCGTCGGCGAGCTGCCCGCCACCCAGGCCCGCTCGTCCGGCGTGGCGTACCCGAGGCCGAAGGTCTTGTCGGCCACCGGCCAGAGGAAGACCACGGCCAGGAGGATGCGACACAGCGCGAGGGCGCGCCGGGCGCCGGGCCGGGTGACGACGTCCTCGGCGTCCTCCCCGCTCCGGGCGCGGTCGGTGACGGTCGTGCCGGTCGTGCTGCCTGCGGCGGTCGCGGTCATGAGTGAGCTCCCTGATCGTGGTGCGCTGCGTGGGGATGGTTCGTCCGGTTTGAACGGATAACGGTTGAACCGTGGACAACATGCACACGTCGCCCGGGGCACCGCAACCGATCCGTGACCTTCGGAACGTTTCACCCGACAAACCGACCAGTGGGCGGACGGATGCCCGCGATGCGGGACGGCGGGCGTAGCGTGCTCGTGCGCGTCGTTCGCGACGCGCGGCAGAACTCGTCGAAGGAGCTGACATGAGCCGTCCCCTGCGCTCTCGGACGTCCACCCACGGCCGCAACATGTCCGGTGCCCGCGCGCTCTGGCGCGCGACCGGCATGGGCTCGGAGGACTTCGGCAAGCCGATCGTCGCGATCGCGAACTCGTACACGCAGTTCGTGCCGGGCCACGTCCACCTCAAGGACATGGGGGACCTCGTCGCCTCGGCGATCCGCGAGGCGGGCGGCGTCTCCAAGGAGTTCAACACCATCGCGGTGGACGACGGCATCGCGATGGGCCACGCCGGGATGCTCTACTCGCTGCCCAGCCGCGACCTCATCGCGGACTCGGTCGAGTACATGGTCAACGCGCACTGCGCCGACGCCCTCGTGTGCATCTCCAACTGCGACAAGATCACGCCGGGCATGCTCAACGCGGCGCTGCGCCTCAACATCCCGGTGATCTTCGTGTCGGGCGGGCCGATGGAGGCCGGCAAGGCGGTCGTCGCCGACGGCGTCGCGAAGACGCCCCTGAACCTCATCAACGCGATCAACTACTCGGCCGACGACAACGTGTCCGACGCCGCGCTCGCCCAGGTCGAGGAGAACGCCTGCCCGACCTGCGGCTCGTGCTCCGGCATGTTCACCGCCAACTCGATGAACTGCCTCACGGAGGCGCTCGGGCTGTCGCTCCCGGGCAACGGCTCCACGCTGGCCACGCACGCCGCCCGCAAGGAGCTCTTCCTCGAGGCCGGCCGCACCATCGTCGACCTCGCGAAGCGCTACTACGAGGACGAGGACGACTCGGCCGCCCCGCGCTCGATCGCCACGAAGGCCGCGTTCTCGAACGCCATGGCGCTCGACGTCGCGATGGGCGGCTCCACCAACACGGTGCTGCACATCCTGGCCGCGGCCCAGGAGGGTGAGGTCGACTTCGACCTCACGGACATCGAGGCGATCAGCCGCCGCGTGCCGTGCCTGAGCAAGGTCGCGCCCAACCACCCGGACTTCCACATGGAGGACGTGCACCGCGCCGGCGGCATCCCCGCGCTGCTCGGCGAGCTGGACCGCGCGGGGCTGCTCGACCACGACGTCACGTCCGTGCACACGCCCACGCTGCGCGCGTGGCTGGACGACTGGGACGTGCGGGGCGGCAAGGCCACCGAGCGGGCGCAGGAGCTCTTCCACGCCGCCCCCGGCGGGGTCCGCACCACCCAGGCCTTCTCGACGTCCAACGTCTGGGAGAGCCTCGACACCGACGCCGCGAACGGCTGCATCCGCGACCTCGAGCACGCGTACACCGTGGAGGGCGGCCTGGCCGTGCTGCGGGGCAACCTCGCCGAGGACGGCGCGGTCTTCAAGACCGCGGGCGTCGACCCCGACGTCTTCCACTTCGTGGGGAAGGCCCTCGTCTGCGAGTCGCAGGACGACGCCGTCGAGAAGATCCTCACCAAGCAGGTCCAGCCGGGCCACGTCGTCGTGGTGCGCTACGAGGGGCCGGCCGGAGGCCCGGGCATGCAGGAGATGCTCTACCCGACGTCGTTCATCAAGGGCCGCGGTCTGGGCAAGGTCTGCGCGCTCATCACCGACGGCCGGTTCTCCGGCGGGTCGAGCGGCATCTCGGTCGGGCACGTCTCGCCCGAGGCCGCGGCCGGCGGCACGATCGGCCTGATCGAGGACGGCGACGAGATCGAGATCGACGTCGACACCCGCCTCATCCGGGTCAACGTGCCCGACGAGGTGCTCGCCGAGCGCCGGGCCAAGATGGAGGCGCGGGAGAACCCGTGGCAGCCGCTGAACCGTGACCGCTACGTCTCCCCGGCACTCCAGGCGTACGCCGCGATGGCGACGTCGGCCGACCGCGGCGCCGTGCGCGACGTGTCGCTCATCGCGCGCCGCTGACGGGCGTCACGTTCGTGACATAAGCTCCGGGGCATGGTCGACCAGCCCGGGCCCGCCGTCGCGCGCGCCGAGACGAACGAGCGCGAGCTCGAGCCGGAGATCGTCACCGACCTGCGGGAGCGGATGACGTACGGCTCGTACCTGCACCTGGACACGCTGCTCGCGGCGCAGGAGCCGATCAGCGTTCCGGCGCACCACGACGAGATGCTGTTCATCGTGCAGCACCAGACCACCGAGCTGTGGCTCAAGCTGGTGCTGCACGAGCTCGTCTCCGCGCGCGACCTGCTCGCGGCCGACGAGCTCGGCGCGGCGCTCAAGCGCATCGCCCGCGTCAAGCACGTGCAGCGCACGCTCACCGAGCAGTGGTCCGTCCTGGCGACGCTCACGCCCAGCGAGTACGCCCAGTTCCGCGGCTTCCTCGGGAACGCGTCGGGCTTCCAGTCCTGGCAGTACCGCGCCGTGGAGTTCCTGCTCGGCAACAAGAACGCGCGGATGCTCGCGGTGTTCGACGCCGAGCCCGCGGCGCGCGCGGAGCTCGCGCGGCTGCTCGCCGAGCCGAGCGTGTACGACGAGTTCCTGCGCTACCTCGCGCGGCACGGCCACGACGTGCCGCGGCGGGTGCTCGACCGCGACGTCACGACCGCCCACACGCTCGACGACGACCTCGTCGAGGTGTTCCGCCGCATCTACACGGACCCGGAGTCGGACTGGTCGGCGTACGAGACGTGCGAGGAGCTCGTCGACCTCGAGGACAACTTCCAGCTCTGGCGCTTCCGCCACATGAAGACCGTGCTGCGCATCATCGGCACCAAGCGCGGCACCGGCGGCTCCAGCGGCGTCGGCTTCCTGCAGCGCGCGCTCGACCTCACCTTCTTCCCCGAGCTCTTCGCCGTGCGCACGGAGCTCGGCGCGACCGCGGGACCGAGCTCGACGACGGGCCGGTCATGACCGGTGCGCTGGCGGTGCCCCCGGGCGTCGCCCCGGTCGTCCTCCCCGCCGGCGTCCCGCCGGAGGTGCGGCGCCGGCTGGGGGAGTCCGGCACGCTGCTGCCGCCGTTCACCGACGCGCACGTGCACCTCGGCCTCGTGGACCCCGTGCCGCTCCGGGCCCGCGGCGTCGCGGCGGTGCACGACCTGGGCGGCACCCCGGCCGACGTCGCGGCCCTGGCCGGCGACCCCGCCCTCCCGCGCGTCGCGTACGCGGGCGCGTTCCTCACCGCGCCCGGCGGGTACCCGAGCGACCGGCCGTGGGCCCCCGCGTCCTGGGTCGAGGAGGTCGCCGACCCGGCGTCCGCCGTCGCCGCCGTGGACCGCCAGCTCGCGGCCGGGGCGTCGTTCGTCAAGGTCGCGCTGCACGCCGACGCCGGGCCGACGCCCGACGACGCCACGCTCGCCGCCGTCGTGGCGCGGGCCCACGCTCGGGGCCGCGCCGTCGTCGCGCACGCCGAGGGCGGCGGCCAGGCGGCCCGCGCGTCCGCGGCCGGCGTCGACCGGCTGGCGCACGCCCCGTTCAGCGAGCGCCTCGACGACGACCTGCTCGTGGCCATGGCCGCGCGGGGCACGACGTGGCTCAGCACGCTCGACATCCACGGCTGGGGCGACCCGACGCCCGAGCTCGAGGTCGCGCTCGACAACGTGCGCCGCTTCGTCGCCGCGGGCGGACGCGTCCGGTACGGCACCGACCTCGGCAACGGCCCGCTGCCGGTGGGGCTGAACGGCAGGGAGCTGGCGGCGCTCGCGGCCGCCGGTCTCGGACGGCGGTCGCTGCTGGTCGCGCTCGTCGGCGACGAGCCGCCCGCCGGCCTCGTGTCGTTCGTGCCGGGCCCGGCGCCGGCCCCGGCCGACCCCGGCGCCGTCCACGCCGCCTGGCTCGCCCGCGCCACGGTCCTCGCCGTGACCGACCTCGGCGACCCCGACTTCGTCCCGCCGACCGAGACTCCCTCCGGAGGATCCGCATGATCACCGACGCCCCCACCCGCCGCGACCGCGCCGCCGCGCTGGACGCCGCCGACCCGCTGGCCCGGTTCCGGTCGGCGTTCGTCGACTCGGACGAGGTGACGGCCTACCTGGACGGCAACTCGCTGGGCCGGCCCACGCGGGCGTCGGCGGAGCGCCTGGCCCGCTTCGCGACCGACGCCTGGGGCGCCCGGCTGATCCGCGGCTGGGACGAGGAGTGGTACGAGCTGCCGCTGCGCCTCGGCGACCGGGTCGGCGAGGTCGCGCTGGGCGCGGCGCCGGGGCAGACGTTCGTCGGGGACTCGACGACCGTCATCCTCTACAAGCTCGTGCGGGCGGCCCTGTCCTCCCCGCGGGTGGCCGGGCGCGACGAGATCGTCCTCGACTCGGGCAACTTCCCGACCGACCGCTTCGTGCTCGAGGGCGTGGCGCGCGAGCACGGCGCCACGCTGCGCTGGATCGCGCCGGACCACGACGGCGGGGTCACGCCCGAGCAGGTGTCCGCGCTCCTGTCCGACCGGACGGCGCTCGTCGTGCTGAGCCACGTCGCGTACCGCTCCGGGTACGTGAGCGACGCCGCGGAGATCACGCGGCGCGCGCACGACGCCGGCGCCCTGGTGCTGTGGGACCTGTGCCACTCCGCCGGGGCGGTGCCCGTCGACCTCGACGCGTGGGGCGCGGACCTCGCCGCCGGCTGCACCTACAAGTACCTCAACGGGGGACCGGGGTCGCCCGCGTTCGGCTACGTGCGCGCCGACCTCCAGGGGGAGCTCGTCCAGCCGATCCAGGGGTGGATGGGCAGCGACCGGCCGTTCGAGATGGGCCCCGCCTACGCGCCGCACTCCGGGGTGCGGCGGTTCCTGTCGGGCACCCCCGCCATCGTCGGGATGCTCGCGATGCAGGACATGCTCGACCTGGTCGCCGAGGCGGGGCTCGACGCCGTGCGCGCGAAGTCCGTGGCGCTCACGCGGTTCGCGCTCGAGCTGGTGGACGACCTGCTGGTGCCGCTCGGCGTGCGCGTCGCCTCGCCGCGGGACGACGACCGACGGGGGAGCCACGTCACCGTCGACCACGACGCGTTCGCCGACACCCTGCCCCTGCTGTGGGAGCGGGGTGTGATCCCCGACTTCCGCCGCCCGAACGGCCTGCGCCTGGGCCTCTCGCCGCTGTCGACGTCGTTCGACGAGGTGCGCGTCGGCGTCGAGGCGGTGCGGGACGCGCTGGTCGAGGTGACGGGGCACCAGGGGCCGGAGCACGGGGCCGCGTGATCCTCGACGACCTCGACGCCCGGCCCGGGAGCGCGACGTCGCTGCTGCGGACGGTCGTCGGCCTGTACGCCCGCGGCCTCGGCGGCCGGCTGGCGGCCGGCGACCTCGTCGCGCTGCTCGGCGCGGCCGGCGTCGGGCCGGGGGCCGCGCGCTCGGCCGTGTCGCGGGCCAAGGGCAAGGGCCTGCTCGAGGCCGAGGACGTCGGCGGCCGGGCCGGGTACCGGCTCGCGGCGGGCGCGGCCGCGA
This sequence comes from Isoptericola sp. NPDC056618, assembly GCF_042792715.1. Lineage (NCBI taxonomy): Bacteria > Bacillati > Actinomycetota > Actinomycetes > Micrococcales > Promicromonosporaceae > Isoptericola > Isoptericola sp. NPDC056618. The sequence goes on along the minus strand of NZ_JBHTVZ010000003.1, from coordinate 298,084 downwards.
TGCTCGAGCGCGGCGACCGGCGGATCTTCGGCTACCGGCAGCAGGGCGACGACGACCCGTGGTGCCTGGTGTCGTTCTCCATCCCCGAGGAACGCCGCGACGCCCGTCACCAGCTGCGGCGGCACCTGGCCGGCATCGGCTGCGGCACGGTCGCGACCGGGCTGTGGATCTGCCCCGGCCACCTCGCCGACGAGGTCGAGGGCGTCCTCGACGGGCTGGGGCTGCGCGACGCCGCGACCGTGTTCGTCGCGGGGACGCCGCGCGTCGCCGGGTCCCTCGCGGACGCCGTCGCCCGCTGGTGGGACCTCGACGGCCTCGCCGCGCGGCACCGCGGCTTCCTCGCGGCGCACCCGGACCCGGACGGGGACGCGGAGACGGCCGCCCGCGCACCGGACGAGGCGTTCGCCCGGTGGGTGCGCGCCGTCGACGACTGGCGCCCGCTGCCGTACGCCGACCCGGGGCTGCCGGCCGCCGTCCTGCCCCCCGACTGGCCCGGGACGGCGGGCGTCGCCCGGTTCGCCGCCCTGCGCGCCGCGTTCGCCGGCGCGGCCGCCGCGCACGTGCGCGGCGTCGTCCCTACGCTCGGGGCATGAGCGCCGACGCCCCAGCCAACCCGGACCTCGCCCCTGATCTGAAGCCCCGTTCCCGCCAGGTCACCGACGGCCTGGAGGCCACCGCCGCGCGCGGCATGCTGCGCGCCGTCGGCCTGGGCGACGACGACTTCGCGAAGCCGCAGATCGGCGTCGCGAGCTCGTGGAACGAGATCACGCCCTGCAACCTGTCGCTCGACCGGCTGTCGCAGGCGGTGAAGCACGGCGTGCACGCGGGCGGCGGGTACCCGCTCGAGTTCGGCACCATCTCCGTCTCCGACGGCATCTCCATGGGGCACGAGGGGATGCACTTCTCGCTCGTCTCCCGCGACGTCATCGCCGACTCCGTGGAGACGGTCATGCAGGCCGAGCGGCTCGACGGCTCCGTGCTGCTCGCCGGGTGCGACAAGTCGCTCCCGGGGATGCTCATGGCCGCCGCGCGCCTCGACCTCGCGAGCGTGTTCCTCTACGCCGGGTCGATCATGCCCGGCTGGGTGAAGCTGTCCGACGGCACCGAGAAGGACGTCACGATCATCGACGCGTTCGAGGCCGTCGGGGCCTGCGCGCGGGGTCTGATGAGCGAGGAGGACGTCGGCCGCATCGAGCGGGCGATCTGCCCGGGCGAGGGCGCGTGCGGCGGCATGTACACCGCGAACACGATGGCGTCGGCGGCGGAGGCGCTGGGCATGTCGCTGCCCGGGTCGGCCGCGCCGCCGTCCGCCGACCGCCGCCGCGACGCCTTCGCGCACGCGTCCGGCGAGGCGGTCGTGGAGCTGCTGCGGCGCGGCATCACCGCGCGCCAGATCCTCACCAAGGAGGCCTTCGAGAACGCGATCTCCGTGGTGATGGCGTTCGGCGGCTCCACCAACGCGGTGCTGCACCTGCTCGCCATCGCGCACGAGGCCGAGGTGGAGCTCACCCTCGACGACTTCTCCCGCGTCGCCGACCGCGTGCCGCACCTCGGCGACCTCAAGCCGTTCGGCCGGTACGTGATGAACGACGTCGACCGCATCGGCGGCGTCCCCGTGGTGATGAAGGCGCTGCTCGACGCCGGGCTGCTGCACGGCGACCAGCTCACCGTCACCGGGCGGACGGTCGCCGAGAACCTCGCGGACATCGCCCCGCCCGACCCGGACGGGAAGATCCTGCGGGCACTCGACCGGCCCATCCACCCCACGGGCGGCATCACGATCCTGCACGGGTCGCTGGCGCCCGAGGGCGCGGTGGTGAAGTCGGCGGGCTTCGACTCCGACGTCTTCGAGGGCACCGCCCGCGTCTTCGAGCGCGAGCGCGGCGCCCTGGACGCGCTGGAGGACGGCACGATCACGGCGGGGGACGTCGTCGTCATCCGGTACGAGGGCCCCAAGGGCGGGCCGGGGATGCGCGAGATGCTCGCCATCACCGGTGCGATCAAGGGCGCGGGCCTGGGCAAGGACGTGCTGCTCATCACCGACGGCCGGTTCTCCGGCGGCACCACCGGGCTGTGCGTCGGGCACATCGCGCCCGAGGCCGTCGACGCCGGGCCCATCGCGTTCGTGCGCGACGGCGACCGCATCCGCCTCGACGTCGCGAGCAAGACGCTCGACCTGCTGGTCGACGACGCCGAGCTCGCCGCGCGCCGGACGGCGGACTGGGCCCCCGTGCCGCACGGCTACACCCGCGGCGTGCTCGCCAAGTACACGAAGCTGGTGCAGTCCGCCTCCAAGGGCGCCGTGCTGGGCTGAGCGCCCACCACCCGGGCGTCCGTCGACCGGGGAGCGGGCCGGGCGGCAAGATGGCGCCCATGGGGAAGGTGCACGAGCGTATCGACGGCCGCCTGCGGAGCTTCGTCGAGTCCCAGCACGTCTTCTTCGTCGCCACCGCCCCGCTCGCCGGGGACGGGCACGTCAACGTCTCGCCCAAGGGGGTCGACGGGTCGTTCGTCGTGGTCGACGACCACACCGTGGCCTACCTCGACCTCACGGCGTCGGGCGCGGAGACCATCGCGCACCTGCGCGAGAACGGCCGGGTCACCCTCATGTTCTGCGCCTTCGACGGGCCGCCGAACATCGTCCGGCTGCACGGCCGGGGGCGCGTCGTGACGCTGTACGACGAGGAGTACGCGGCGTGGGAGCCGCGGTTCACCGAGCGCCGTGGGGCCCGCGCGGTGATCGTGGTCGACGTCGAGCGGGTGTCCGACTCCTGCGGGTACGGCGTGCCCCTGCTCGACTACGCGGGGGAGCGCGACCTGCTGCCGCCATTCATGGACCGCAAGGGCGCCGAAGGGCAGGCCGACTACCGCCGGCAGAAGAACCGCACGAGCATCGACGGCCTCCCGGCGTTCGACGACGACCCCCTGCCCGCCGGCTGACACCGGGCGAACGGTGCTCGGTCGGGCCATGCTGGGCGCATGACCGACTCGATCACGCCGCGACAGTTCGCCCGCTCCGACGGCGTCGGCGACTGGCACGCGGACGAGGGCTCCGCCTGGGCCGTGTTCCGCACCGGGTCCTTTGCCGCCGGGGCGCGGTTCGTGGACGCGATCGCGGAGATCGCCGACGCGGTGAACCACCACCCCGACGTGGACCTGCGGTACGGCACCGTCCTGGTCCGCACCTCGTCCCACGACGCCGGCGGCCTGACGACGCGGGACGTGGACCTGGCCCGGCGGATCAGCGACGCCGCCGCCGAGCTGGAGCTGCCGGTCGAGACGTCGCGGCACTGACGCCGCCGGTCACCGCATTGTCCACTGCGGCCACCAGCGCGTCGAGTGCCGCCTCGTAGCGGTGCCCGGGCGGGGCGCCGAACCCTACGACGACGTGCTGCGGTCCGTCCCCCCGCCCGCCGCCCGCCGCGTCGAGCTCCGCGAGGCCCGCGAGCCGCAGGCCGCGCGTCGCCGCGGCCCGGACGACCGCACGCTCCGGGACGCCGGCGGGCAGTTCCAGGAGGCCGTGCAGGCCCGCGTCCATGCCGACGAGCCGGCACCCCGGCATCCGCGCGTCGACCACCTCCTGCAGGCGCCGTCGCCGGGCGCGGTACACGGCGCGGCGGCTGCGCACCGTCTGGTCGTAGCCGTGGTCGTCGAGGAAGCGCGCCAGCGTGAGCTGGGCGAGGCGGTCGGGCCGCACGCCCGACAGCCGGCGCTGGTGCGCGAGGTCCGCCACCAGCGCCGGGGGCACCGCGCCCCAGGCCAGCCCGACCCCGGGGGCGAGCGCCTTGCTGGCGGTGCCCGCGTAGACGACGTGGTCCGGGGCCAGCGCCTGCACGGCGCCGACGGCCCGCCGGTCGTAGCGGAACTCCCCGTCGTAGTCGTCCTCGACGACGATCGCGCCGGTGCGCGCCGCCCACGCGACGAGGCTGCGGCGCCGGTCCGGGGCGAGCGCCACGCCCGTCGGGAACTGGTGCGCGGCGGTGACCAGCACGGCGTCGATCCCGGACAGCTCGGCGAGCGCGGCGACGTCCAGGCCGTCGCCGTCCACCGCGACCGGGACGACGTCGAGCCCGGCGGCCGCGACGACCTCGCGGTGCGCGGCGTGCCCGTAGCGCTCGACGGCGACGCGGCGCGCCCCGCGGGCGGCGAGGGCCCGGCACACCAGCGCGAGGAGCTCGCCGAACCCGTGCGTCACGACCACGGCACCCGGCTCGGTCCGCACGCCGCGCACCCGGGCCAGGTACGCGGCGAGGGCGTGCCGCAGCTCCGCGTCGCCGAGCGGGTCCCCGTACCCGAGGTGCGCCGTCGCGGCCTCGGTCGCCGCGCGGCGGGCGCTCGCGGCCCACGCGGCACGGGGGAACGCGGACGCGTCGGGGATCCCGGCGCGCAGGTCGAGGAGATCGGGCTCCGCGGCGGGAGGCGGCGCGACCGCGGGCGTGGCCCCCACGGGGGCCGCGACCCACGTGCCGGCGCCGACCCGCGAGTCGAGCCACCCCTCCGCGGCGAGCTGCGCGTACACCGCAGCGACCGTGCCGCGCGCGACGCCGAGGTCGGCCGCGAGCGCCCGCGTCGACGGCAGGCGCGTGCGCGGCGCGAGCCGGCCGCTCGTCACGGCGTCCCGCAGCGCGTCCTCGAGGCCGCGGCCGGGCCGCGGCGTCCCGAGCGCGAGGTGGAGGTCGAGACCGGAGGTCGCGGTGGGCGAAATGGACCAAGAATCTGCCATCGGATTGCACTGTAGCGCTGGGCCACTCGCCCGTAGCGTCGAGACATGACCACCGACACGACACCCACCCCCACGACGACGACCCGCACGACCGCCGGCACCGACTCCCGCCCGTCCTTCGTCCGCGTCCCGCGCCGCCTCGACGTGGACCGCCTGGCACCCGAGTTCTCCGCGGCGATGGGCCGCCTCGACGAGGCGGCCGCGGCCGACGCCGAGCGGGCCGGCGTGGACCCCGCCCTGCGCGAGCTCGTCCGCCTGCGCGCGTCCCAGCTCAACGGCTGCGCGTACTGCGTCGACGTGCACTCCCGGGCCGCCTCCGACGTCGGCGTCGACACCCAGCGCCTGCTGGCCCTGCCGGTGTGGCGCGAGTCGGGCTTCTTCACCGCGGCGGAGCGCGCCGCCCTCGAGCTGGCCGAGGCGGTCGTCCGCGTCTCGGCGGCTGAGGTCCCCGCCGCCGTGGTCGAGGGCCTCGTGGCCGAGGTCGGGGAGGAGGCGGCCGCCGCGGTGCTCGTCCTCGTCGTCACGGTGGTCGCCTGGAACGGCGTCGGCGCGACGGCGCGCTGCTGGTCACCGGCACGCCACGCCTGACGGGGCTGCCCCGGTGCTGCCCCGGTGCCGTCCGTCGCCGCGCGAGACGTGCGGCGGCGCGGCAGGGTGGACCAGGCGGGATCCGGGACACCGAAGGACGGGGGAGGGCCATGCCCGACGAGATCACGGCGGCCGGGTTCGAGTCCGCCGCGGGCACCGGCGACTGGCGCGCCCTCGCCCGGGGCGCGAGCACCCTCTTCCGCACGCAGGCACCCGGGCAGGGCGCCGTCCTCCTCGAGCGCGTGGGCGTGCTCGCGGGCGCCGCGAACCACCACCCGGACGTCGACCTGCGGCCCGACGGCGTCGTCGTGCGCGTGCAGTCCCACGACGTCGACGGCCTGAGCGAGCGCGACGTCGCCCTGGCCCGGGAGGTCTCGGCCGCGGCGGCGGACCTCGGCCTCGCCGCCGACCCGGCGGCCGTCCAGGAGGTCGAGCTGACCGTCGACGCCGCCGACCGCGAGCAGGTCATGCCGTTCTGGGGCGTGGTCCTGGGGCACAGCCGCTCCGGCGAGGACCTCCACGACCCGCACGGGCGGTGGCCGGGCCTCTGGTTCCAGGCCATGGACGAGCCGCGGCCCCTGCGCAACCGGCTGCATCTCGACGTCTTCGTGCCCCACGACGTGCGGCAATCGCGCGTCGACGCGGCGCTCGCGGCGGGCGGGCGCGTCACGACCGAGGAGTTCGTGCCGCAGTGGTGGACGCTCGCGGACGCCGAGGGGAACGAGGCGGACGTCATCGCCTGGGAGGGTTTCGAGGAGGACCTGCCCGACGGCCTGCTCACGCCCGCGGAGTTCCGGGCGGCCGGCGGCGTGGAAGACTGGCGGGTGCTCCAGGGCGCCAGCGCGTACTACGCGACGGGCGGCTTCGACGCGGGCGTCGAGCTGGTCGCCCGGGCGGCGCGCGCGGCGGACGAGGCCGGCGTGCCGCTGTTCGCCGACCTGCGGTACTCCGGCGTGACCCTGCGGGTCGGGCCGCCCGAGGACGGCTGGATCGGCCCCGCCCGGCTCGGGGTGGCGCAGCGGGCGCAGGCCGCCGCGCGCGACCTCGGGCTGCGCGCCGAGCCCGCCGTCCTGCGCGACGTCCAGCTCACGTTCGACGCGCTCGACGTCGACGCGGTGCGCCGGTTCTGGGCCGCGGCGCTCGGGTACCTCGAGCGCGGGTCGACGGACCTGTACGACCCGCTGCTGCGCGGCCCTTCGGTGTTCCTGCAGCCGATGGCCGAACCGCGCGTGCAGCGCAACCGCGTCCACGTGGACGTGTTCGTCCCCGCCGACGTCGCCGACGCGCGCGTGGCAGCCGCGGTCGCCGCCGGCGGCACGGTCGTGCGCGACGCGGAGGCGCCGTTCTGGCGCACGGTCGCCGACCCCGAGGGCAACGAGGTCGACATCGCCGTGATCCCGGGGCGTGCCGAACGCTGGGCGGGCGAGTCGGCCGGGTGAACCGTCGCGGCCGGGTCAAACTCGGGTAGCGGGGACCTTTCGCCCACGTCAAGGCTGCTCTATCCTCCCTGGCAGCGCCGTCGTCCGACGGGCGCGACCGACCGGCCGCGCCGCGGCCACGAGGAGGTGGCGGTGGCCGTGCTGGACGGTGCCCGGGGTGGTGGAGAGCTCGCGATCGAGACGCGAGGGCTCCGCAAGACGTACCGGAGCGTGCGAGGGAGGTCGGTCGGGGTCGAGGGCCTCGACCTGCAGGTGCCCGTGGGCGGTGTCCACGGCTTCCTGGGGCCCAACGGGTCGGGGAAGACGACGACGATCCGCATGCTCCTGGGCCTGGTCCGGCCCGACCGGGGCACCGCGACGATCTTCGGGCACGAGGTGCCGAAGCGGCTGCCCGAGGTGGTGGGCCGGGTCGGCGCCATCGTCGAGAGCCCCAAGTTCTTCCCGGCCTTCAGCGCCCGCCGCAACCTGCGCCTGCTCGCGGACGCGATCGGCGCGCCCGCGGGCCGGGTGGACGCCGTCATCGACGAGGTCGGGCTCACCGGGCGGGCCAAGGACAGGTACAAGGGCTACTCGCTCGGCATGAAGCAGCGGCTCGCGATCGCGGCGACCCTGCTCAAGGACCCCGACCTGCTCATCTTCGACGAGCCGACGAACGGCCTCGACCCCGCGGGCATCCGGGAGATCCGGCAGACCATGCGCGGCCTCGCCGACCAGGGCAAGACGGTGCTGGTGTCCAGCCACATCCTGGCCGAGGTCGAGCAGATCGCCGACACGGTCTCGATCGTGGCCCGCGGCCGCCTCGTCGCCGCGGGGCGGGTGGCCGACCTCATCGGTGCCGGCTCCGCGACCGGGTCGGTCAGGCTGCGCGTCGCGCCGGCCGACCTGACCATCGCGACCAGCGTGCTCGAGACCGGCGGGCTGCTCGTGCGGCGGGAGCACGACGCGCTCCTCGTCGACGGCGCCGCCGACCCCGCGGCAGTGAACCGCGCCCTCGGCGAGCGTGGCGTGTGGGTGCGCGAGCTCACCCCGCTCCAGGCCGACCTCGAGTCGGTGTTCCTCGGCCTCACGGCCGGGGAGGTCCCCGGCGGCGGCGACCGCGGCCCGGCGACGACGGCGGCGAGCACCGGGGCCGGCACCGGGACGACGACGGAGGTGGACGCATGAGCCGCCTGCTGCGGGTCGAGCTGCGCCGGCTGTGGGCCCGCCAGGTGACGCGGTGGGCGTGCGTCGGAGTTCTCGCGCTGGTCGTCCTCAGCGGAGCGGCGACGTACCTGTCGGCGCCCCCGCCGAGCGACCAGGACGTCGCGAACGCGCAGGAGATGTTCGCCGCCGACCAGGAGCAGTGGGAGAAGGACGGGGAGCAGCAGGTCGCCGACTGCGAGGCCGGGGCCGAGGCCGAGGGCGCCACCCCGCAGGAGTGGGGCTGCGACCAGATGGCCCCCCGCCTGGACTGGTACCTGCCGCCGACGCAGACGTTCGTCCCCGACGCGGCCCAGGGCGAGATGCTGTTCGGAGAGTCCGAGGTCAACGCGCAGGACGACGCGACCCGGGCCGCCGTGGCGGACATCCAGGGCTCGGTGTGGAACGGGTGGTCGGGCCTGGCGTCGCTGGACGACCTCGCGGTGCTGCTGCTCCTCGTCGTGCTGGTGGTCGGGGTGAGCTTCGTGACCGCCGAGATCAACAGCGGGTCGCTGGGGATGTGGCTCACGTTCGAGCCGCGCCGGCAGCGGGTGTACTGGTCGAAGGCGGTGGCCGCCGCGGTCGGCACGGTCCCGGTGGTGCTGGTCGGGTTCGCGCTGCTCGTCGGCGCGTCGTACGCGGTGTACGCCTCGTACGGCACGCTCGGCGAGCTCACCGGCGCCGTCTGGCTCGAGGTCGCCGCGTTCACCGGGCGCCTCGTCGCGGCCGGGGCGGTGCTCGCCGCGCTCGGCGTGGCGCTCGGCACCCTGTTCAAGCACGCCGCCGCCGCGGTCGGCCTGGTCGGCGTGGTCGCCTGGGCCTGCCTGGTCTTCGGCTACTCGTTCGGCGAGCTGCAGCGCTGGCTCCCGACGACGGCGCTCTCGGCCTGGCTGCAGGGCGGGCTCGTGTTCCAGACGGAGCGGTGCACGCCGAGCGCCGACGGCGTGTTCGAGTGCGTCCCGGTGGACCACGTCGTGACCACCGCGCAGGGCGGGCTGACGGTGGCGGCGCTCGCCGTCGTCGTCACCCTGCTCGCGGTGCTCGTGTTCCGGCGTCGCGACGCGAGCTGACCGACGCCGTCGCGGCGCAGGTCGTGAGCCCGGTGACCCCCATGCTGTCCGCATGATGGGACACCGGGCTCACGACGTGACATCGAGGAGACGCGGGCGTAACGTTCGATCCGTGCAGACGATCCTCGTAGTACTTCTTCCCGGGCGCGCCGACTAGGCCCACGCACCAGGCTTCGTCAGCGCGCTCACCCCTCGTCAGTCCCGTCATCCCGGGACCGGGGGGTTTTTCATTGCAGCGACACCCCTCGCCAGACCCTTCGCCCGCAAGACCGACCGGCAGGAGAGACCGATGGTCCAGCCGAACCCGACCCCCGCCCAGGTGGCCGCCCGCACCGCGTCGCGCAGTGCTGACGGTGCCGCCGGCCGAACCGTGTCCGGTGAGGAGGTCACCGGCGCCGAGTCGATCGTCCGCTCGCTCGAGTCGGTCGGCGTCGAGAACGTCTTCGGCATCCCGGGCGGCGCGATCCTCCCGCTCTACGACCCGCTCATGGACTCGAAGCAGATCCGCCACGTGCTGGTGCGGCACGAGCAGGGCGGCGGGCACGCGGCCCAGGGCTACGCCCACGCCACCGGCAAGGTCGGCGTGACGATGGCGACCTCGGGCCCGGGCGCGACCAACCTCGTGACGCCTATCGCCGACGCGCACATGGACTCCGTCCCGCTGGTCGCGATCACCGGCCAGGTGGCGCAGTCCCTGATCGGCACCGACGGGTTCCAGGAGGCCGACATCGTCGGCATCACGATGCCGATCACCAAGCACTCCTACCTGGTCACCGACCCGGCGGAGATCCCGCGCACGATCGCGGAGGCGTTCCACATCGCGTCGACGGGCCGGCCCGGCCCGGTGCTGGTCGACATCGCGAAGTCCGCCATGCAGGCCACCACCGAGTTCTCCTGGCCGCAGGAGCTGTCGCTGCCCGGGTACCACCCCGTGACGAAGCCGCACGCCAAGCAGATCCGCGAGGCCGCGAAGCTGCTCGCCACCGCCCGCCGCCCGGTGCTGTACGTGGGCGGCGGTGTCATCCGCTCCGGCGCGTCGGAGGCGCTGCGCCGGCTGGTCGACACCTCGGGCGCGGCCGTCGTCACGACGCTCACCGCCCGCGGCGCCGTCCCGGACAGCCACCCGCAGCACCTGGGCATGCCCGGCATGCACGGCACCGTCCCGGCCGTGGCCGCGCTGCAGAAGGCCGACCTGGTGGTGGCCCTCGGCGCCCGCTTCGACGACCGCGTCACCGGCCGGCTGTCGAGCTTCGCCCCGAGCGCCGCCGTCGTGCACGCCGACATCGACCCCGCGGAGATCGGCAAGAACCGCCCGGTGGACGTGCCGATCGTCGGCGACCTGCGCGAGGTGATCGCCGACCTGGTGCCGGCCCTCGAGGCCGAGCACGCCAAGGTGGGCAGGCCCGACCTGGCGGCCTGGTGGCACCAGCTCGACACCTGGCGCGAGACGTACCCGCTGGGCTACTCGCCCACGGACGACGGCCACCTGTCGCCGCAGCACGTGATCTCCCGCCTGGGCGAGCTGGCCGGCCCGGACGCGATCTACGCCGCGGGCGTGGGGCAGCACCAGATGTGGGCGGCGCAGTTCATCCGCTACGAGCGCCCCCGGACCTGGCTGAACTCCGCGGGCCTCGGCACCATGGGCTTCGCGGTCCCCGCCGCGATGGGCGCCAAGGTCGGTGAGCCCGACCGCGAGGTGTGGGCCATCGACGGCGACGGCTGCTTCCAGATGACCAACCAGGAGCTCGCGACCTGTGCGATCAACGACATCCCGATCAAGGTGGCGCTGATCAACAACAGCTCGCTCGGCATGGTGCGGCAGTGGCAGACGCTCTTCTACGACGAGCGCTACTCCAACACCGACCTGCACACCGGGCACGGGACCCGGCGCATCCCGGACTTCGTGAAGCTGGCGGACGCGTACGGCTGCGAGGGCATCCGCGTGGAGCGCGAGGACGAGGTCGACGCCGCGATCAAGCGGGCGCAGGAGATCGACGACCGCCCCGTGGTCATCGACTTCCAGGTCTCGCGCGACGCCATGGTGTGGCCGATGGTCGCCGCCGGCGTGCCGAACGACGACATCCAGTACGCGCGCGGCATCTCGCCGGCGTGGGACCGAGAGGACTGAGACCCATGTCGCGTCACACCCTGTCCGTGCTGGTCGAGAACAAGCCCGGCGTCCTCACCCGCGTCACCGCGCTGTTCGCGCGCCGCGCGTTCAACATCCACTCCCTGGCCGTCGGGCCCACGGAGCACGAGGAGATCTCGCGCATCACCGTGGTGGTCGACGTCGAGGAGCACCCGCTCGAGCACGTGACGAAGCAGCTCAACAAGCTGATCAACGTCATCAAGATCGTCGAGCTCGACCCCGAGTCGTCCGTGCAGCGCGAGCTCCTGCTCGTCAAGGTGCGGGCCGACCAGGCCACCCGCGCGGGAGTGCTCGAGGTCGTCGACCTCTTCCGCGCCCACGTCGTGGACGTCGTCCCCGACACGGTCGTCATCGAGGCGACCGGCACCGCCGCCAAGCTCTCCGCGCTGCTCGGCGCGCTCGAGCCGTACGGCGTCCGCGAGATCGTGAAGTCCGGCACGCTCGCCGTGGGCCGCGGCTCGCGGTCCATCACCGACCGAGCGCTGGAGCGCGTGCGCACGGCCTGACGCCGTTCGCGTACCGTCACCCCCGCGGGTGACCACATACCGACCTGTAGTGACGAACGCAGTACCGAGAACCGAGGAGCATCACCGTGGCTGAGCTGTTCTACGACGACGACGCCGACCTGTCCATCATCCAGCAGCGCAAGGTCGCGGTCATCGGCTACGGGAGCCAGGGCCACGCGCACGCGCTGAACCTGCGCGACTCGGGCGTCGACGTCCGCGTCGGCCTGCGCGAGGGCTCCGGCTCCGCGAAGAAGGCCGAGGACGAGGGCCTGCGCGTGCTCACCGTCGCCGACGCCGTCAAGGAGGCGGACGTCGTCGTCATCCTCGCGCCGGACCAGGTGCAGCGGCACGTGTACCGCGACGAGATCGCCCCGAACCTCAACGAGGGCGCGGCGCTCGTCTTCGGGCACGGCTTCAACATCCGTTTCGGCTACATCAAGCCCGAGGCCGGCCACGACGTGCTCATGGTCGCCCCCAAGGGCCCGGGCCACCTCGTGCGCCGCGAGTACGTCGACGGCCGCGGCGTGCCCGTGATCGTCGCCGTCGAGCAGGACGCGTCGGGCTCCGCCTGGGAGCTCGCCCTGTCCTACGCGAAGGGCATCGGCGGCCTGCGTGCCGGCGGCATCAAGACCACCTTCACCGAGGAGACCGAGACCGACCTGTTCGGCGAGCAGGCCGTGCTGTGCGGCGGCGCCTCGCAGCTGGTCCAGTACGGCTTCGAGACGCTGACCGAGGCGGGCTACCAGCCCGAGGTCGCGTACTTCGAGGTGCTGCACGAGCTGAAGCTGATCGTCGACCTCATGGTCGAGGGCGGCATCGCCAAGCAGCGCTGGTCGGTCTCCGACACGGCCGAGTACGGCGACTACGTCTCCGGCCCGCGCGTCATCGACCCGCGCGTCAAGGAGAACATGAAGGCCGTCCTCGCGGACATCCAGAACGGCGCCTTCGCCGAGCGCTTCATCGCGGACCAGGACGCGGGCGCGCCCGAGTTCACCGCGCTGCGCGAGAAGGGCGAGGCGCACCCGATCGAGACCACCGGGCGTGAGCTCCGGAAGATGTTCTCGTGGATCAAGCCCGCTGACTCCGACTACACGGAGGGCAGCGCCGCTCGCTGACCCACACCGTCAGCAGCGACGCGCGCGGCCGTCGTCCCCCACCCGGGGGCGGCGGCCGCACGTGCGTCCCGACCATGCCGAGGTAGGACGGGTCCCGCCGAGGTAGTACCGAAGCCGGCGAGGTAGTACCCGGACCGCCGAGGTAGTTCGGCCGGTCAGCCGAGCAGTCCCGCCCACGCCCGGACGACGTCGACGAGCTCCACGCGGTCGAGCGCGTCCACGTCGGACAGCCTGTGCCACGCGACGTCGTCGGTGGTGCCGTCGGCCTCCTTGGTGAGCTCGCCGCCGACGACGTGCGCGCGGTAGACGATGCGGATGCCCTGCAGCGCCACCGCGTGGTCGGTGCCGTCGACGACGCCGCGGCCCTCGGGCGGGATCACGATGCTGTCGACGCCGAGCAGGCCGTCGAGCTCGACGTGGTACCCCGTCTCCTCCCGCAGCTCGCGGACGGCCGCGTCCTCGGGGTGCTCGCCGGGATCGATGCCGCCCCCGGGCATCGTCCAGCCCGATCCGGCGTCGCCGGACCAGTGGGGGAGCAGGATCTTGTCGCCCTCGAGGACGAGGGCGTAGGCGGCGACGCGGGTGTCCATGCCGGGCATCCTGGCAGGATGGACCCATGACCGACGACGTGACCCCCGGGCTGGACTCCGAGCAGGCCGACCTCATCACGCAGTTCTGGGACGTCGCGCGCCCGAGCGCCGGCCGCACCAGCCACGGCGGCGCGGTGGGGGAGCGGTCGGAGAACGTGGTGCCGCCGCCCGCCTGGTCGTTCGGCGACTCGTCCGAGTTGGCGGACGAGCTGCTCGGGCTGGTGCTCGACGGAGTGAAGACCGGCACCGCAGCCGCCGTCTGGGAGTACGAGGCCGCCGACGAGCCGCTGCCGCGCAAGGGCGACCTGTCGATCGTGCTCGACGGCGCGGGCGAGCCGCGCCTCCTCATCCGGACCACGCAGGTCGAGACCGTCCCGTTCGAGGAGGTGACCGCCGAGCACGCCGCCGCCGAGGGCGAGGGCGACCGCACCCTGGCCGACTGGCGTGCCGGGCACGAGCGCTACTGGCGCCGCACGCTTCCGCAGATCGGCCGGGAGTTCGACCCGTCGATGCCCGTGGTCTGCGAGCGGTTCAAGGTGCTCTACCGCGCCTGATGCACGTCCCGCTGACCTGCGAGGTCACGAGCTTGGCTGTCCGAAGCGTGAGATCTGTGTCCGCATCATGACCGGAGGGGCTTAGGCTCGGCCCATGACGCGGAGCATCGACCTGGCAGTGGTGGCCGGCGACGGCATCGGCACGGAAGTCGTGGAGCAGGGCCTGGCGGTCCTCGAGGCGGCCGTGGCCGGCTCGGACGTGAAGATCTCCACCACCGAGTTCGACCTGGGCGCGCGCCGCTGGCACGCGACCGGCGAGACGCTCACGGACGCCGACCTCGAGGCCATCAAGCAGCACGACGCGATCCTGCTGGGCGCCATCGGCGACCCGAGCGTGCCGTCGGGCGTGCTCGAGCGCGGCCTGCTGCTCAAGCTCCGCTTCTCGCTGGACCACTACGTGAACCTGCGCCCCGGCAAGCTGTACCCCGGGGTCACCAGCCCGCTGGCCAACCCCGGCGACGTCGACTTCGTCGTCGTGCGCGAGGGCACCGAGGGCCCGTACGTGGGCAACGGCGGCGCGCTGCGCGTCGGCACCCCGCACGAGATCGCGACCGAGGTGTCGGTCAACACCGCGTTCGGCGTGGAGCGCGTCGTGCGCGACGCCTTCGCCCGTGCCCAGGCCCGCCCGCGCAAGCACCTCACGCTGGTGCACAAGCACAACGTGCTGGTGCACGCCGGGCACCTGTGGCGCCGTACCGTCGAGGCCGTCAACGCCGACTTCCCCGACGTCACCACGGACTACCTGCACGTGGACGCCGCCACGATCTTCCTCACGACGAACCCGTCGCGGTTCGACGTGATCGTCACCGACAACCTGTTCGGCGACATCCTCACGGACCAGGCCGCCGCCATCACCGGCGGCATCGGCCTCGCCGCGTCGGCGAACATCAACCCCGACCGCACCGCGCCGTCCATGTTCGAGCCGGTGCACGGCTCGGCCCCGGACATCGCGGGCCAGGGCAAGGCCGACCCGACCGCCACGGTCCTGTCGGTCTCGCTGCTGCTCGACCACCTCGGCCTCGCCGAGGAGAGCAAGCGCGTGGAGGCGGCCGTCGCGGCCGATCTCGTCGAGCGCGGCGACCGAGTACGCACGACGGCCGAGGTCGGGCGCGACCTCGCCGCACGCGTCAACGGCTGACGACAACCCCACCGTCGTCATCCGGACGGCGCGGCGCCACCCGCGCCGCGCCGTCGGACGTGTCGTCCGAGCCACCGCCCGCCCCGGCCGTCATCCCCCTGTCGATCACCCGACATCCACTTCAGTCCGGGTGACCGCTGTGGTCGGAGCGACGCCGGTGCCCACGAGGTGCACGGTCGTGGAAAACTACAGGGGTCACCCGGTGAAAGGCCCCCGATCATGACCACTTCCAGCACCTCTCCGTCCGCAGCGAGCGCTACGCCGAGCACCGGCGGGTCGGACATCCTCCCCGCCGAGCTCGAGGACCTCGTCGCCCTGTTCGACGTGCGCGCCACGGACTCACCCACCCCGGACGCCGAGCGCGAGGCCGCGCTGCGGTCCCCGAAGTTCGGCACCGTGTTCACGGACCACATGGCGCGCGTCAGCTGGCGCCAGGGCGACGGGTGGCTCGACCGCCGCGTCGAGAAGTACGGGCCGCTGCAGATCGACCCCGCGACCGCCGTCCTGCACTACGCGCAGGAGATCTTCGAGGGGATGAAGGCGTACCGGCACGCGGACGGCTCCGTCTGGACCTTCCGCCCGGACGCCAACGCGGCCCGGTTCGCGCGCTCGGCGCATCGCATGGCGCTGCCCGCGCTGTCGGTGGACGACTTCATCGGCTCGATCGCGGCGCTGGTGCGCACGGACATCGACTGGGTGCCGTCCGGCGAGGACTTCAGCCTCTACCTGCGGCCCTTCACGTTCGCGTCGGAGGCGTTCCTCGGGGTGCGTCCCACGAACGAGGCCGAGTACCTGGTCATCGCCTCGCCCGTCGGCCCGTACTTCGCGGGCGGCGTCAAGCCGGTGTCGATCTGGATCGACGAGCACTACCACCGCTCCGGGCCCGGCGGGACGGGCGACGCGAAGTACGGCGGCAACTACGCGGCGAGCCTCCTGCCGCAGCGGCTCGCCGGGGAGAAGGGCTTCGACCAGGTCTGCTACCTCGACGCCGTGACGAACACGTCGCTCGAGGAGCTGGGCGGCATGAACGTCTTCGTCGTCATGGCCGACGGCTCGGTGCACACCCCGGAGCTCACCGGGACCTTCCTCGAGGGCGTCACGCGCTCGTCCATCCTGCAGCTCGCCACGGACCGCGGGCACCAGGCCGTGGAGCGGCGCATCCCGCTCGCCGAGGTCGTCGCCGGCCTCCGGGACGGCACCGTGCGGGAGATCTTCGCCTGCGGCACGGCGGCGGTCATCACCCCCGTCGGCCGCCTCGCGGGCGACGAGTTCGACCTGCAGGTCTCGGGCGGCGAGCCGGGCGAGCTCACCATGGCGATCCGCGAGGAGCTCACCGACATCCAGTACGGTCGGGCCGCGGACCGGCACGGCTGGATGCGCCGGCTCGCCTGATCAGACAGGGAGGTCCCCCGCGCGATGCCCACCACCCCGATCACGGCGGACGCGCTCAACCGGACCACGCTCGCGCGCCAGCAGCTGCTCACCCGCTCCGGCGACGACGTCCCCGCCGTCGTCGGGCGGGTGGGCGGCCTGCAGGCGCAGCACGCC
This sequence comes from Isoptericola sp. NPDC056618, assembly GCF_042792715.1. Lineage (NCBI taxonomy): Bacteria > Bacillati > Actinomycetota > Actinomycetes > Micrococcales > Promicromonosporaceae > Isoptericola > Isoptericola sp. NPDC056618. Next base: position 281,485 of record NZ_JBHTVZ010000003.1, on the reverse strand, counting down.
GACATGCCGTACATCGCGCTGTGGGCGCGACGCTCCGGGCAGACGATCGGGGGGCTCGAGGAGGCCCTGACCGACGGCGAGGTCGTGAAGGCGACCGTCATGCGGTCCACGCTGCACGTGGTGCCCAGCGCGGACTGGCCGCTGCTCGACGCCGTCTCCGCGGAGCAACGGCTGGCGGCGTGGCGCGCGAGCGCCCGGCGGGCGGGCGTCGACCTCGTGGGCCTCAACGCCGCCGTGCGCGCGTTCTGCGCCGAGCCCCGCACGCTGGACGAGGTGGAGGCGTTCGCTGCCGAGCAGTACCCCGGGGTCGACGCCGTCGCGGCGATCCCGGGCGGCGTGAGCCGCGCGTGGTGGCGGCTCGCGAGCGCGGGCGGCGGGCTCGTGCACGTGCCGCCGAGCGGGCTGTGGGGCTCCCACGTCGCGGCGCGCTACCAGGACGGCGCGCGCTGGCTCGCCGACCGCGTGCCGCACCCGCTGCCCGAGACCGCCCCGGACGAGGCGCGGGCCCGCGCCGTCGAGAAGTACCTGCGGGCCTTCGGGCCGGCGTCCGCCCGCGACGTCGCCCGCGGTGTCGGCATCCGCGGCGTCGGGGCGCTGAAGCGGGCGCTCGCGCTCCTCGAGCTGCGGGCGTACGCCGCGCCCGACGGCCGCGAGCTGGTCGACCTGGCCGACGCCGACGTCGTGCCCGGGGACGTGCCCGCGCCGGTGCGGCTCCTGCCGCGCTGGGACCAGCTGCTCGTGGCGCTGGACGAGCGGTCACGGATCGTCGACCCCGAGCACGCGCGGCTCGTCTACCGGCGGAACGCGGACGTGCTCCCCACCCTCTGGGTGGACGGCCGGGTGGCCGGCACGTGGACCCTGGACGTCGACGCCCGCCGGGCGACCGTGCACCTCGAGCCGTTCACCGGAGACGCGTGGGCGCACCACCGGGCCGAGGTGGAGGCGGAGGCCGCCTCGCTGCTCGATCTCGCCGCGGTCGACGCCCCGGAGCGCGAGGTCACCTGGGCGGCTGAGGCTGCACGAGAGTCCGGCCGAGCACGCCGTTGAGCATCGCCGAGACGGCGACGCCCATGACGATCCACACGAGCGCGGTCACGAGCGCCGAGGCCGCGTCGCCGGGGCCCGTGAACGCGAGGGCGGCGAGGATCACGGTGACCAGCGCGACCAGCCAGCCGAAGAACATCCGCGGCCGCGGCACGACGCGCACGAGCGCCTGGAGCACCACGGCCGCGAGCAGGGCGAACAGGGCACCGGTCAGCGCCCACGCCAGCCCGGGGGCGCCGGGCACCAGGCGGGACGGGCCGAGCAGCCCGACGTCGAACGCGCTGTCGAAGACCACCGACGCCGCGAGCCCCAGGACGGCGCAGACCACGACGGTGACGGCGGCGCCGGACCAGTAGCGGCCGCGGTCCAGCGCGAGCAGCCGGCGCGACGTCGCGGCCGGGGCGTCCCAGGTGTCCGCGGGCTCCGCCGTGGGCACCACGGACGGGGGCGGCGTGATCCCGCCCGGGGTCATGCCGGGCGTCCACGCCGTCGGGTCGCCCGGGTTCGTCGGGCCGCCTGGGGGCCGCGTGTCGGTCATCGGTCCTGCCTCCTGACCTCGGTGACGGTGACAGCCGACCACACCCCGGGTCCGGTCGCACGGGCGGGACGTCCCGTGCCACGCCGTGGACGGCCTGTCCGGCCTGCGCGCGGGTGTGGCACCATGTGGCCCATGACACGCCTCGCGCACCAGCGTCGCTCGCTCATCATTCGGTAGCGCGTCCGGCACACCCGCCGGACGCGCAGACCTTCCGTACCCCGGGGGGTCTTTTTTGTTGACCAGAACGCCCAGAGCTTCTCGACGTGGGGAGTCCCGCATGACCGCCACCCCGTTCCACGTGTACGACACCACCCTGCGCGACGGCGCGCAGCAGGAGGGCATGAACCTCTCCGTGGCGGACAAGCTGGCCATCGCGCCGCTGCTGGACGAGCTGGGGGTCGGCTTCATCGAGGGCGGCTGGCCGGGCGCCGTGCCCAAGGACACCGAGTTCTTCCGCCGGGCGGCGAAGGAGCTGGAGCTGAGGAACGCCGTGCTCGCGGCGTTCGGAGCCACCCGCAAGGCGGGCACCCGCGCGTGGGACGACCCGCAGGTGCGGGCACTGCTCGACTCCGAGGCACCGGTCGTGACGCTGGTGGCGAAGTCGGACGTGCGGCACGTGGAGCGCGCGCTGCGCACCACCCCCGACGAGGGCCTCGCGATGATCGCGGACACGGTGGCGTTCCTCGTGGGCGAGGGCCGCCGCGTCGTGGTGGACGCCGAGCACTTCTTCGACGGCTACCGGTTCGACCCGGTGTGGTCCCGGGCGGCGGCGGAGGCGGCGTTCGAGGCGGGCGCCGAGGTGGTCACGCTGTGCGACACGAACGGCGGCATGCTGCCGCACTGGGTGAGCGACGTCGTGACCGAGGTGCGCGAGTCCCTGGGCCTGCCGCACGGGCGCGACGCCGTCGCGGGGGACCGGCTGCTCGGCATGCACGCCCACAACGACTCGGGCTGCGCCGTCGCGAACACGCTCGCGGCGGTGGCCGCCGGCGCGTGGCACGTGCAGGGCACGGTCAACGGCTACGGCGAGCGCACGGGCAACGTGGACCTCGTCACCGTCGTCGCGAACCTCGAGCTCAAGCACGGCCTGCGCACCCTCGCCGGCGAGGGGCTCGAGGACGCGACCCGCATCGCGCACGCGGTCGCCGAGATCACCAACATCTCCCCGTACGCGCGCCAGCCCTACGTGGGAGCGAGCGCCTTCGCCCACAAGGCGGGCCTGCACGCGAGCGCGATCAAGGTCGACCCGGACCTGTACCAGCACATCGACCCCACCGCCGTGGGCAACGACATGCGCATGCTCGTGTCCGACATGGCCGGGCGCGCGTCGATCGAGCTCAAGGGTCGCGAGCTGGGCTACGACCTCAGCGGCCAGGCCGAGCTGCTCACCCGCGTCACGACGCGGGTCAAGGACGCCGAGGCGCAGGGCTACACCTTCGACGCCGCCGACGCGTCGTTCGAACTGCTGCTGCGCGAGGAGCTCACCGGCACCCGGCAGACGTACTTCCGCGTCGAGAGCTGGCGGACCATCGTCGAGACCGTCGCCGGCGGGCCCGGGCACGACGCGTCGAGCCGGGAGGCCGACGCGGTCGCCGAGGCGACGGTGAAGCTGCACGCGGGCGGCGAGCGCGTGGTCGCGACCGGCGAGGGCAACGGCCCCGTGAACGCGCTCGACCAGGCGCTGCGCAGCGCGCTGACGCGCGTGTACCCGCAGATGGAGAAGTTCGAGCTCATCGACTTCAAGGTGCGCATCCTCGACGCGCAGCAGGGCACCGACGCCACGACGCGCGTGCTGGTCGAGACCACGGACGGGCAGCACTCGTGGTCGACGGTGGGCGTGGGCCCGAACGTCATCGAGGCCGCGTGGGAGTCGCTCATCGACGCGTACGTGTACGGCCTCGTGCACGGGGGTGTGGAACCGCGCTGAGCCGGGCTACCGCGGCGGGCGGCCGTTCGTCAGGCGGTGCGGCCGGACGGCCTCGTACGTCGCCTTGAGGGCGGCGGTGGTCCGGTCGTAGCGGCGCTGCGCCACGCGCACGAAGAGGAAGTCGACGACGGCGAGCTGGGCGATGCGGCTCGACATGGCGCCCGAACGGAACTGGGTCTCGCGCGCCGTCGTCGCGAGGACGACGTCGGCGAGCTCCGCCAGGGGTGAGGCCGGGAAGTTCGTGACGGCCACGGTGGTGGCGCCCGCGTCGCGTGCCAGCGTGAGCGCCTGCACGGTCTCCACGGTGGTGCCCGTGTGCGAGACCGCGACGGCGACGCAGCCCTCGCCCAGCAGCGCCGCGGACTGGAGCTGGCCGTGCAGGTCCACGGGCGCGAAGCAGGCGATGCCGATGCGGGTGAGCTTCTGGCCGAGGTCCTGCGCCGTGAGGCCGCTCGACCCGGCGCCGTAGACGTCCACGCGGGGTGCGGAGGCCACGGCCTCGACGGCGTGCTCCAGGGCGTCGAGGTCGAGCATGCGCGCCGTCTCCTCGATCGTCCGTGCCTCGTGGAAGGCGATCTTGGACACGACGTCGGTGGCGGTGTCGGTCCGGTTGATCTCGCCCTCGGCGATGCCGGAGCGCTCCAGCTCGACGGCGCGACGGCTGGTGGCCTGCGCGAGGTCGATGCGGAACTCGGGGTAGCCGGCATAGCCGACGGCGCGGCAGAACCGGACGACCGTCGCCTGCGACGTCCCCGCGCGGGCGGCGAGCTCGGTGATGGTGGCGCCGACGACGCCGGGGGGGTCGTCGAGCACGACCGCGGCGATCCGCGCCTCCGCGGGGCGCAGCGTGGGCAGCGCCTGGCGGAGCCGGACGAGGACGTCACCGTTCATGCGCGGATCTCCTTCCCGGCGGACGCCGGAGACGGGTGGGTGGTGGCCCGGACCGTGAGCCAGGTGTCGTGCGGTTCCACGAGCTCGCCGTCGCGGGGGTCGACGAGGGAGCGGGCGAGGCGCAGCGCGCCGTCGAGGGGGCTCCCGTCGGCGGGGACGAGCCGCACGTCGGGACGCAGGGCGGACAGGCGGGCCTTGAGGGGCGTGGTCACGGGGGCGCCGATCTGCAGGACGCCGCCCGTGACCGCCGCGAGCGGCGGGATCCCGGGGCGCAGCGCGGCGGCGAGGCTCTCCGCGAGGTGGGTCCCGGCGTCGTGCAGGATGCCGCTCGCGACGAGGTCGCCCGCGGCGGCGGCGTCGGCGACGGCCGGCGTGAAGGACGCGAGGACGTGCGCGCGGTCGGGCCGCCCGTACAGCGCGGCGGGCCAGCCGTCGACCGGGCCGAAGCGCTCGAGCGCGGCGGCGAGCAGCGTGGGGGAGGCGGGCCCGGGGCGCTCGTCGTGGGTGGCGACGGCGGCCCGCAGGCCGTGCGCGCCGATCCACGACCCGGAGCCGAGGTCGCCGAGCAGGTGGCCCCAGCCGTCCGCGCGGTGCCACCGGCGCCGCAGGTCGGTGGCGAGGACGATGGCGCCCGTGCCGACCGCGGCGACGGCGCCGGGTCGTCCGCCGAGGGCGCCGAGGTGCGCGGCGAGCGCGTCCGCGGCGACCGCCGTGGCGGGGGCGCCCGCGGCCTGCAGCACCGCGTGCAGCGCGCCGGGGTCGGGGACGAGCGACGGGAGGCCGGTGACCGACACGGCCGCCGCGGCGACGCGCAGTCCCGGCTGCCGTACGGCGAGGGCGTCCACCAGCTCGGCGACGACGTCGGCCGCGTCGCTCCCGGAGGCGGTGATGCGGACCGGGCGGCCGGTGAGCGTGATCGGGGCGCCGCCGGGGTCGGCAGCGCCGTCGGTGCCGTCGGTGCCGCGCGCGGGCACGGCGACGAGGCGGGCGCCGCTGCCGCCGACGTCCACGGCGACGACGTGCTCGGGCACGAGGGAGACGTCCGGGCCGGTCACGGGACCCAGTGTGGCAGCGATTTTCTCAGGTTGGGCACCTCACAAAAAGAATCTCGCCCACGAGGCGTCCCGGCCCCGCTACCGTGGAGACGTGCATGGTGAGTACAAGGTTCCCGGTGGCAAGCTCGTGACGGTCGACCTCGACGTGCGCGACGGGTTGCTCGCCGACGTCAGGCTCAGCGGCGACTTCTTCCTCGAGCCGGACGACGCCCTCGAGGTCATCGACTCCGCCCTCGCCGGGCTGCCGCGCGAGACGTCGACGAGCGAGCTCGCGCGCGCCGTCGACGACGGGCTGCGCATCGCCGAGCAGGACGGTCGCGTCGCCGGCGCCGTGACGATGGTGGGCTTCGACGCCTGGGCCGTCGCGGTCGCGGTCCGCCGCGCGCTGGGGCTGGCCACCACGTGGGACGACCACACCTTCGAGGTGCTGCGCCCGGGCCCGCTGCCCCCGGCGACGCTCGCCGCCCTGGACCAGGTGCTCACGGAGGAGCTGGCCGAGGGCCGCCGCGGGCCCACGCTGCGGTTCTGGGACTGGAACGAGCGCGCCGTCTTCATCGGGTCGTTCCAGTCGCTGCGCAACGAGGTGGACCCGGCGGGCGTGCGCGAGCACGACGTCACGGTGGTGCGCCGTATCTCCGGCGGTGGCGCCATGTTCATGGAGGCCGGCAACTGCGTGACGTTCTCGCTGGTCGTGCCGGCGTCGCTCGTCGACGGCCTGTCGTTCGAGCAGTCGTACGCATTCCTCGACTCGTGGGTGCTGGGCGCGCTGCACGACGTCGGCGTCGAGGCGTACTTCTCCGGCATGAACGACGTCGCGTCGCCCGCGGGAAAGCTGGCGGGCTCGGCGCAGAAGCGCCTGGCCGGCGGCGCCGTCCTGCACCACATGACGATGGCGTACGACATCGACAACGCGAAGATGCTCGAGGTGCTGCGCATCGGCCGCGAGAAGCTCTCCGACAAGGGCACCACCAGCGCCAACAAGAGGGTGGACCCGCTGCGCTCGCAGACCGGCATGTCGCGCGACGAGATCGTCGACGCGTTCGAGGCGCACTTCAAGGCACACCACCGGACCGTGGACTCCGCGCTGCGTCCCGACGAGCTGGACCGCGCCGAGGAGCTGGTCCGGACGAAGTTCGCCGACCCGGCCTGGATCAACCGCGTGCCCTGAGCTCCACCGCCGCCGCCCCCGCACCGACCGCGACGCGCCGAGAGGTCACCGTCCTGTCACGAATTGGTGCGGGGGCTTTCGTTATCCCCGCTCGGTCAGTTATCTTCCTCGTGAAGCGATGCCCCGGAACTTCCTTTCAAGCCGGGGCGGCGCTCGCGATCACCACGGCGATCAGCATGACAAGCGAGACGACGACGTCACGCCGGACGACGAGGACGTCGGCAGGACATGACCGCGAGAACGGCGCGCGACCGCGACAACGGCGGCGCCGCGCACCACGGAGGGCGGCCCAGCGGCCGCCGGGGGAGGACGACGATGCGTCGAGACATGTGGACCCGCAGGAACGTGGGGGCCGTGGCCACCGCGGCGCTGGTGGCGCTCGGCGTCGCCGCGTGCGGCAGCGGCGGCTCCGGCGACGGGGGCGGGGACGGGACGGTCGACGGCGAGGGCAAGACCCTCGACGTCTGGATCATGCAGGGCACGAACCCCAGCGCCGACGCCTTCTTCGACGAGGTCGGGAAGGCCTTCACGGAGGAGACGGGCGCGGAGCTGAACGTCGAGTTCGTCGAGTGGGCGGACGCCCACGACCGGTTCGTCACGTCGATCGCGGGCCAGACCACGCCCGACGTCGCGGAGACCGGCACCACGTGGACGCCGGAGTTCGCCGACGCCGGAGCGCTCGCGCCGCTCGACGACTACGTGGCGGAGGCCGGCCTGGGCGACGACCTGGTGGACGGCCTCGTCGAGGCGGGCACCTACGACGGGCAGCTGTACGGCATGCCCTGGTACGCCGGCGTCCGCTCGCTCGTGTACAACACGGAGAACTTCGAGGAGGCCGGCGTCGAGCCGCCCACGACCTGGGCGGAGATCGAGTCGGCGGCCAAGGCCATCAAGGAGAAGTTCCCGAAGAAGACCGCGATCGCGGTGCCGGGCGACGCCGAGTTCACGGTGTACCCGTGGGTGTGGGGCGCCGGCGGCGAGGTCGCGACGCTCGACGGCGACACCTGGACGTCCGGGCTCGACAGCCCCGAGGCGCAGGAGGGCCTGAGCTTCTGGACCGGGCTCGCCGCGGACGGCTACTCGTCGGCGGGCGCCACCACCTGGCGCGAGACCGACGTGCTCGACGCGTTCGCCCAGGGCGACGTCGGCATGGCGATCATGGGCTCCTGGACTCCGGGCGCCATCGTCGAGGCGAACAAGGACATGGACGGCAAGTTCGCCGCCGTCCCGATCCCGGGCAAGGACGGCGGGATGTCGCCGTCGGTCCTCGGCGGCTCGCACCTGTCCGTGTTCGAGACCGCGGAGGACAAGGACCTGGCGTTCGCGTTCGTGGAGCTCATGACGACCGGTGAGTTCGCCACGAAGTGGGGCGAGCAGGCCGGCTACTTCCCGGGGCAGAAGTCGCTCCTGGACGAGACGCTGAAGAGCACCGACCCGCTCGTGGCCCCGTTCGCGCAGCAGTTCGTCGAGGGTGGCGCGTCCGTGCCGGTCTCGCCGAACTTCGGGGCCGTGCAGGCCAAGCTCACGACCAGCACGATGATGCAGTCGATCCTCTCCGGGAGCGAGGACGTGCCGACCGCCAGCACGAAGGCGGCCGACGAGATGACGTCGCTGCTCAACGGTGGAAGCTGACGCATGACGAGCACCCTCCCCGTCGCGGTCCCCGCCGGGCCCGGGCAGCAGCCCGGGCCCGGCGGGCGCCGCCCGCTCGGCAAGTCGCTCCTGGCGCGGGTGCGGCCGTGGATGCTGCTGACGCCCGCGCTGCTCGTGCTGGCGGTGCTGCTCCTGTGGCCGCTGGTGCGGGTCGGGCTGTTCTCGCTCCAGGACTACGGGCTGCGGGAGATCGTCTCCGGCGAGCCGAACTGGATCGGCCTCGCCAACTACGTCGAGGTGTTCACGTCCGAGCAGCTGTGGGCCGTGGTGCTGCCGAACACGGTGGTCTTCGCCGTGCTGTCGGTGTCGTTCACGGTGGTCTTCGGTACGGCCGTGGCCGTGCTGCTCGCGTCGCTCGGCCGCGTCTGGCGCACCATCGTGTCCAGCGCGATCATGGCGGCCTGGGCGATGCCCGCCGTCACCGGCACGTACGTCTGGGTCTGGATCTTCGACGCCGACCGCGGCGTGTTCAACCACGTGCTGCAGTCGCTCGGGCTGCAGGACGCGCCCGTCAACTGGTTCACCGACCGCTGGTCGTTCTACGCGATCGTGCTCCTCAACGTGGTGCACCACGGCTTCCCGTTCGTCGCGATCACCGTGCTCGCGGGCCTGCTCGGCGTGCCGAAGGAGCTGCTCGAGGCCGCGGAGATCGACGGCGCCGGGCCGTGGCGCCGGTTCTTCTCGGTGATCGTGCCGCAGCTCAAGCAGATCTTCGCCGTCGTGATCATCCTGTCGACCATCTGGGACTTCAAGGTCTTCGCGCAGGTCTACCTCATGCCCGGCGGCGCCGGCAGCAACCGCGAGGTGCTCAACCTGGGCGTCTGGTCGTACACCGAGTCGTTCGGGCAGAACCGGTACGGGTTCGGCGCCGCGATCGCGGTGCTGCTGACCCTGCTGCTGCTCGCCATCACCGTCGTGTACGTCCGCACGATCCTGAAGGAGGAGGAGCTGTGAGCCGGCCGACGACCGCGACGCGGGTGGGCAAGGGGGTCGCCGTCGCGCTGCTCCTGGCGTTCACCCTCTTCCCGGCCTACTGGATGCTCGTCAGCGCGCTCGACGGCAAGGCGGGGCGCGGGTCGTCCTTCGTCCCCGCCGACCCGACGCTGGAGCACTTCGAGTTCGTGCTCACGGACGGCGGCTTCGACGTCTTCCTGCGCAACTCGCTGCTCGTGGCCCTCGGGACGGTGCTCGTCTCGTCGCTGCTCGCCCTGCTGGCGTCGGTGGCGGTGGCGCGCTTCCGCTTCAAGCTCCGCACGCAGGTGCTCATGCTCGTGCTGATCGTGCAGATGGTCCCGCTCGAGGCGCTCGTCATCCCGCTGTTCGTCCAGGTGCGCAACCTGGACCTGCTCGGCACGCTGACCGGCCTGGTCGTGGTGTACGTGGCGCTCGCGCTGCCCTTCGGCATCTGGATGCTGCGCGGCTTCGTGGCCGCCGTGCCGGTGGAGCTGGAGGAGGCCGCCTACCTCGACGGCGCCACCTGGGGCCGCATGTTCCGGTCCATCCTGCTGCCGCTCGTCGCGCCCGGTCTCGTGGCCACGAGCATCTTCAGCTTCATCACGGCGTGGAACGAGTTCGTCTTCGCGATGACGCTGCTCGGCGGCGAGACGCAGAACTACACGGTGGCCATCGGGCTGCGCTCGTTCTTCGGGCAGCACTCGAACGACTGGGGCGCGATCATGGCGGCCTCGACGATCATCACCGTGCCCGTGATGATCTTCTTCATCGTCGTCCAGCGCCGGCTCGCGTCCGGGCTGACGTCCGGGGCGGTGAAGGGGTGAACGACGTCCGGAGGGCCGTGCACGGGGTGCTGCTGCCCGGCTTCACCGGGACGACGCCCCCTGCGTGGCTGCTCGACGCCGCGCGCGACGGGCTCGCCGGAGTGGTGCTGTTCGCGCACAACACGCCCGACCCGGCGACGACGGCCGCGCTCACGGCACGCCTGCACGACGCCGCGCCCGACCTGCTCGTCGCGACCGACGAGGAGGGCGGCGACGTGTCGCGGCTCGAGGCCGCGACCGGGTCGTCGCTGCCCGGCGCCGCGGCGCTCGGTGCGGTGGACGACGTGCGGCTCACCGGGGCCGCGGGCGAGGCGCTGGGCCGCCTGCTCGCGGCCGCGGGCGTCGACCTCGACCTCGCGCCGGTGCTCGACGTCGACACGCCCGGGAACCCGGTCATCGGGGTGCGGGCGTTCGGCACCGACCCGGAGGCGGTCGCGCGGCACGGCGTCGCGTTCGCCCGCGGCCTGCAGCACGGCGGCGTCGGCACGTGCGCCAAGCACTTCCCGGGGCACGGGTCCACGACCGTCGACTCGCACCTCGCGCTGCCCGTCGTGGAGGCCGACGCCCGGACCCTGCGCGGCCGCGACCTCGTGCCGTTCGCCGCGGCGTTCGCGGGCGGTCCCGGCGACGAGGGCCCCGCGGCCGACGCCCTCATGACCGCGCACGTCGTCGTGCCCGCGCTCGGGCCCGCTCCGGCGTCTCTCGAGCCCGCCGTCGCGGCGCTCGCCCGCGAGCTCGGCCACGCCGGGCCGATCGTCACCGACGCCCTCGACATGCGCGCCGTGTCCGACGGCGCCGACGTCGGCGAGGCCGCCGTGCGGGCGGTCGAGGGCGGCGCGGACCTGCTGTGCCTGGGCACGACGACCGGACGGGACGACGAGGCGCTGTTCCGCTCCGCCGCCGACGCCCTCGTGGCCGCGGTCGACGCCGGCCGGGTGAGCCTGGACCGGCTCGCCGCGTCCCGGCGACGCACCGACGCCCTGGTGGGCCGGCTGCGCGCCCGGCGGGTCGCCGCCGCGCCGGCCCCGGCCGAGGAGGCGCTCACCGCGCTCGCGGCCGTGGGGGCCGAGGTGGCGCGCCGGGCGGTGCGCGTCATCGGTCCGTCGCCGGCGCTCGCGGGAGCGCCCGACGTCGTCGACCTGCGGCTGCGGCTCGACCACGCGGCCGGTCGCACCGCGCAGCACGTGCAGCGCGCCGTCGCCGCCCGCTGGCCCGACGCCGTCGTGCACCCCGCCCTCGATGACGCCGGGCTCGGCGCCCTGCTGCGCGGGCTCCCCGGCCCGGCCGACGGCGGCGAACGGCCTCTCGTCGTCGTCACGCGCGAACCTGTCCCGGGCGGCGACGAGCACGAGCGCCTGGCGCGGCTGCAGCGGGCGCGCCCGGATCTCGTCGTCGTGCACACGGGCGCGCCGGCCGCGGGGGAGCGGTGGCTCGCCGCGCTCCCGGGCGGGCTGCCCGCGACCGTCCTGGCCTGCGGCACCGGCCGGGCCAACGCCGAGGCCGCCGTGGCCCTCCTCGCCGGGGAGCTCGCCCCCGAACCCACGGAGGTGGCGCGATGATCGTCATCGGCATCTCGTCCGGCACCAGCGTCGACGCGATCGACGCGGCGGCGGCGGACCTCGACCTGCGCCCCGACGGCACGCTGTCCCTGCGGCCGCTGGGTCACGCCGAGTACGCCTGGCCCGACCACCTGCGCCGGCGCATCCTCGCGGCGCTGCCGCCCGCCACCGCGGACCTGGGCGAGGTGTGCCAGCTCGACACGCTCGTCGGGCAGGAGCTGGGCGCCGCCGCCCGGCGCGCCGTCGACGACCTCGCGGGCGGCGACGCCGACCTCGTGGCGTCGCACGGGCAGACCCTGCACCACTGGGTGGTGGCGGGCCGCGCGCGCGGCACGCTGCAGCTCGGCAACCCCGCCTGGATCGCGGAGCGCACCCGACGGCCGGTGGTCAGCGACTTCCGGGTCGCCGACGTCGCCGCCGGGGGGCAGGGCGCGCCGCTGGTGAGCGTGCTGGACGCGCTGTGGCTCGGGCACGACGGGCCCGCCGGCACGAGGTACTCCGCGGCGCTCAACATCGGCGGCATCGCCAACGTCACCGTCGTCGGCGCGCACGACGAGCCGGTGCTCGGCTGGGACACCGGCCCCGGCAACTGCCTGCTCGACGCCGCGGTGCAGAGGCTCACCGGGCAGCCGTTCGACCGCGACGGGGAGCTCGCGGCCGGCGGCGTCGTGGACCACGAGGCGCTGGACGCGCTGCTGGACGAGCCGTACTACGCGCTGCCCGTGCCGCGGTCCACCGGCCGCGAGCTCTACGACGGCGAGTACGTGACGACGCGGCTCGCCGCCGCAGGGGTGCGTGCCGACCGGCTCAGCACCCCGGACCTGGTCGCCACGCTCACGGAGCTCACCGCGACCACCGTGGCGCGGTCGCTCGCCGACCACGCGCCGGGCGGGGGCGTCGAGCGGGTCGTGATCTCCGGCGGCGGGGTCCGCAACCCCGTGCTCCGCGACCGTCTGCGGGCGCTGCTCCCGGCCGGCACCGCCCTCGAGACCGCGGACGATCTCGGGTTGCCCGCGGACGCCAAGGAGGCGTACCTCTTCGCGCTGCTCGGCTTCCTCGGCGTGCACGGGGTGCCCGGCACCGCACCCGGCCCGCACCGGCGGCAGGCCACGGGGGCCCGCCGGCCGGTGGTGCTGGGGTCGCTCACGCCCCCCACGCCGCTGCCCGTGGAGGCGGTCCGCACCCCGGTGCGGCGCCTCGCGCTCACCACGGCACCGAGCGTCCCGACCACTGCGCGCGACCTGACGAGAGGAAGCACCCGATGAGCGGAGCGACCGTGCCCGACCCCTCCGTGCCTCCGGACGCCGGCCCCCCGGACGACGTGCTCGACGTCGCGCGCCTCGTCTCGCCGACGGAGGAGCGCAACCCGCGCACCACCGACATCGACCTGCTCCCGCCGGCCGACGTGGTGCGCCTCATCCTCGACGAGGACGCCGGCGTCGCCAGCGTGGTGCGCGCGGAGCGGTTCCGCGTCACGCAGACGGTGGAGCTCGCGGTCGAGGCGATCCGCGCGGGCGGGCGGGTGCACTACGCCGGTGCGGGTACGTCCGGCCGCCTCGGCGTGCTGGACGCCGTCGAGCTGCTGCCGACCTACGGTGTCGGCCCCGAGTGGTTCGACGCGCACCTCGCCGGCGGTCCCGACGCGATGACCGTCTCGGTGGAGGGCGCGGAGGACGACGCGGAGGCCGGTCGGCGCGACCTGGACCACGTGGGCCCGCACGACCTCGTCGTCGGGCTCGCGGCCAGCGGTCGCACCCCGTACGTGGGCGGGGCGCTCGACCTCGCCCGCGAGCGCGGGGCGCGCACCGCGCTCGTCAGCGCCAACCCGGCCGCGCCGCTGGCCGACCGGGTGGACGTCGCGATCCTGCTCGACACGGGGCCCGAGGCCGTCACCGGCTCGACCCGGATGAAGGCCGCCACCGCGCAGAAGATCGTGCTCAACACGTTCTCGACCGCCACGATGATCCAGCTCGGCAAGACGTACTCGAACCTCATGGTCGACGTCCGCGCGTCCAACGCCAAGCTCCGCGCCCGGCTCGTGCGCCTGCTGAGCCAGGCGACCGGTCTCGCGCCGGAGGTGTGCGCGCCCGTGCTGGCCGACGCCGGTGGGGAGGTGCAGGTGGCGCTGGTCATGCTGCTGGCGGGGGTGGACGCCGCGGCGGCGCGCGGCGCGCTCGCCGGGGGAGACGGCGTCCGCGGGGCCCTCGGCCGTCTCGGCGCCGCCCCGCCGAGGTAGTGCCCGAACCCGCGAGGTGGTGCGAATTCTCGTGAAGTAGTACCTGAGTGCGCCAGGTAGTCCAGGCAATCCGGACAATTCGCGCATCCCGTGTACTACCTCGGCCGGCTTCGTACTACCTCGGCGCGATGGGTGCTACCTCGCGGGGGTAGGGCGGGCGCCGAAGACGGCGGTGCCGACGCGGACGACGGTCGCGCCCTCGGCGACGGCGAGCTCGAGGTCGGCGGTCATGCCCATGGAGAGCTCGCGGGCGTCGTCCGTCCCCGGAGCCCCGCTGACGAGCACGGCGTCGCGGATCGCACGCAGCCGGGCGAAGCCGGCCCGCACGAGCGCCTCGTCGTGGTGCTCGCCCAGGCGCGCGCCGATCGTCATGAACCCGGTCAGGCGCAGCCCCGGCAGGGCCGCGACGTCGAGGGCGAGCGCCGCCGCGTCGTCGGGCGCGACGCCGGACTTGCTCTCCTCGCCGGAGACGTTGACCTGCACGAGCACGTCCAGGGTGCGGCCGTCGCGCTCGCAGCGCGTGGACAGGGCGCGCGCGAGGGCGGGGGAGTCCACCGAGTCGACGGCGGTGGCGGCGCCGAGCACCTGGTTGACCTTGTTCTTCTGCAGGTGGCCGATGAGGTGCGCCTCGACGCGTCCCGCGGCGACGAGGTCCGCCAGGGCGGGCGCCTTCGCGACGAGCTCCTGGACGCGGTTCTCGCCGACCAGCACCGGCCGGTCGTCGCCCTGGGCGGCGGCGAGGTCCAGCGCGGCCCGGACCCCCGCGAGCATGGTCTCGGCCTCCTGCGTCTTGGTGGCCAGCAGCACGCGGACCTCGCGCGGGTCGCGCCCCGCCGCGCGGGCGGCGGCCGCGACGCGGTCGTGGACGGCGGCCAGGCGTGCGGGGATCCCGGGACACTCGGTGGGCATGGTCGCCAGTCTACGAACGCCGTCGGTGGTCCTGGGACGCGACGCGGGGCCGTGACCGAGACTGCGGCGGACCAGGGTCGCGTCAGGGGGTTCCCGGGTGGTGCCGCGCTCGCGCGGCGGGCGAGGATGGTCGGGTGAAAGCCCTGCTCAACATCATCTGGCTCGTCTTCGGCGGCTTCTGGCTCGCGCTCGGCTACGCCGCGGCGGGCATCCTCTGCTGCATCACGATCGTGGCGATCCCGTGGGGCATCGCGTCGTTCCGGATCGCCGGCTACGCGCTGTGGCCGTTCGGACGCACGGTCGTCGACAAGCCGGGCGCCGGCGGCTGGTCGGTGCTGGGCAACGTCATCTGGATCGTCTTCGCCGGCATCTGGCTCACCATCGGGCACATCACGACGGCGGTCGCCCAGGCGATCACGATCATCGGCATCCCGCTGGCGATCGCGAACCTCAAGATGATCCCGGTCTCGCTGCTGCCGCTCGGCAAGGACATCGTGCCCAGCGACGCCCGGTACCCGACGTACCAGCACTGACCGTCGGGCACCGGCCTCACGGGCGGCCGATCGGCGCCGTCGTCCCGCCCGTGAGGCGCAGCAGGTCGTCGGGGGCGAGCGACACGTCCAGCCCGCGCCGGCCGCCGGACACGTAGACGACGTCGAAGCCCGCCGCGGACTCGTCGAGCACGGTCGTGTGCCGCTGCTTCTGCCCGATCGGCGAGATGCCGCCCACCACGTAGCCGGTGGCGCGCTGCGCCGCCGCCGGGTCGGCCATCGCGGCCCGCTTGCCGCCGACGGCGCGGGCCAACGCCTTGAGGTCGAGGCTGCCGTCCACCGGCACGATGCCGACCACGAGCCGCCCGTCGACGTCCGCCAGGAGCGTCTTGAAGACCTGCGCGGGGTCGGCGCCGAGCGCCTCGGCCGCCTCCAGGCCGTAGCTCAGGTCCGACGCCGGGTCGTGGTCGTAGGTGTGCAGCCCGTAGGCGATACCGGCCCGGTCGAGCGCGACGACGGCCGGCGTCCCGTGCGAGGCGTGCGGCTTCTTCTTCGACACGCCGCCGATTGTGCCTGAGTAGGGTGGTGCGGTGCTCCTCCTTCTCGTCCTCGCGATCCTGGTGGGAGGGGCGCTCCAACGGGTCACCGGCATGGGCTTCGGGCTCGTCGCCGGCCCGTTCATCGTGCTCCTGGTGGGCCCGCTCGAGGGCGTGCTGTTCGTGAACCTGGCCGGCGCGATCGCGTCCGCGCTCATCCTGGGCCGCGTCGCGCGGGACGTGGACTGGCGGCGCTACGCCTGGCTCGCCGTCACATCGGTGGTCGTCATGGTCCCCGCCGCCCTGCTGCTGCGCGACGCGAGCCGTGCGGCGCTCGAGGTCGCCGTCGGGGCCCTCGTCGTCGTCGCGATGACGCTGGCCGTCGTCACGACCCGCCTGCGCCGCGGCGGCCGGCACCCCGTCCGGCCCGAGGCGCGCGCCCCGCTGGTCGCGACCGGCGTCGCGAGCGGGGTCGGGAGCGTGGCCGCGGGCATCGGCGGCCCGCCCGTGGCGATCTACTCCGTGCTCAGCGGCTGGGACCCGCGCGGCTTCGCGGCGACGGCGCAGCCGTTCTTCGCGACCAACGCGCTCGCCGCGCTGATCGCCAAGCTCACGCTCACCGACGCGTCCTTCCCGCCCTTCGCCGCCTGGCAGTGGCTCGTCGTCCTCGCCGCGATCGTGGCCGGGCTCGTCGTCGGCGACTGGCTCACCCCGCGCGTCCCTGCGGTGGCCGTCCGGCGCGGGCTGATCGTGCTCGCGTACGTCGGGGGCGTCGCGACCCTCGCCCAGGGGCTCGCGCACCTGGGCTGAGGAGGTAGGGCTCAGACCGGCCGGTCGCCCTCGTCACGACGCGGGACGTCGGCGGACCCGTCCGCCGGGCCGTCCGCGCGGTGCTCGGGAGCGTGCCGCCCAAGCGCACCCGGTGCGTCCCCTCGGTCGGGGTCCAGCTCGTCCGCGCGGCGCAGGCGCTCGTCGACGTCGGCCCGGCGCTCGTCGAGGCTCGCGTCGCGCCGCCGGGCCTCCTCCTGCAGACGGGCCGCCTCGGCGGCCTTCTGGTCGGCCTCGGCCTGGGACATCCGGGCCTCGGCGTCGAGCTTCGCGGACGCCGCCTCGCGCTCCTGCACCGCGATCCGGTCGTGCTCCGCCTGCCGGCGCAGCTCGGCGGCCTCGTCGCGCCGTTCCTCGCGCCGGCGCGCCTCGGCGGTCCGGGAGCGGCGGGCGAGGGCCACGGCGACGAGCACGAGCAGCAGCACGACGACGACGGCGACGACGATCCAGACGATGGTCGTGGTGTCCATGGCGGACTCCTGACGTCGGGGGTGCCGGGGGCGGCACCCTGGGTCGATCACACGACCGACCCCGGATGCTTGCAACCGCCGCGGGTGCTCAGATCCGGCCGACGTCCACCACGGTGAGCGCGACGGCCCCGGCCTCGTCGCTGGCCGCCAGGTCGACGACGGCGGTGACGGCCCAGTCGTGGTCGCCGTCGGCGTCGTCGAGCACCTGCCGCACCCACCACGTGCCGGCGGGCACCTCGGCCACCTCGACGCCGTCGCGCGTGGTCGTGGTCGCGCCGCCGGGCAGCTGGGCGCCCGGCTCGAGGATGGTCAGCAGCCCGGCCGCGCGGGCGGCGGGGCCGATGCCGACGGCGTCGTCGCCCTGCGCCTCGAACAGGGGGTCGAGCGCGGCGGCCCAGGCGTCGCCGTCCCAGCCGTGCGCGCCGTCGAGCGCCCCGAGCGCGTCGTAGTCCTCGCGAGCGGCGAGCTCGACGCGGCGGAACGTCGCGTTGCGCACCAGGCGGCGGAACGCGCGCGGGTTGCCGGTGACGGGCCGTGCGGGCGCCTCCGCGCCCGCCTCGGCGAGCTCGCCCTCGACGACGAGGTCGGCGTCGTCGTCGACCGGGTTCTGCAGCCGCTCCCACTCGTCGAGCAGCGACGAGTCGACGCCGCGCACCAGCTCGCCGAGCCACTCGACGACCTCCTGCACCTCCTCGGTGCGGTGCTCCTCGGGCACCACCTGGCGCAGCGCGCGGTAGGCGTCGGCGAGGTAGCGCAGCACCACGCCCTCGGTGCGCTCCAGCCCGTACACGCTGACCAGCTCGGCGAACGTCATGGCCTGCTCGAGCATGTCGCGCACCACGGACTTGGGCGCGAGCTCGGCGTCGGCCACCCACGGGTTCGACCGCTTGTACGTGGTGAACGCGGGCTCGAGCAGGTCGGCGAGCGGCCGCGGCCAGGTCACGTCCTCGAGCGCCTCCATGCGCTCCTCGTACTCCATGCCCTCGGCCTTCATCGCCGCGACGGCCTCGCCCTTCGCCTTGGACTGCTGGGCGTAGAGGATCTGGCGCGGGTCGTCGAGGGTCGCCTCGATGACGGAGACGACGTCGAGCACGTGCGTCGGGCTCTCGGTGTCCAGGAGGTCCATGGCCGCGAGCGCGAACGGCGACAGCGGGGCGTTGAGCGCGAAGTCGCGCGGCAGGTCGACGACGAGCCGCACGCTGGGCCGGTACCCGGCCGGGCGCGACGCGTCGGGCACGCGGACCTTCTCCACCACGCCCGCGACCCGCAGCGACCGGTAGATGCGGAACGTCTGGCGCACGTGCTTCGCCTGCTGCGCCTCGGTGTCGTGGTTCGCGGTGAGCAGGTGCCGCATGGCCTCGACGGGGTCGCCGCCCGAGCCCGCGGAGTCACGTGCCAGCACGTTGAGCACCATGGCGTGGTTGACGTGGAACTGGCTGGTCAGGGGCTCGGGGTCGGCGTCGCGCAGCCGCTCGAACGTGGAGTCCGTCCAGTTCACGGCGCCGGCGGGCGCCTTCTTGCGCACCACCTTCTTGAGCTTCTTCGGGTCGTCGCCGGCCTTGGCGAGCAGCTTGCGGTTCTCGATGACGTGCTCGGGCGCCATGACGAGCACCTCGCCCACGGTGTCGAACCCCGCGCGCCCGGCCCGGCCGGAGATCTGGTGGAACTCGCGCGCGGTGAGGTGGCGCATGCGCTCGCCGTCGTACTTCACGAGCGACGTCATGAGGACGGTGCGGATCGGCACGTTGATGCCCACGCCGAGGGTGTCGGTGCCGCAGACCACCTTGAGCAGGCCGCGCTGCGTGAGCCGCTCCACGAGGCGGCGGTACTTCGGCAGCATCCCGGCGTGGTGCACGCCGATGCCCGCGCGCAGGAACTTGCTCAGCGTCTTGCCGAAGCCCGTGCCGAACCGGAAGGCGCCGATCTCGGCCGCGATCGCGGCCTTCTCGTCCTTGGAGGCGAGGCTCGTGGACAGCAGCGCCTGGGCGCGCTCGACGGCGTCCTTCTGCGTGAAGTGCACGACGTAGACGGGGGCGCGGTGCGTCGTGACGAGCTCGGCGATGACGTCGGTCAGCGGCTCGACGACGTAGGAGAACGTCAGCGGCACCGGGCGCTCGGCGCCCGCGACCTCCGCGACGGGGCGGCCGCTGCGCTCCTCGAGGTCCTCGCGCAGCCGGGTGGTGTCGCCCAGGGTGGCGGACATCAGCAGGAACTGCGTGCGCGGCAGCTCCAGCAGCGGCACCTGCCACGCCCAGCCGCGCTGCCGGTCGCCGTAGAAGTGGAACTCGTCCATGACGACCTGGGCGATGGCGTCGTCGTCGGCCGTGCCGTCCGCGCCGACGCCGTCGTCGTCGGCCCCGCGCCGCAGGGCGAGGTTGGCGAGGATCTCCGCGGTGCAGCAGATGATCGGGGCGTCGGCGTTGACGGCGGAGTCGCCGGTCATCATGCCGACGTTGCGCGACCCGAACGCGGCGACGAGGTCGAAGAACTTCTCGCTCACCAGCGCCTTGAGCGGCGCGGTGTAGAACGTGCGCCCGCCGCGGCCCGACCGGCGGTTCGCGAGCGCCGCGAACTGCGCGCCCATCGCGACCATCGACTTGCCCGACCCCGTGGGCGTGGCCAGCACCACGTGCGAGCCCGTCATGAGCTCGAGCAGCGCCTCCTCCTGGTGCGGGTACAGCGGCCGGCCCGTGCCGGTGGCCCACTCGCCGAACCCCTCGAAGAGGACGTCGGGGTCCGGCGCGCCGCCCGTCGGGGCGGGCAGGTACGGCAGCAGCGTGCCGGCGGGGCGGGGGGCGGCGTCGGGGGAGCTGGGGGAAGTCATGGTCCGGACATTCTCCCAGGCCGCGCCGACAGCAACGAGCGTGGTGGTTTTAGGAAACTGAAGACCCGCAGGGGGGGGAATACGGCACCCCGTTGGGGGGGGGGAGGGGGACCACGGG